>NZ_CP101751.1:2823108-3136787 GCF_024496085.1 Flavobacterium cerinum | reverse complement strand
AAAAGAGACAATTATTTTATTAGTGAATATACGGACGAAATTAAAAAAAACGGCTAAAAATTTACTTATGAATTCAACAACTCTTAACCAACAAAAAATACTGGAAATTGAAAACCGACTCCTCGAAGCGATGAAGAAAAGCGATGTCGAGATCCTGGAGCAATTACTTCATGATGATTTGCTTTTTGTTCTTCCGGGCGGCGAAGTAATTACCAAGGAAATGGATTTAGAAACACACAAATCCGGAAACCTGGTTTTAGAAGAAATCACGTCAGCAATAGAAGCTATAAAAGAAATCGGAGAAAACGTTGTAGTTACTCTGTCTTCCAGGATTTCAGGAACAATGTCGGGGCAAAAATTTGAAGGAAATTTTCGTTATCTGCGAGTTTGGAAAATAGTCGACAATCAATTAAAAGTGATAGCCGGAAGCTGTATGGCAATATAAGGCTTGTAATAATGATCAAACAATATATAAAATCAATGCGTAACTATTTACTATCCTTTTTGACACTCATTTTATTTATTTCCTGTAAATCATCAGAAACGTTCTATGAAACGGGAGAATTAAAAATGAAAGGAAAAATGGTTGATCAATTAAAAAACGGGCAATGGAAATATTATCATCAAAATGGAAAAATGTACCAAAAAGGTTCATTTAAAGATGATAAAGAGACCGGTATTTGGAAAATTTATCATGAAAATGAAACGTTGCGGCAAATCGGAAATTTTAAAGAGGGAAAACAAGATGGGCAATGGCTTTTTTATCATGATAACGGAAATAAAGAAGGAGTAGGAAATTTAGCATCCGGTAAAATGATCGGGAAGTGGATCTGGTATCATTCTAATGGTAATCTCTACACCGAAAGGCTTTATGAAGACGGAAATTTAATGGAAATTTTTTCCTGTTATGACGGAAAGGGAAATCCCTTAGAAAAAGGCACTTTAAAAAAAGGAACCGGAAGCCTGAATTCATATGACATAGACGGCAATCGGATTGATGTTCAAAATTTTGAAAATGGTAAAATAAAAAACTAATTTTTATAACCTCAAACAACTCCTGAAAGAGCGTTAGCTGTAATTTTAACCGAAAGATTATAAATAGCATTGCATGTTAAACGAAGAACTAAAAGATCAAATTTTACAAACAAAATTAACCTATCTGAATGGGTATCTGAATGCGCTGGAATTAATAAAATCTTATTCTGTGGTTGGAATGAAGTATAAACTGTTTGCGTTTAACTTTTCAGCCGGAAATATTGAAAGTGCAATTCAAAATAATTCATACGAACTTTTCGGTGTATATCCATATGATTGGAAACTTGAAATAGTTAAATGTAATGACTGGAAAAATAAACTGGAAACGGAATTAAAATCCGGTTTAACCCGAAGATTTACTGCTGATTATACTGAAAATGAATTGACTAAAGATTTAGGTTTTAGCATCAAAAATGCAATTGATCACTTCATTAATTATATGGAGAAAGAATTTGCAGGAAGCGCATCGGATATTTATGAATTAAAACTCATTGAAAATAGCTTCTATAGATTAACAGGAATCGATATTATTTTTGAAATTGATGAAACAAAAATTGTATTTCTTCAAATAAAAGGGAGTGATTAAAAAAGACTACAACTAACAGCGGTTTTCCTGAAATTTTTAGATTATAATGAAGCTAACTTTTGAATATTTTAGTTCTGTCTTTGCATAAGGTCAGGGGAGCAAAAAAAACGATAAATTCTAATGAAAAAAACATATTGCTTTTTAATTATGAGCATTCTTACTTTTTCTTGTGCAGAAAAGAAAAAAGAAGTAAATCCCAATCTAATATATTTTAACTCTGAATTTCTTGCCGAACTTGACGATGTGAACTACGATAAACTTAAAGCTAATTTAAACTCAAAAGTAAAAGCCAAATACATTGACAAGATTATTTATATATCAAAAAAAATTGATGCCAATGCCTGCGGAACCTATTCCGGGGATTTAGAAATAAAAAAAGATAGTATTATTTTAATATATAGATTAACATCTGATGAAGTTTGTACATCTACTGCCATCGTAGAAGCGACCTATATCATTAAAAACCCAAAAAAGAAACGTTATAGCTTCGGAATACGTTACGAATAAAATAATGTCGGCAACGAAACATGGATTTAAAGATTGGTTTTGAATCTATAATGGTTCTCGAAATGATAGCTGTCGATTATTTAAATTATGCATAAAAGCAACTTGAACAAACTAAATGGAAAAAGAAGAATTAGACAAAATCATTCAAAGTTTAACGAATAATAATGCTGAAGATAAAGCTTCATTTGGCTTATATTATGGTGAAGGTGAAGATGAAGATGAAATGCATATTAAAGCAAATAAAGAAGGCTTTGAATTGTTTGCTGCTGAACTCTTAAAAGCATCAAGGGATTCCGAAACGATTATCAATAACACCGAAAAAAACTATATTGATTTTGAATGGAGAAAGGAGTGGATGAGCGGGGAAATGATTGCCTACATAAAACCGGTTTCTGAAGCGCGCAATGAAATTAAAGAAGATACAACACCTCATGTAGAAAGCTTTAAGGACAAAATGTTTAAATATGGATGCTTATCGTTAATTGCAATAGTAGTTATAGGAGCCGTAATTGGTTTTTATACCATTTTTAGATGGTTATTTGGATCCTAATGGGAGCTTTAAGGCATTTTTCTATATTTGAATTCAGTCCTGACAGCACAAATTTAAATCCATGAAATAACAACCTATAAGGTATAAGATAAATGATCATTAAATGGAAAGTGAAATAAAAATAGGGAATCACTACTACGATATAAACAGTGAACATTTTTTGCTTAAAGGGGAAGAACCACTCAGTAATTTCAATGAGTTATCTTATCTGAACCGGTTTCCGAATCTGAAATCGGCTAGTTTTTCCGGTACTAATCTTAATGACGAAGGATTACTTCATCTATCAAATTGCAGTGGAATTGAAAATTTGAATTTACAGGAAACTGAAATTACAAACGCCGGTATGCACTATCTGAAGAAACTAAAACAATTAAAAAGCCTTAGATTAAAAGATAATCCGCAACTTACAAACGCTTGTATTTCAGACTTAGCCGAATTGGAAAATTTACTGGACCTGCAAATTCACGAAACAGGAATAACGGAAGAAGGTCTGAGAAAATTAACGGTATTAGAAAACCTGGAAACCATTATTATAGACATATGGGAAAACAATTATACATTTGAAGGTCTTCTAAAAATAGCAAGCGAAATTCCGAATTGCAACATTGTAGCAAAAGGGGACGGAATATTTTACAATGGTAAATTTAAAGGAAAGTGGAGACATTAGAATAGTTAGTTTAAAATAAACAGCTAATCAGTAACAAGGGTTTGGTATAACGGTTCGTTTTTTGGGAAAACACTTCGTTTATTTAAAAGAGAAATGGCAAAAAGCAGCATAAGAAAAATTAAAATAGAGAATGAGACCTATTTAAAGAAAAGAATGCATCTTCATTTAACTGAAGTTGATCATTCAAAATACATTGCAATTCCTTGATATACTTGTATTGCCCAAAGGGATAAAATGAATAACGGAAAGTTAGATTTTATAATATTGTAACGTTAAGAATAAAATATAAAAGGTACTATCAATGTTGTTACTGCGTAAAGCTACAGAATGGTATGCCTAAATGCTAAAACCTAATTTATGAGGAACATTATTTTTATTATACTTGTATTTGTTTCGTGTTCTAAGAAAACAGAAAACGGAATTAGAGGTAATATCAAGGCCAAGAAATTAAATATTACAGAAAAAGAGTTTAAAAGTCAATTGATTAAAGAAGATTTTTTTAAATATTCAGAACAAAATGTGGATATTAATAAAATTGATTCTTTAGACATTTACAATGAAAACACAAATAAGTTTGCGGCAATAGATGCGGAAGAACTGGCAGAATTCAGTTTTGATTATTTTGTACCTCAATTGGTTAAAATGCTGTCAAAAAGAAATATTACATTGATTGTAGAAAAAACAGACAATACTGAAAAAATGAGAGAAATCAGTATTAATGGGGAAAAAATAATTCTTTATACAGAGGAAGAATTAGATAATGAAACGTTTTGGAATTCTGCGGCAAATAATTTTTTCAAGAAGTTAAACGAAATTCTTAAGCTAAAGAAATCAGATGAAAGATTCTATTTAGTTAATGGGGGAAATGATCTTTCAACTTTTCTTTTGACCGATCATCAGGTTGAATTATTTCAACGGAGATATGAATCAGAAGTTAGTGAAATTCCAAGAAATCCATAATTATGTATAGCAATAGTTTTAAGAAATTTCAAAGAATTGTTATACATAATGATCAAATTCATAAAGTTGAACTTAAATATAAAAATGAATTTGGCCGGCTTACCATTTACAATAAGTTCGGTGAATTAATAGAAACGCACAAAATAAAAACTGAAGAGCTGGATGAAAAATACAGCTTCAATTCAACCATCTTATAATTGCGGTTTTGTGAAATTAAGGGTTTAAAAGTTTAAAAGACCAGCTTAAAGTAAATACAATGTACAAATACAAGTTTCGTCCGGAATATGGCTCCTCAAATGATTCCTTAAGACTTTTAATAGAGTTTGTAGAAGGTGCAGAAAATGAAGCTTTTCTATCTGATTTATTAAATGCAATTTCAGAACTGAACCCTAATATCGAAGACATAACGGATCTATGGATGAATGACGAGATTTTGATAAGTATCGCTTCTGAAATGGGGGGATTCATAATCTCAAAAGATATTTGGGGTTTAGCTTTTATAATGGCGGGTAATAACCAGGAATGTCTTTTAAAAATAAATTCAATTTTGGAAGCCAATGAAAATTATATAAAAGTCGAAGTAAATTTTACAGACTATTATAAATAAAGGTAAGCACAGTTCTAAAGGGATTTAATAAAGGAACATTATAAAATTTAGAGTAAGTACGGTTGTTTTAAAGTAAGTTTTTTCTTTCAATATTTTTATTATATTTGTAGTAATCAGTAATAAAAAAGCTGAAATTGTAAAGGATATTAAACGTTAAAAACAAATAACAAAAGAACATGAGCAAATATAGATTTTGTGTCCAATCCAATGAGAAGTTATGGGATACAGAAGATTTAGTGAATCTTTGTATTCAGGCGCCTTCCCGAAATTTTAAATCGTATGCTAAATCATTAGGAATTGATGTAACGAATGAAGAAAAATTTGTTGGTGTTAAGCGTTTTCAGGAATTGGTATCCCAATCGAATAAGTACAATTCTAAAATGCTACCCGAGGAGATGCATCCTTATGTTTTAAAAGAAGAATGGCAAATTTTGGAAGACTCTTATTCAAATGAAATAAAAGAGCTTTTTTGGTCACCGTTATTTGTCGGTTATAATATTTGGGCGCCGTTATTGGGTAAAAAAGAACTTCCGGTCTTAGAATTGGATTTAGAAGTCGAAACAACGCATCCGGATGTTGATTTTGATTTCCATAGAATCGGTAGAGAATATAAAGAACGATGTTTTCTTATACGATTAATCCATGATATCTATCTTGAATTATACGAAATTGGTCCTGATAATAACGGAGAGGAAAATCCGTTCCGAAAGTGGTTTAAAAAGAACGGTATTGATTATTTTGATATCGGACGGGATGTAGCCGATAATCTTATCATCGGCTATTCAAAAGGTAAAATTAAAAAATCCAGAAAAAAAGACGATTATACACTATCGACTACTTATAAAGTACTGATACATCCCGGTTGGTTTAAAGATAAAAGCCTACCGGAAATAAATGGTCGCTACTATAACAGTTATGCTCACTAATAGCTATTTACAACATTGCTATGACTTTATATAAAAAACTCCGACAGCCATGTCGGAGTTTTTTATTTACTTTTTTACCGGGTTAATTAAATCAAATTGTACCGGTTTTTCGCTACCGTCAAGGAAAATTCCTATTGACTGAATTTTGCCCTCTAAATCGGTTGAAAAATTAAACATTAAATTACTTTGTTCCGTATCGGCTTTTCCGTTTTTATCGATGGATCTCGGATCAAAAACATCATAATGCATATGTTTTAGGACTATCTTTTCGTCACCTAATATTGTATATAAGTTTTTATTCTCAAACGTTATTTTGATTGTTCCGTAAGCAGGATTAAAAAAAGAACCTGCATAGTCTTTTAACGGATGTGACGGCATTGTATTTAAAGCAAACTTTTGAGCTTCTTTTTTTGTTTGAGTTGCCTTTTTAGCCTTTGCTGTTACTTCTCCGTTCCAGTCAAAAGGTGTGAGTTTAAGCATTTTGTCGGCAATTGAATTGGTTATAATTGTCGGCACTTTTGAAACACTTTGATTGGTCAGAACAACAATCCCTAATTTATCCGAAGGGAAAAAAGCGACATTAGCGGAAAAACCATTAATATTACCGCCATGTTCCACCACATAATGGCCTCTATAGGAACCGATCATCCAACCTAAACCATAATTAGCCAGAAAAACATCTTCGTGTTTGTCCGGTAAAGCGGCTTCCATAACCATTTGAGAACTGACAGCTTCCGTAATATAATCAACCGGTAAAATTTCCTTTCCGTTAAGTTTCCCTTCATTAAGCCATATTTTTAACCAGTTGGCCATGTCGGTTACACTACTGTTAATACTTCCGGCCGGTCCCATTCCGTTAATGTTGTAATACGGGATCTTTTTAATCGTATTATCTTTCTCTACCGTATACGGTAAAGCAGCATCATTATCGTTTTGGAAGGTTTTAATATCAGTGTTAGAACGTGTCATGTTTAACGGAATAAAAAACTTTTCCGTTATATTTTGTTCCCATGTTTTACCGGTAAATCGCTCAGTAATCATACCTTGCGCGAGATACATAAAATTATTATAGTACCATTTTTCGCGTACGGCAGCAGTGGGCTTCATATATTTCACCCGTGCGATTATACTATCTCTGTTTTGGGTATTAAATAAAAACCACGATAAATCGTATCGGGATAATCCGGATCGGTGTGCCATCAAATCCCTGAGCGTAATCTGACGGTTCATTTCATCATTATAGAATTGCAATTGCGGAAGTAAGCCAACAGCCTTATCTTCAAATGTCAGTTTTCCTTCCTTTCTAAGGATTCCTAAAAGAGAAGCCGTAAAAGCTTTGGAACTGGAACCAATTGCAAATAGCGTATTGGGGGTTACCGGTTTCTTGTTCGCAACATCGCGATAACCGAATCCCTTGCTATAAATCACGTCATTTCCCTTTACAACAGCTACCGCAAAACCGGCAATATGCTGGTCTTTTAAAACACTGTTAAGTACAGAATCGATACCTGACAATTGATCAATGTTATGATTCGCTTTTGCAGTCTGAGCCAATAGCGTAGCAGGAGTGAGTAAACAAAAAAGATAGCGTAAAAGAAACTTCATATGTTCTTATTTTTCTCAAAACTACATTTTTTTCTATTGCTATGGCTCGCTGTATCCGGATAAAAAACAAAAATGCCATTGTTACCAATAGCATTTTTCTCAATATTTAAATTTTTCGATAGTTTTTAAAACAGCTTATTTTTTTCGGTATAAAGCACCGGTTTCGATGTTTTTTTTAGTCAGAATACCTTCTTTGGTGTATTTTTCTAAAATTTCATTGGCCTTAGCAAACGGAATATCTAAAATTTCGGCATACTCTCTTACGGCAAGTGTTGGATAATGATCAAATAAAGATAAAGGTTCGTTGTTTTCTACTTTTTTCTTTTTTGCATCCGGATATAAAGCCAAAAGAGCATTTTCATACGCACTATAAGGCTTCGAACCGTAAACGGTTAACTTGTTGCCGTCGGCATCCGAAAAGAATAGAGTAGGGAATCCTCTTACGCCCAGTTGACGTGCCAGTTGTAAATCGTCCTGGAAAAGTTTTTTCGCTTCGTTGTCGTAATCCTGCTTTAATTTTTTAGTATCCAGTCCTGTTAGCTGAGCGCATAATTCAATGTTTTCCCATTTAGCAATATTCATTTTCTCTAAATAAAGTTTTTCGCGCAGGACTCTCATAAAGGTAACAGCTTTGTTTTTATCCTGAATTTGAGCTGCTTTTACAGCGATACAGGATGGATAGGAAGAATCCAACGGATCTTCCAGCCATACATTTCCGTCAATTGGCATTTTATAGTATAAACTGGCTTCGTGCCAATGATGCGCTACATCACTGGGTTTGCTAATGCCGCCGCTATTATAGCTCCAGTCGGGTAGGAGTCCGCCCATACGATAATCGATTTCAATAAGCGAACCGTATTCTAATTTTAGTTTGCGCAGTTGCGGTTCGATGCCCCAACAGGAAGAACAGATCGGATCAGTATAATAAATTATTTTAACGGGTTTTGCATTCGCGGGAATTGTTATGGATTCTCCTTGTGTGTTACCGGAAGGGATTTCGCAAGAACCGGTTTCAGGATCACATAATAGCGGATTTGTTTTGTTTTCACTCATCTTGGATTGGGTTTGCGATTGGCAGCTTACACTGCTGATCAGTATTAATAGTAACGATAATAGTTTCATTTTTATTAAGGCATGGCTTTTAATAGTTCAAAAATGGTTTGCTAATAAATTCGTAGTTTTGATACAAAGTTTGAAAGAATTTCAATACAAGTCAATTAGTCTGAAAAAAATGACCATGGAAAAAGATACCAATGAAGCTTATGATTGCCCGGCACAAGGTTTATTAAAACTATTGTCCGGAAAATACAAAGCACAGTTATTTCGTCATGCACTGGAAGGTCCGATCCGGTTTAATACTTTATTACGGAATATAAAAGGATCAAATAAACAAACAATTTCGGTGGCCTTACGGGAATTGGAGGAGTTCGGATTACTGGAAAAAAAAGTGATTCAGCAAAAACCGCTACATATAGAATATACTCTTACGGATAAAGGGCATGCGCTTGTACCGATTTTCAGACAACTTGAATTTGTTTCGGAATAACGACATCTGTTTGATCTTTAAAATGTTAGTGTTGAATGTCGGATAAATGCAAAGAATAACAGGAATTATAAAGGATTAAAAAGAACATTTTTTTTGAAAAAGGCTTGTAAAATCGAATATCTTGCCTATATTTGCACCCGTAATCAGGAACACAATTGCTGATTACAGAAATTAGGGCGATTAGCTCAGCTGGTTCAGAGCACCTCGTTTACACCGAGGGGGTCGGGGGTTCGAACCCCTCATCGCCCACCAAGAAAACACAAGCCCCGCAAGGATTTCCTTGCGGGGCTTTTATTTTGGTACAACATAAGTACAACAATTATAGCTTAAATTAATGAGTTCCTTTTTTAATTCTAAAGTAGTAATCGTCAAATAATTAGTTAGCTGGAAATGAAAATGCCATTATCTCAATTTTGATTACTCTTTCTCCATCTTCTTTGTGTTTAAAATTGAAAGAAAAATTTGTTTCCGCTCTATCGCCGACATACTCCATAAAAAGGGGATGCTTCTGCGCCTCTTCTTTAATTTTAGCGAGGACACTTGTAAAGTCTGCATTGCGTACAAAAAATATCAAAGTTGACTTTGTATCTCTCCATGTAAGATAGCCAAAAAGCTGATCAATAGCTTCATGAAATTGTACTGCCCCATGCCAGACTTTGCACTCAGCAACAAAAAGATTACTTCCATTATCTGATTTCAGAATAATATCTGTTTTGCCTTCCTTGTTAAAGGCTTCACCAACTGCAACTGCACTTTCATATCTCGATTCAAGCATCATTAAGCCAAAATCTCTTAGATCTTCTTCTCCTTTTCCTTTATGCCAGCAAAGTGGATTATTTGGCAAATCCGAAGATAAACTTAATTTAGTCCTAAGCCTGCTGTAATGTGAGAACGTTACTAGAGATTGGAAAAAACCTTTATAATAATTATGGAAATCGATATTTATAAAATTATTCCTATTGTGTTTTCGTCTATAGCAATTGCTATTTCAATCATTAGTATTTACTTTACGAGGCAAAATTTAAAAAAACAATTAAGATTAGGTAAACTCGAAGAGGTTCTTGAAATACTAAGTTTTTTAGATTCTCATTACAAAGGATTGTTTTTACTTTTTAAAGATATGGAAGAAAAAGTTGAAGTTCTTGCAAACCGAAAAGAACCACCTAAAAATTTGCAAGCATTAGCAAAGTACAAGGAGAGTTTTATTAAAATGATTGACTATGATACTCTTATACGTAAAGTTTCAAGACTTAATGTATTGTCGAAAGCCTATTTGCCAAACAATAAAAATCTAAAAAATAAAGTGCTTACGATTGCGGATGTTTATTTTGCGATGTATACTTACGTAAACTTTGATGGAAAATTGCGTACCAAATCAGCATACACAGTAATTCCAAAACCTGCGGAAATGCAAGCTCTTGTAGTCGAAATAAATGATCAGATAATTTTTGAAATGAAATTGGGATATAAACATACTCGTAACCGTGATTATTATAAATATTATAAAAATCATTTTCAGAAAGATTTATCAAATGCTATTTTGCTTGAAAGAAAAAGATTAGAAAAAGAAAGGTCAGCTTCTGGTAACAGCCTGTAACCAACAAGGGGAAACGTTTTTCGACATGACTCTAAAAAATCTTAAAAATGAGGATTACATTTATACTTTTAGTTTTATTAATTTCTTGTTCAAAAAAAGAAGAGATTGAAAAAAGCGACACAAAATTTCGAAAAATAGACTACAGTTTGAAATATAATTATTTAGATAGTATCGGGAAGAAAATTGTACCAAATGATAATTTTCAATATTGGGCCTATTCATCTTACCATGAAAGCTATGGTGACCAGAAAATTAGTCGAACAATCCTAAAGGAAGGTGGTGATACTTTATTGAAAAAAGAAATAACTCAAAAATTTGAACCATATGGAATATTTGAAGGGGGACATCCGAGTTATCGCTGTAATTATGTGACAACTATTGTGAACCAAAAAGTAAAATATATCCGAACCGATGAAGAATTTAGAAATTTTATTGGTGAAATAGATAACTTAGAAGAGGCTATACTTTTGGCTCATACTTATGGTTATCAATTAGACACTGAATTGAAAGCGAGTCAATATAAAAAAATTGAAAATGGCTATCAATTACGTTTAATGAAATATCATCAATATCCATTAAGCAAAGAATTAATTGATATAAAAATTCAAAAAGATGGATTTATAAAAACAAGAAGTTTGGGTATTTACAAAAAAGGAAGAGAAGCTGTAGATTAAAAATTACGATCCCCTGCTGGAGCGAGTGTGTCGCTCGTGAATATAGTTTGTGTACGAGCGAGACGCTCGCGCCAGCAAGGGTTTAACCGCTGTTATGCGATGTGCTTATTAGTTTAGCTTTATTTTTTTTTAGTTACTTCATTATAAATAGAATCCAAAAATTTTTGCTGCTTTGCATCTTCTTTGAAATATCGCTGGTAGCTTACACTACAACTTTCAATATCAGAGATGTTTTTAGGATTAAAAGACCAATCATTAAGATTTTTTACAGTCACACCTAATCCATCATTACAGCTTTGCCATAACTCGGAAAATTTAGTTTTTTTGTCTTTACTCAATCTGTAAAAGTTTGCATAAACTGTAAATCCATGCATCTTGGTATTAAAAAAAAGTTCAATTTCATAAACGGGTACGCCTCCCCAATCGATTGTTGCACCATTGTGAAGTTTTATTGTCTTGAGATTTTCTTCGTTCAAAATTTTTTCTTGTTTACCTTTGTTAAAACCATCCTCTTGATAAATTAACTCGGTTCCCTTTGGAACCATTATTTTTTTAACAAACATTGAATCTTTGGTTATAAAATATGGATAATCTATCATTAAACCTTTAGGTGCATTTTCAAGTCGACAACCAGCTAAAAGTAACAATCCAAATAAAGTAAATAAAAATTTAAAAAATTTCATAAATGCGTTTTTAGGTTAATTGCTTAGTTTTAATCAGCAAGTTCTTAGCATATCGCATAACGTTTCGCAGCCACGGCTTGTTGCGGTTAAGCGAAACGAGTTTTCTCCACTAAGATAGAATTTTTTCGTGAGGAAAAAATTTTCCGGTTTATGAAATCTAGTAATAAGCCGTGACTGCTGTTGTGTGCAGTAATATTATTCTACAATTTTGTGCAATTTTAATCTGGAACAATTTAATGTTCCCCCTGCTGGCGCGAGCGTCTCGCTCGTGAATATAGTTTCTGCACGAGCGAGACGCTCGCGCCAGCAAGGGGGGGGCGGGGGGTCGAATCCCTCATCGCCCACAGAAAAACAAATAAAGGGGCTGTCTTACAGTGGCTTTATTTTTTTATCGTTTTTTTCTTTCAATAAAGACCTTGATTTAAATATTTTTTAAATTCTCTTAGAGATACTTCAGTCTAAAATTAAATCGTAAACCATTATCTGTCAAAGAGAATGATACAATAAATGACAATTTCATAAAATTTAATTTGATTTTATTAAAGCTTGCATATCACAATTCTCACAATAACTTAATTGGTATGTAAATGTCAATAATATGAAGATTTTCAGGATGTAATTTAGGATCATTTAAATGACTTAGAAAGAAATTTCTATTATCCGGTTGGTAACCGTTTTCTTCAAACCATACTTCGTAAATGTAATTCCATGTTTTGAAGCATTCAGATATTGGTGCTTCTTTATGGAAAATAGCATATAATCCTCCGCTTATTCTTGTATTGCCAATTAATCCTTCTCCAACGATTCCTTCAGGAACAGACAAACAAACATCAGCCTGGAGCATTCCGGATAAATTAGCATTGCTTCGATAAACGGTTAATGCTTTGGTTTCAGGAAAATTAACTAAATTTCTTGGAGTGGCCCAGCTAAAAAGCTGCTCAAACATTTTTCCAAATGTTTCGCTGTCATGATTATTGATATTGAGGTTTCTGATATAAATAACATTAAACTCTTCCAACTTTTTGATTTCAAAATCAAGTTTTACAATTTCACTCATTTCAATCTTTTTTAAATTATTTAATTTGAGTGCAAGGTAGCTTTCGATTTCGGACTGCATTTTTCCAATATTGCTATCTGTTATACCAATATTGCTATTATTATAAAGTTTTTTCCATTCACTTGGTGTTATCTGTTTGATTTCACGAAAACTCCTTGAAAAAGAGGAAAGACTTGAAAAACCACAGTCATTAGCAATTTCGTTCATAGTTTTTGACTGATTGTTCATTAAGAAAAATAGAGCTCTTTCTATTTTTGCATTTTTAATAAACTCATTAATAGTCGTTCCCGTTACGGATTTAAAAATTCTATGAAAATGAAATTTTGAAAAATTGGAAAGACCAGCCAGTTTTTCTAAAGAGAGTTCTTCATGAAGATTTTCTTTAATATAATCTATGCTTTTATTGATTCTAAAGCAATACTCTTTGATAGACTCTTCTTTTGTCATGTTTATTAATCTGTAATGTCTCCTTAGTTACATTTTATTCGTTTGTGCAAATTAGCATATACAAAGTTAAGATGTATTATAAAACTGTATGTTTTTAAAGTCATCTTTTAGAGCAAGTTAATTTGTTTATAAAGTAAAGGCTTATGAATGGTCTCGAACTAATATCACCTGTTTACAGTTACTTTTAAAAGTAAAAAATATCAAAAGGATTTTTAATTCTTTAAAAGCCTGTTTTAAGTTTTCAAAAAAAGTTAAGATTGGAATTAAGTGTTCGATTACAGTCCCTGACACTCCACAAAGAAAAAGCCAAGTTAGCTGTTCTTAATGAATCGTTTTCATCCGCTTCTGCCAATAAAATAAATTTATTTTGCATCAAATTCCATTCAGGGAAATCAATAAAAAAATCCCAAACTCTTATCGGAATTTGGGATTTTTTGTAATTAACAATTTGTTTTATCTTTTTATAATTGTAATAATTTTCACGAAATCACCACTAGTTACCCTAACAAAGTAATTTCCTGATGGTAAATTCGAAAAATCTACTACACCATCTTTCGCATTTAGCGATTTGGCATATACTTCCTGACCCAATACATTATTTACACTTATAGTATTAATTGTACGGTCATATTTAAGGTACAGTACGTTCGAAGTAGGATTCGGATAAAAGCTAAACTGTGTATCATCAAAAGAATTCGTAGCCAATGTAACTGAAACCGTTACCGGATATGGTGCGCTGCTACAGCCTTGACTAGTCGTATTGACTGCGTAATAAGTAGCATCGTTCACCAAAGCTGTAGTACTGCTCAGCGGATTAGTATGCGATATTGCATCCGATTCAGATGCATACCAAACAACAGTTGACGGACTGATAACAATATCAGCGATTGTTGCATTGCCGGTTATTATCTGGGACGATTCACCAACTGGAGATTCTGAATTGTTTATGATTAAATTTAATATTGACGTGTCGGTACATCCGGAAGTATTAGTTGTAACGTTGGTATAAGTTCCGCTTGTTGTATAAGTTGTTCCGTTTTCCGCCCAGGTATAACTATCACAAGCCGTTTCGGTCACACTTGATGTCGTACTGTTGTTGATTGTCAGATTTAACGTTGCGGTGTTTGTGCATCCGGAAGCGTTAGTTGTAACGTTGGTGTAGGTTCCGCTTGTTGTATATGTCGTTCCGTTTTCCGCCCAGGTATAACTATCACAAGCCGTTTCGGTTGCAGTTGATGTCGTACTGTTGTTGATTGTCAGGTTTAACGTTGCGGTGTTCGTACATCCGGAAGGGTTAGTTGTAACGTTGGTATAGGTTCCGCTTGTTGTATAAGTTGTTCCGTTTTCCGCCCAGGTATAACTGTCACAAGCCGTCTCGGTTGCAGTTGATGTCGTACTGTTGTTAATCGTAAGGTTTAACGTTGCAGTATTCGTACATCCGGAAGTGTTCGTTGTAACATTGGTGTAGGTTCCGCTTGTTGTATAAGTTGTTCCGTTTTCCGCCCAGGTATAACTGTCACAAGCCGTCTCGGTTGCAGTTGATGTCGTACTGTTGTTAATCGTAAGGTTTAACGTTGCAGTATTCGTACATCCGGAAGTGTTCGTTGTAACATTGGTGTAGGTTCCGCTTGTTGTATAAGTTGTTCCGTTTTCCGCCCAGGTATAACTGTCACAAGCCGTTTCGGTTGCAGTTGATGTTGTACTGCTGTTGATTGTCAGGTTTAACGTTGCAGTGTTCGTACATCCGGAAGTGTTAGTTGTAACATTGGTGTAGGTTCCGCTTGTTGTATATGTCGTTCCGTTTTCCGCCCAGGTATAACTGTCACAAGCTGTTTCGGTAACATTTGATGTCGTACTATTATTAATTGTTAGGTTTAACGTTGCAGTGTTCGTACATCCGGAAGCATTAGTTGTAACGTTGGTGTAGGTTCCGCTTGTTGTATAAGTTGTTCCGTTTTCCGCCCAGGTATAACTGTCACAAGCTGTTTCGGTAACATTTGATGTCGTACTATTATTAATTGTTAGGTTTAACGTTGCAGTGTTCGTACATCCGGAAGCATTAGTTGTAACGTTGGTGTAGGTTCCGCTTGTTGTATAAGTTGTTCCGTTTTCCGCCCAGGTATAACTATCACAAGCTGTTTCGGTAACATTTGATGTCGTACTGTTGTTAATCGTAAGGTTTAACGTTGCGGTGTTCGTACATCCGGAAGGGTTCGTTGTAACGTTGGTGTAGGTTCCGCTGGTTGTGTAAGTTGTTCCGTTTTCCGCCCAAGTATAGCTATCACAAGCCGTTTCAGTCACGCTTGATGTCGTACTGTTGTTGATCGTAAGATTTAACGTTGCGGTGTTTGTACATCCGGAAGTGTTAGTTGTAACATTGGTGTAGGTTCCGCTTGTTGTGTAAGTTGTTCCGTTTTCCGCCCATGTATAACTGTCGCAAGCCGTTTCGGTTGCAGTTGATGTCGTACTATTATTGATCGTAAGATTTAGTGTTGCGGTGTTTGTACATCCGGAAGCGTTAGTTGTAACGTTGGTGTAGGTTCCGCTTGTTGTATAAGTTGTTCCGTTTTCCGCCCAGGTATAACTATCACAAGCCGTCTCGGTTGCAGTTGATGTTGTACTGTTGTTGATTGTTAAATGCAATTCATTATTGGTAACCGAATTGATATACACTCCGCTTGTAGTGTAAGTTATTCCGGTATCTGCCCATGTATAGCTGTCACAAGCGGTTTCCGTTATGCTTGTACTTCCCGGACAGATAATGAATGTCGGTACTTGCAGTTGCGCCGTAAGCCCGTCACCCAATTGCGAGTAATTGTTATAGCCCCAGGCCCAGAAAGAACCATCATTTTTTATAGCTCCGGCAAATAGTGAACTTGTACCTACTGAAATGGTATGCCAGTCATTTTCAGTGCCAATTTGGGTAGGAACCAATACATTCGCAGTGCTTGCTCCTAAGCCCAATTGATGGTAAGTACCTTGTCCCCACGACCATATCGTACCGTCGGTTTTCTTTCCGATACTGAAGAAAAAACCTGCTTTAGCGCTTTCCCAGTTGGTTTCGGTTCCCACTTGCGTAGGTAGTGAGCCTCCGGAAGTAGTACCGTTACCTAATTGACCACGTCCGTTCGTTCCCCAAGCCCAAAGTGTTCCATCCGTTTTTACGGCTAAGGTATGACTTACACCACGGCTTACGCTCTTCCAATTAGTGTCTGTTCCAAGCTGAACAGGTGAATATTTGTCGGTAGTCGTACCATCACCAACCTGACTACCTTCGCCCCAACCCCAAAGTGTTCCATCCGTTTTTATAGCGATTGTGACATTGCTTCCTGCGGAAACACTCTTCCAACCCGTTCCGATAAATCGGGGAGTGGTCCTGTTGCTACTGCTACCGTCACCTAACTGGCCATGATCGTTGAGTCCCCAGGCATACAGGGTTCCATCATTCGTAATCGCCACCGTATGGTCATATCCGGCAGCTACGCTAGCCCAGATATTACTTGAGGATACTTGAGTTGGGATGTTTTTGTTAGTGGTATTATTAAGTCCTAACTGGCCGCTGGCATTATAACCCCATGTCCAAAGTGACCCGTCTGCTTTTATGGCGACTGTATGAAATTGGCCGCCTTCTATGCTCTGCCAGTTTGAAGCAGTACCGACTTTAGTTTTTGCCGGAGTATTGACAAGATTGCCGATTCCCAATTGGCCGTAGTTATTTCTACCCCAAGCCCAAAGTGTTCCGTCTGCTTTGATTACAAAAGTGGAGGATGATCCTGCGCCGGCCTTTTGAATACATTGTGCTGACAACTGTAGACTTAGTGACATCAATAAAATTGTAATTATTCTTTTCATGTTTGGTATTGCGGGTTAATTAATTTACGATTGCTATTAATATTTGAAAATCAATAATAGGTTGCAATGATAGTTCAAAAGCAAGAAAAAATCGGAGCCAATGAACAATTGCGACCTATAAGTGAATTACTGTAAACTATTACGGGATATTCGTTCTTTCGGGATATGTTTTAAAAATGAAAATACTTACAATAACCGGGTTATTTAGTGAGATCCGGCAGCGATAATAAAATCCGACAGTTTTCTAAAAATCAAGTCGAGCGCTGAGCGTATAAATGTTGACAAGCTACCGACTCGTGCCAACAAGGGAAGATTGTATGGTATTGTTGCAGAAAAATTGTATTCAAGAGCAAGATGCTCGCGATGATAAAGAGGGTAAACGAGTACGGTTTTATACTTATAACCTACGCTTACACATTTAACTGTTACGTTCGTACATTCCAATAAAATTTCAATTATTATCTTTCTATTTTTGGACAGTGGAATTTTTTAGCTGCAAATTCCTACATTGCAGCGGATAAACGTTAACCATGAATCCGATTTGCATAAAGTAAACCGACTTATGACTTATTCGCGATAAGCCGACAAATTACAGAATGCTTAGATAAAACATTATTAAAAAGATAAAACAAAACAACAATATGACCATTACAGAAAAATTCCTGAAATGCCTGGAAGAACTTCAAAACAATCCCAATATCGAATTAGGGAAATACAGCGAGCAAAATTATTATAGAGTCGAAGCGCCTCCGAAAGGTTTATGGAACGGCGAAAAAAAGAATTCGCCGAGGAGAATATCACTTTACTTGAAAAAGATCTTGAGTATTATAATTTTTGTTCCGTAAAATTGAATTGGGATAGCCAATTAAAATTGCGGAATGAAACTACATTAAGAGGCGGTTTCGTACTGAACAGCCCCTCGGAGTCCATCTGTGATTTTGGAGATGAGTATTTTAACGAGAGTACTAATGTAAGTGGGGAGGAAGATTTTTCAAAAAAATTGCAAAGGTTCGAAAACCTTCCGAAAGGGGTAGACGATTCTATGAGAGGGTGTTTTATCATACAAGGACCAGGAAGTACATTTCCGCCTCCTATTGTATTTTTTAGACGTGATTGGTACGTAAAACTTAATTTCGATTATTATCGCTACATGGAACTTTTATTTGAAAATTACGGTTTTAAAGGATGGCAATATTTTTACATCGACATCACTGCGAAAATTCCACGGATTGAAGAGGTTTTAGAAGACATGCGCGTGGCTGCAAAAACACTCCCGTTGCTTTTCCCGGACAAAGACTGGTCGTACCATCAGGAAAAATATGCCGAAACATTAAGCAGATTTGAAAAAACGGTAAATGATTAAAAGAATTATAAAGTATTTTTAAGTTATAGCAACTAAATGGAAATTGAAAAATCAAAAATAACAATCGAATTACTGGCGCACGGAAAGCGAAAAAGAATCCCTAAAATCTTGGATTGTATAACTGTTTCAGGGTTTTTGGGTGCTTTTATACTGATGATTTTACAAAAAAATAATATTCCGTTTAGTAATCTTATCGCAGTGCTGGTAGCAATACTACTGATATTTGGAATCATAGCTTTTATGATTAGTATTTACAGGGCACTCAATTGCAATATTGATGCGCTTTATCATATTACAGGAAAGATAAGATTAACAGAAAATAGTATTGAGATCAATGAGAATTGTATTGATCTACAAAAAGTAAAAAAAATACATTTAAGAGCAGTAAGAACAAGAGGTTATAACAGAAGTAGTGAAGGAGCAAACAACAAAATTGAAATTAAAACAACAACCGGTATTATAACACAACGATTTGTTATTGAAGATCGCGAAAAAAGAGAGGATTTAAAGAATTATGTTTTCTATCTTAAAACAAAAAATATCGAAACGTATGTTGATGGAATCGATTTGAAATAATAAAGCCTTTCTGCTGGCGCGAGCGTCTCGCTCGTGAATCCGGTTTCTGCACGAGCGAGACGCTCGCACAAGCATGGGTTTTGATAATAAAGGCATTCTTGCTAAACAATTAAAAGAAATTCAAAATAGAAAATGTCTCATTTTAGCCAGGTTATAGTAATAGTCGTTCCGCCGTCAAATATGAAAGACGTATTTGATAAGATGGATGCCGTTTTCAGGAAAAATAACTTTGAATTTGAAGAAGAACCATTCGATTCTGTTATTCTTTGCGATATCGATACAGATGATGGTGAAGATTATATATTTGAATCTGAATCCATTTATCCGGAGTCAAAACAAGAAAGGGATGAGGCTATTGAAAAGCTTAGAAATCACAGAACCGGCGGATTAGTAAATTATAGAGGCAGTAAAGAAAAATTTGAAGGATTGGCTCCCTATGATATTGGAGTTGAGTTTCGATCATTAGATAACAGAACTATTGAATATATTGCCATTACAACAAGAGATTATATATTTGAGCCTCATGAAACTGCTTTTGAGAATATCATTACTACCGCTTTGGATACGATGGAAATAATCGGTATTGCTAAAGGAGTAGATTA
Organism: Flavobacterium cerinum; assembly: GCF_024496085.1. Taxonomy (NCBI): domain Bacteria; kingdom Pseudomonadati; phylum Bacteroidota; class Flavobacteriia; order Flavobacteriales; family Flavobacteriaceae; genus Flavobacterium; species Flavobacterium cerinum. The sequence goes on along the minus strand of NZ_CP101751.1, from coordinate 3,116,947 downwards.
TCCGTATGAATGGAGTGAGGAAGAGGTTGCCGAACTGATCAAAAAAGGAGAACTGGAGGCTACTTTTCCGCGGTTATTCTATAAGAAAGAGAATCAAAGAAATAAATAATAATTTAAAAATACATTTGTTAAGCATTGAAATCTAAATTAACATATCAAGCTTATATTCAAGTCGGTTTGATCATTCCGACCCTAATTCTTCCAGTTTATCTTTTTATTAAAAGGGGAGAGGCTTTCGGAGAAAATTATAATATCAAGTTTTTATTTGTAGGTTCACTTATGCTAATTACGTGTTTGTTTTTATTTGTAGTAATACTACGAAGAGTAATTTCAGTGAATTTATCCGATAACGAAATTGTTGTAAAAAATATTTTGCAATCGGAACTGAAAATTAAATTCAAAGATTTAGATGGTTTTGAAACGACATTTGAAACTTCTAAAGGAGGGAAAAGCTATGAGATTCTGTATTTAATAAAAGACAATAAAGTTTTAGTTCACATTTCGGAATTCCATTTTTCAAATTACAAAGAAATCAAAAATAAAGTACGATCAAAATTGAAAGACTGCGGTTTTGTCCCGTTCAGTTATTTTTCTGATTGGAAGCGATACAGATAAAATTACTGTAAACAACGTATAGCACACAAAAAAGATGATACTCTATTCTTATATAATTATTGTAATACTAGTCATACTGTTTTTTTTGACTCAAAAAAGAAGAAATGACAACGTAATTAAACAACTGGAAGAACTTTATGTCAATTTTAAGGATAAAATTCTATATCAGAAAAAATCGGTAAAGAGTGAGACGTTTATATCCGGAAGAAGAAATACAGGTTATCGTTTTAAAAAATGTGATTTAATTTTTCTGGAAAATGGTCTGGTAATAATTCCTTTTTATAACATAGGAAAATATAAGATTTACATTAATTTTTTCCTTATAAACGATAATTCAGTAAGTGGTATCGGAAAATTGAAACGATTTAATTTAAATTCTTTTGGGAATGCTGTTCATATTGAGTTTGGTGAATCGAGTGTCACATCAACAAACGTTGAGATCCGGCTTAAAAACCTGACACAGGAAGAAAAAAACTTAATTAATATCCGTGTTTAACCTACTAATGAAATAGTACTAAGCAAAGCTTGCGCAGAAAGTTTGTAAAAAACAATTGCCGATGTTTACCTTATTCCTCCTTTAAAAATCCTTTTTTAACGCCTTCATTAATTAGTGATTCAGCATAAGGCCAGATACTTTCTGCTCCCTCTTTAATCGTTCTTTTTTTAGCAAATACCTTTTTATAAGTTACTCCCGGTTCCTTCCAAGTACCGCCGTTATTGGAACTGTTTTGTAACAACGGTTCCAGTCGGTCCATTGATTTAGCAAATTTTGCTTCAGCCGTTTCACCTAATTCGAATTCCTCCCAGATAGCAATTAATTCCTCCGCCTGTTCTTTAGGGAGTATCCCGAAAATACGATTGGCAGCCAGTCGTTCTTCATCGGTATTCGTATGGTTCTTCTGTGTATCGTATATAAAAGTATCACCGGCATCAATTTCCACGATGTCATGAATAAGTACCATTTTTATTACTTTAAGGAGATCTACCGGTTCGTTGGAATGCCCGGAAAGCACAATAGCCATCATCGCCAGATGCCAGCTGTGTTCCGCATCGTTTTCACGGCGATCACTATTGAAAAGCTTTGTTTTACGTTGTATGTATTTAATCTTATCGATTTCTTTTATAAAATCAATTTGTTTTAATAGCGTATCTGAAAACATCTTCCAACCGTTTTTTAATTAAGAGAACAAAGATAGTTGTTATGGTATAATCGGCACAAAAGACAACATCAGATTAACATTTAGTATTGCACTCTTTATCGCTGAATATTTCTTTTATTGACAGTTTAAGATTCGAAATGATTTCAATTTGATCGGGGTATTAAGAAAACCCTTATTAATACGCTAATTAAGTAAAAGTAGTTTTTCGTTTGATCGAACCGGGAAAGTTGTATATTGGCGTAGGAAAATCCGCTGCCGTTTTCGTAACGGTTTCAAAGTATCAACTATATTTAAAATAATTGTCTATTGGAAAAAATTATGAAGCCAAAAAGTGTTTGTTTAATCGGGTTATTGTTTTTCGTTGTTAGTTATGTTCTGTTTTCTCAAGGTGCTAAGCTTGCCTTTTTTCAGAAACCTATCGATTTTGCCCATTGGTTTAACTTAATCGGAGCAGTATTACTACTTTCATTTAATAAAGTATTTCCGAAAAACAATTTGAATACGGTTGCCTCTTTTCTAACGGCATTAGGTGTTATTGCGCATATCGGACTTTGTACTATCGACTTTATCATGTGGAGTTTCGGAGACGATGATAATGCCAGAATGCAATTAAGCGAACACATAAGCAATACGCCTTCCATTTTATTTCCTTTTATCATTATCGGACCTTCCTTACTTTTTATCGGATTAGCGGTTCATGCGGCAAACTTTATTAAAACGCATACGCTAAAAGCCCTAATGGTGATACTTGGCGCGCCGGCAATCGGTTATTCCTTTTTTATAATGAAAAACGGAATATATATGCTACTGAGTTGCCTGCTTTTTTCTTTAGGCCTGGCTTTATTATTGTATCGAAAAGAAGACAGTCAGCCGGAATAAGGTTGATAAAATGAGCACTAAAAGCAGCTTGTAAAATTGTTTGTTTCTCTTTTTGAAGTTTGATAAAAACGAAATCGCATCGCATTAAGAAATTTTATGAAAATACACCCTCTAATTCCGATTTTATTAATTAATACGCTTTTCTTTCTTTCAAGTTGTACTAAAAGTAAATCTGAAAATGAAAATCGGAACGTTGCTAAGGAAAAAGAAATTAAAAATAATACTGTAAAAACGGATACCATTCGAAGAAATCAGTATGTGACCTATAATATTACAGAAGATACGATTGTAGGGAATTATGAAATTAGAATTAATAATAAAAATACGGAAGAGTATGTTAGGCAGAATATAAGAATTAGTGATTCAATTGTAGTTCAGAGTTTTTATCCGGAGATGGAATCAAAAATCACGATTAAAAAAAACGGAGTTCCTTTTTTCAATAAAACATTCAGAAAAACGGATTTGCCGGAAGGAACATTTTACGATTTGTTGCGTAGTGCAATCATGAAAGACTTTGTGTTTAACCGTATGGAAGAGGGTACAGATACACTTATTTTTAAAACCACATTATTAATTCCGAATACTGATTTTGAAAATGACTTTTATTTAAAAGTCAACAAAAACGGAAGCTTTAAACTGGAATGGATCGATTATGAATCTGAGGATTAAGTAAAACCAACTAACAGACGATGATGAAAATAAGAAAAATACTATTTGTTCTTTTACCGCTAATTCTTATGAGTTGCGGAAATTATACAATGAGTACATTTTATGTAAAAAACACATCCGATAAATCGGTTAGTTTTGATGCTTCGGTAACCAAATTTTCCCAAAGCGGACCTTACGTTATTAATCAGAATTTTACAGTTAAACCAAACGATAGTGTGTTGGCCAGAAAAGTAGCGCTCAGAAATGATGTTAGCCCGGAAAAATGGTTTACGCAGTTTACTATTTTTCCAACGGATGGTCTGGAATTTAATGATCCCAAAGTAGGTCAAAATTGGGTTAAAACGGTCGGCAAAGACGGAAAACCGGTTTATATTTTTAACATCGTAAAATAATAGCTATGAAAACTATATTTTTCTTGATTATTAGTCTGATAACAACAGTGTCATTTTCGCAGGAGAATGATGATTTCGCAAAACGACTTAAAGCGATACATAATCAAACCATCGTTTTTTATAATGTAGATGGCGTTGAATTTTCAAGTCAGACTTTCAGCAATTCGTTTTCCGAAAAAGGATTAAAAAAATTGTACAGGAAATATGAAATAAATGACAGTGCTATAAAAGCAAAAGACGAAACATTAAAAGAGAATAATGTTTGTGTCACAAAATCGGAAAATGTAGCTGAAAACACCGATCAAATCAGTTCTTATTATTTCATTGAAAATGCGAATAAAACGATTACTGTCATTTGGTTTGGTTACTTCGGAAAAGTAAATAAGGAATTTGAAAGAAAATATGTAAATCGTATTTTGAATGATGAAATACCAAAAGAAGTTTTTGAACCTATGAAAATCGAAAGCATTGATTTTGCAGGTAGAAAACTGGAACTTGGAAATAGTTGTTACTGGACCAATGTAAATACCGTACAATGTCCGTATTACGGAGAAATGAATTGGTCGGTTCATAAAACATATGAAAGTGCAAAAAAAGCAATTGACAATCAGTTTGCGGTTACCAAAAACAAAAAAGGCGGAAAGGTGATTTCAGAAGAAGAAGTAGCGGTGTTATTTGAAGGAACGGAAACAAAAGCAAAGAAAGTGATTTATGATTTTACAGGAGTAAAGTCATTATTGGCCGGAATGTCAGGCGGAAAAACATTGACCATTTATTATGTAGCAGCTGAAGTCAGAGGAAATTATGTTAGCTGTTGCATGAGCTTTTGGAATAATGATACGATAACAGAAAACGGATTGGCACCGTTGTTAGAAAAGGTAATGCAACTAAAAAAATAAATATTTCATTTTGATACCGGATTTTTCTATACAATAAAAGAATTATTTACCAGACCGGGACACAGTATCAGAGAATATGTAGCAGGTAAAAGAGTAAAACATTTTATTGAAATTCGATGTAAAAAAACAATTATGAGAGTTTTATTAGCAATTTTAGTATCAGTTATTAGTTTTTCAAAACTATCAGCCACAATACAATACCCGGATAAAATTATTATTAATAACAAAGAGTACGATCTGCTTACATTTCCGCTTGAAAAATATTTTGAAAAGCACGAAAGTAAACGTCCGGATGAAAAATATTCGTCAACTGCATTATGGAGAGGTTATGTTGCTACCTTCGAAATCATAGACAATCAGCTTTTTGTAGAGGATATTAAAATTGAAGTCAGCACCGGTAAATGGAAAAGCATAATCAATAAAATATTACCCACAAGGAAAGATCGTCTGGTAACCTGGTATAGTGGTTTTATCATATTGGGACACGGAGAATTCGTAGATCTTCACGAAAGGGGAAATACATACGAAAATTATGTTCTGATTGAAATTAAAAACGGTACATCGATTCAATCGAAAGACTTTGATTATAAAACGTATGAAGTTTTTAAAACAAGGCAATTTGAAGTTTACAAACAATCGAAAGACTATATAAAGGAAGTTAAAAAACTTAAAAAACAAGATTGGGATCAAAAAGAGATTGATGATATTTTAAGATATTCTATAGTTGAATATACCGATAAATTTTTGGTCGAGTAATAAACAATATTCAGGCATTTTCAGCGTAAAAAACAAAAAACATTAACAGAAGAATTTAAAAACGGTTTAAGAGTAACTATGAAAAAAATTATATTCATTAGCTGTATTATGATCTTTTTTTCAGCTTGTAAACAGGATAAGGAAAATCAAAAAGACAAGATCAGTGTTCAAACGGCAGAAATAAAACCTGTAAAGCTAAAAGAAGAATATGAAAATTACCGGATTTATACACCGGATAGTATAGGGCTAACGCTTAAAGATTTTGATGTAAATTATTCCCATAGAATAGGGAACAACATTGTTGCAGTTGTTTATGACTTACTCGACAACGGGGAATCAAATAATGGGGATATGGACCATGATTGGGGCGATCGTTTATTGTATCTAAATAATAAAAATGAAATAATCTACAAAGCGAAAGGAGTAGGTGATCCTTTTATGTACAAACCGTATTTTTTTAAAAATGATAAAAACGGAAATATAATTGTAATTTGTCAATTAGGATATGAGTATGCTTATGGTGGCGATGTTTATTTAATTAAAAATGATACCATAAAGCAAATCGGAAATATTGATTTGGAAAGTATTGATCCGGAGGTGTTTATGGTTAATATGGTAAATATTAAAGAATCAGATAAAGCGATCGTATTTACTTTTAATTCAGATTCTTTAATCCTGAAACCCGGAAGTGAACACATCCGTATCAAAAACAATAATACACGATACGAATACAGGAATAATAGTTTTAAACTAATAAAGTAAAGGTTACTGTTGAGACAGGATATCCGTCACGATTTGCCTGAAGTAAACATATTGATCAAACCTGTTACAGGTTTCGATACTCTTTTATATGTTAAAAATACCTACTATTAGGTATTTTATTTATCGGTGTAATGGCTTAATTTACTAATAATTAACGCCTCAATTATACCTATGGAACTGACCGAATTCCTGATCGCATTCAGCATCATCATGATGATGTTGAGTCTGATCTCCGAAAGAGCTGCAAACTTTGCAAAAATCCATTTTCAGGGGAAAAGGATCAGTATTCCGTATATCTATTTTAACAGCGAGAAGCAACTGAAATTCTTCCTTTCCACCGAGCTGAAAATTCTGGCCTACGAACAACCTACGGCCGCGATGGAAAAAGAACGGGAATACCGGATACAGATTATTAATATCATTATCGGGATTATTATTGCGGCTTTTGCGAATGCCGATTTTTTTGAGATAACGGAACAAATACGAAATAGTAAACAAGCCGTTGCGATTACCGGATGGGATGTTAACAAACTTGAGCTAAAACACTTATTCGGATTTTTATACTTGCTTACCTTTTTATGGTCGACAAGTCTTTTAATGTTTAACCGACTTCAGGAAAGTCAGGATAAAGTCAATCAAAAGTATGTGCGTTTTCCTTTTATCGCCTGGATCATTCTAACGTTTACTCTGATTGTTTTTTCCAATCCATCCAACAATTTTGCTGCTATTGTAACGAATACGATAGGTTATATTTTTACCGGGCTTTTTTTAAGTCTGGGTTCCAAATTCTGGCACGATTTACTGGATATACTGTTTAAATTTAAAAATACAAAACAAGTACTTTCCGATCCTAAAACCTATCAAAACTATGATAGTGCCGATAAACTACAGGCATTGGCCGATACTTCCCAATATGCTGTTGCCGAACAACTTTATATGGCTTACGTTCATGAGATCGCTGCTATTAAAGGAGTCGTTTCACACGGATTAAATACGATAACCGATCCGCGAACCGGACTTTTTAAAAAGATAATCGAAGTGGAATTTACCACATCCGAAGCACAACAGGAATTATTAGCCTTACAAAATAAGGGATCGGTTGTGATTAACTATAATACCTTTTATCTCCGGGATTACCTGATATTGCTAATGACGGAAAAACTGGAAGCTCTTTTAGATGATTTAACGGATAAGAAGCCGGTTTGTTATGCCTATAATGCGAATTCACCGAATACGGTAGGTTCATTCTGGGTTTACGAAAAGGAAAACCAATATTATGCGGTAAGTAATCTCCATGTATTTGCCGATGCATCCGAATTTAAAAATTTTGAAAACAACACCGATTATCAGCTTACGCATAAGAGCGTTTGTTTTGTAATAGGAGGAAAAGTTCATCCGGATAAAGGAGTTATAACAGACGATTACAGTTTTGGTAACAGCAACGGCTATGGTGTCGATGTTTGTATTTGTACCATAAGTAAAGCAGTATTTGACACTTATCGTTCGACGGTTAATAATAACTATTTATGGAACGGATCTGAGGATAGAATGCGAATGTTCGGAGCGATCAGTAAGTATAAAGAATTTTATAACAAACAACAATACACGCAATGTTCAATCAACTATAAAGGGTTTAACAATTCGGTCAGCATGAATGTGATCAAACTTCAGGTTACGGATGCTGTTAATGTACAATTGGGAGATAGTGGTTCTGTGATCTATTTCAGAAATAAAAAAGACAATGCACAAACGGAATATTCAACCGGAATACTAATAGCCAGAAGCAGTAATTATGCTTATATGTTTCGATATTATGTTTAATCAGCCAAAAACAGATATAATGAAAAAAATAGTACTTTTTTTAGTGGTTCTAATCACCGGAACACTTCAGGCACAAATCAAAGTAGGTGTCAACAGCGGAAAACCAATAGTGGAATTCCCGAAATCGACAGGCGATTTTAAAAGAATCGGTTTTTATGAATATGCAAACGATAAATTTGGAAAAGTAATTGATCCGAAGAATATTGTTCAGGAATCGGTATTTACTGCAACTAATTGTGCCGAGGAAAAAACAGTTGATTTAGGCACCGAAAAAGGAGGGAAATTAAAGTATAAACTGGATTGTAAAAAAGATAAAAATAAGGTTACTTTCTATGTGAATACTATAAACGATGCGGATAAAATTGTACTTTATTTCGTAAAACAACCAGACCCTGAAAATCCCCGATTTGTAAAAGAGGGCATTAGTATTATCAGTTCAAATGCAGGAGTTGTAGTTTTTTATGGCGGTGATGAATACAAACAGATTCATTTGTATGAAGACGGAACATTTAACGAAATAGCAGTGACAATAAAACCGGATATGTTTGATTCCGACACTAAAAAGGAAACGCAATTAGGGAGTACCGAAGCGGATAAAGTAGCCTATACGATTTCTAAAGCGGATAAAAAAATATGTTTTAAAGATAATAGCGGAACGCCGTCAACGTGTTTTGATTTAAAAGGTGACAAGTTCTCACTGGGTAAAGCGGATACTCCTAAAGAAACAGTTACGAACACGGAAGACGACGAAACGGAATTAGGTGAAACATTAACCGACTTTCCATTACTTAAATTAGAACCTATTACCGATAAAAAATACCATAAAAAAAACAGAATATTAGTAATTGATACGGATCCCAAAACGGTTTTGAACGGAAACAACACGGGTTTAAAGAAAATCAAGCAGTTTGAAAAGAAATCAGACGATAAGACTTCGGCAATAAGAGAACTGGAATCAACTTATACCTTACCGAATAAAGGCTATCTTTCGGTTGCGATTAACAGTTACCGCTTTCACAAACTGGAAAATTTTGAAATAATAGTAAACGGAGATAATTATAGTTATGAAAGTGATATCCAAACACTGCAAAATTTGGTACCCAAAAGTAAAAAAGCAGGCACCGATGATGCGGCTGACGCTGCTGCATTGGAAAAAGATTCTTTAGTGACTGAAGACCCCAAATCACCGCTTTTAGTCAACTATCTTAAAAATATCATTATTGTCTTAAAATCATACGATTATATCAGTCTAAATGACTTGTATGAAGTAACGGAATATAAAACAGAACTGGACGCTTATTATAAAAAGCATCTTGAGGAATTCGATGCATTTGCTTTACCTTTAAAAAATAAGATTATGGCCTGGCATCCTGAAAATGTATTACTGACACCTATTCCAATTGATGTTCCGGCTAAAGATGAAGTGGAAATCAAATATACATTAAAGAATAAAGGAACCGGTTCCGTCAATAAATCATTAGGAACCTTCCGTACCATGGGTAAATTTTCAGTCGATTACGGAGCGGCTTTGTTTTATACCAATCTGGTTAATAATAATATCTATAAAGATACCCGAATCATCACTCCGGCCACCGATACACAACCGGCGGTTACCGAAACCAAAGCCAAAATGGACGATAACAAACAAGGTTCGTTCGGACTCGGGATTAATCTGGATATGTCGTATAAAACCGGATCGGAATTACGACCTACGCTTAACTTCGGTTTCTTTGTGCCTTTGGAAGAAGACATTACACCATATGCAACCGGCGGATTGGGAGTCGGAATTTTCGGAAAAGATTATAAAGTGAATTTTTCATACGGATTAGCAGTCGGAAAAGTCAATTCAATTAAAGATCGGTACAATGATGTGGACATTACCGGAATGGAACTGGAAGAAAGTAACCTGATTGAAAAACGAGTGAAATTTGGTTACTATTTTGCATTAGCGGTTAGCTTTAATCTCGGAAGATAATTTTTAAAGATACTATCAAAAGAGAAGGACAATCGAAAGGTTGTCCTTTTATTTTTCTGAAAAGTAACCTTCTCCCGGAATTAAGGCGCACCGTTTATAATGTGTTTTCAGAATAAAATAAACTCAGATGAATGGATTTCGACTACTGGCCATACGTCCGTTAACAGGAACAAACAAAAAATTTAAAAAAAACCTTCAGGATCAGATCATTTATAAGTTTTATCAGGACTTTCTGTTTGTAGACGAACACAATGTTGAAATATCGGAAATCAACGGAAATACAGCAACCAATACGGTTAGTGTAATCCAACCCGATACGATCACACCGGACATCTATTCTTCCGATGGTATTCATTTTAATGTTGCCGCAATAGTTGGCCCGAACGGAAGCGGTAAAAGCAGCTTAATCGATTTCTATAATTTGATTCTTTACTATCTTTCCTGTTATCATTTAGGAACGATGACCTCCACAAGTCAGCAATTGTTTAAAGATCTTCGCTATCTGGTTCACTTTGTCAAAGAATATTATAACGAAATTTTACCTTTTTTACAGGATAAGCAAAAGGCAGGAACTCGTTTTTCAATACTCTTTAGAAGTTTAAATGAAAACAACCTGATTCCTGTTGCCGAAAAACTCATTTCTCAGCTTCAAATATGGAATTCCGACTCATTACTGGATTGTAAAATATCGGATAGTACAGCAAAATGTTATTCGGTTTTGTGGCGTTATTATGTGGAAGCCGGAAAAAATTATGACATCAAAATTAATCCGGAATCACATAATATTGATTTTTTATACAAAGAACTAAATGAATCTTTTATAAACCAATTACAGTCTTTGCTTACACGTTATAAAACAGAAGTGAAATTTGAAATAAAGATTAAAGAAGAACTTAATTTTCAGCTGTTTTATCAAATCGATCATGAAATCTATCGGATAGAAAAGATAAATCACCACGTACAAATTCCAAAAGGAAATCGGTTCTATACCATTCTTTTAAATTATGCCCATTATTCGATGAATTCGGATCATTTAGGGGATTGGATTTTTAAATTATTGCATAAAAATGACGGGTATCAGACTCCGATTGTAATTAATCCTTATCGCAGAAAAGGGAATATTGATATAAATGCCGAGCAGGAACTGGCAACCGATCGTCTCGTTTACACCATAATTGAACAATACAAAACTGATTCGAAAGCCAGTATTCTCGGAAAATATACCTTTAAAAAGTTTATCTTAAAACGAAAATCAGATATTATTTATCCGTTTCATGAAACGGTTACTTATAAAAATAAAGAGGCTTTTTTAAACTTTTTAGCAAATGCTCCGTTTCCAAACCGCTTTCAGTTAAAAAAAGACGAACACATACTAAGTTTTTGTATGGGGTATCTAATCAAAAAAATGCGTAGTATTTCGAATACTTATATGAAACATTTTTATGAAGCCGATGATTTTTCAGGTAAACATTACCCGTTTGAAATAACGGATACAGATGAATGGCAGCTCAATAAAACAAAAGAATTTTTACTGGTTTCAAATTCTCATATTTCAAGAAAATTCAATCAGACCTATAACTTTTTACTGCATTATGATGTTTTGGTAACGCACCTGAATTTTTTGAAAAGCTGGAATACGCAAAAAGAAATTCATTTGTCGGAACAGGAATTAAGAGAATGGATCGATTTTGTAGAAAAGAGATTTAATCTGCAATCAAAAGGAACAGAAGAACTGATTCGCTATCTTTTTCCGGCGTTGTTTACAATTGATATCGAATTTGAAAAAGAAAAGCAACGGGTTAAACTATCCGATTTAAGCTCCGGCGAACAACAGTATATTTTTAATATCAATACCATAATTTACCATATCAATAATCTAAAAACGATACATCCCGTAAATAAATCACGGATTAAAAAATACAATTATGTCACGATTATACTCGATGAGGTAGAACTGTACTATCATCCGGAATATCAGAAAAAACTAATACAGGATTTACTTTCGGAAATTAAAAAAAATGCCGCTACCGGAAGCCTGAAAAATTTTAATATACTATTGGCAACCCATTCGCCTTTTATTCTTTCAGATATACCCAATCAAAATATTCTTAGAATAGAAGAGGGGAAACCGTCATCCAAACAATTTGAACAAACTTTTGGAGCCAATATTCATGATTTATTAGCCAACGATTTTTTTTTAAACGGATTTATGGGTGAATTTGCGAAAAACTGTATCCTTAAACTAATTGAAAAAATTAATAAACTGAAAGATAATCAATTAGATAATGGTAAATACGAACATTTGCTAGCGCAAATTAACCTTATCGGAGAACCGGTAATAAAGAATTCGGTGCTGTCATTATTAGAATCTAAATTCGCTGATTTTTTGGTATTGAAAAAACGACAAATCGAATTGAAAAGAGAATTAGCAGTAATTAATGCCAAATTAAAGAACTAGTGGGGCCGATTGATTTTTCTAAATTTAAAGCAATAAAAAACGAATATGCAAAAGCCTTTGATTATGCTGAATTATTCGGCCGAATTACAGGATTAGAAAAGAAATACCCGGATTTCAACAGCTTTATTGCTATTTTTTCTTCCCAAACCGTTTTAAAAAATATCGTAATGGCAGATGAAAAAAAACTGCCGGTCTTTAAAAAACAATTTGATAATTGTACGGTACAGTTTGATAACGGTCGATGTGATTTTGTAAAGGATAAAAAAGATTGCGGCGATTGTAAAACATGCAGAGAAAACAAAAGAAAAAAAGCATTTCATAATGAAATAATGGCGATTTTGAATTACAAAACCAAAGGGAAAAATGCAATTCGGAAAGTATATCCCAAAATCGGAATCAAAACCTGTTATATCTGTAATGCCCAATATGCTTTATCCGTTCAACCGGAAAAAAAGAACAAAAAAGGAAATAGCGTCCAGAAAAGATACAGCGCTAAATTTCAGTTTGATCATTATTTTCCGAAAGAAAAATATCCGGGCTTAAGTATTTCGCTGTATAACCTTTTGCCGATCTGTTCCGGATGCAATTTGATTAAAAGAAATCAAGAAATCGGAATTGATTTTTTAGCGAGTGATACCGATAAATGGACAAATAAATTTACATTTAAGATAGTCGAACGCACGTTAAGTTCTTTTTTACTTCATCAAAAACCATTGGAAATTGATTTTATAGACAATCATACTTATCCGGATGGAATGACCAAATTAGCTGATCGCTATGATATAAAAGGGATTTATAATACACAAATCGATTTGGTAGAAGAGTTGATTACCCGAAAAATAAAATATTCGGAAACCTATAAAGACAAACTTTCCGCTTCTTTCTCCGGAATATTTACCAACACTACAATTGAAGAACGTATTATATTGGGAACCTATGATCAGGAAAAAGGAATTCATAAACGTCCGATGAGTAAATTTTTGCAAGATATCAATGTACAATTAGATGCTTATTTTCAGCAAATAATAAAAGAGGATAAAAAAAGCCCCGAAGTCATATGATTTCGAGGCTTTTATCTGTTTTTATTTAACAGGCGAGTCAAAAAACTTTAAAACGGTTTCATTAAATAGCTGCGGAATCTTAGCAGGTGCTTCGTGATCAGCTCCTTTGAAAATAACCAATTGACTATTCGGTATTTTGGCAGCAATCAGTTTGGTGTGTTTTTCCTTAACCACATCATGCTCACCGGCCATGACTAATGTTGGCGCCTGTATTTTTTCTAAAGCATCCGGATTGATGTTCGGTTCTGTTAGTAAAAGCATTTTTAGGCGATAATCCATACTGGTCTCAGAAACGCCTCGATTTGTCATTTCTTTTACTTGTTGATGAAGTAATTTATTCGTTTCGGACGTTACAGAACTGTCATTGTTATATAAAACGGTTCCCATAATAGCCATTTTATTTACTTTATCAGGATGTAACATACCAAGAATAACTGCAATATTTCCGCCATCACTCCAACCCAATATATTTACTTTTTTGAGTTGCAATTTTTCTAAGAAAACAGCAATATCCCCGGCCATCAGTTCATACGTTATTTTAGTTTGATCATCTGTAGATTTTCCTTGTCCGCGGCTGTCCAGTGCAATTACTTTATACTTCTTGGTCAGCGCCTCCAGTTGTTTGTCAAAACGGCCCATTGAAGAATTATTCCCGTGAATCAATAAAAGCGGTTCGCCTTCTCCGTAAATTTCATAATAGAGTTTAATCCCGTTCACATCCATGTATTTTCCCACTTCCGGATTATTTCCCAATGTTGGCGCAGCTACAACTTTTGAGTTGTCAATAAACAAAGATTGAGCGCCCGTAAAAGCCATTTCTTTTGACGGCAAAATCGTAGTGTTTTTGTCGAAATTCCGGTTTTGCCAATTGGTTAGTGAATCGTTTTCAAAACCCGCATTCGCTAAAGGAATTTCAATTCGGTTTTTTCCGTCGCCAACAAAAAGTTTAAAATCATCTAAATAATAGCTTCCGTTACCGGCAATGGTAATACCGACAGCCAAATAGGTTGCTTTTTTTTCGATTTTGCCTTTAAGCTGATACGAACTCCATTCTCCTTTTTTATAATAGTCACCTGCATTATCATTATAGATCGGAGCCTTTATTACTTTTCCTTTATCATCCACCGAAAGTGCGGCCAAAACTAACCAGGAATCATTTGTGATGGCATCTTTGTAATAGATTTTTCCTTCCAGTGTAAAGTTTTTGCCCTGAAATTTTTCAATGTTTGTGACTTGAAAAATGTCATAAAGCTGACCATAGGTATTAACGGAAGTTATAAAGAGTAGTGCAGTAAGAAATTTAAAATAATATCTGATCATAGTACATTTTAATAGGGTTAAAGTTATTGGGTATACCGTGTCCGGAGCCTTTATTTTCAAGACATTTTCGAAATAACTAAAACCTTGCCACTTTTTTTCAATTAAGTGAGAAATTTTAAATTGTCGCTATGCGATTTGGGATAACTTATTTTATTTCAGATTCCTTAACCGGATCAAAAATAAATTTAGAGTTGTCAAAATCAATCGGAAACTCGGGTTTGTAGTAGACAAAATTCATATAACTGGCGGCAATACCACTGCCTAATATCAGTTTGTCATTGCGTTTTAGAAAAATAACCGGAACAACATTAATGCCGCCTCCGAAAGAACGATATCGGTATTTAGCGCGTAATGTATCCCCGTTAATAACGCCTTCAATACTACCGGAATCTTTAACCGCCCGACTTCCGTAATAAATCTGATAATGCCCGTAAAACCGATCCTCATGGGTTTCGATGGATAATAATGCGGTATCATTTTGGTGTACGGCGCGATAAAAAGAACGGTATTCGTTAAAATCCTTTTTTTTACAACCGGAAAATAACATTCCTAAAAATAGAATTAGTAAGGTGGAAGTAGCGATAAATCGTTTTTTGTTATTTTTCATGCTCTCAAATGGTATAAATCCTTGTTGGAAACGGTTGAGATTTCGTTCGGACAAACGGATCGTGCAATTTACAAATACATCGGGAATAATAGCGTAAAAGGAAATTACAGTCCGTTTTTTGTCACCGTTAATTAAGATAATCAAAACGAATGATTTACTATAAAAGTATATATTTGTCCGTATTTGTCTCATTAATGGGATAAAAGAAAGTACAATTGAAAAAATAACGCCCATTATTGTTATACAATTATGACAAAAAAAAAACTTTTTCTCGTATTAGCTTTATCATTTCTCTTCTCTAAAGAAGGCTATAGTCAGAATACAGCCGATTCATTACGAAGTCTGTTTCAAAAAGCAGAAAGTATCCGGAAAGGTGATTTGAGCATACAACTTGCCCATCATTATCTGGAGATTAATGTAGATTCCTGTTTGTATTATAGTCAGATTGCCCGCACGATCGGTGAAAAAGAAAATAATCCCTCGCTTGTTATTCGGTCTTACGCAAAAACCGGAGAAGTATATCAGAAGCAAAATCATATGAAACAAGCTATTTCAGCTTATCTGAAAGGATTGGAGTTGGCTGAAAAACACGATGAAAAATCGCTATGCGGTACCATTTATAACGGTATTGCGGTTTGTTACTTTTATCAGAACAACTTGCAAAAAGCCGAATTTTACCTGAAAAAGGCAGCTCAGTCCAAAAAAGAGGCGAATGATTATCAGTATTACGCTTTTATTTCAGCAAATCTTGCCGTATTGCAAATAACCAACAAATCGTTTAATGAAGCGATAAAAACACTGAAAGATGCCGAAAAGACCCTTTTAAAGGAAAAACAACAACAATATCTGGCAACTGTTTACAATTCATTGGGAGCAGCTTATCAGACCATAAAACCGGATTCCTGTATCTATTATTACCGGAAAAGTCTGGAGGCATCATCAAAACAAAAGGATTATCTGACTATGATGAATGCAACTCAGAATATTGGAGAATATTACCAGAGCAAAAAAGATTATGCTACGGCAATTGCTTATATGAAAAAGGCAATCGCAATAAACGAATTGCGTCCGGAGGATCAATATAAACCGACTTTATATCAGCGTATCAGTGCGTTATATGATAGCGTAAACGATTTTAAAAACGCGTATTATTATAAAAACCTGGAAAATGAAACGCGACAACGCTTGTTTTCAGTAGCCAAACAAAAAGAGATTGAAGAACTGGAAATCAAATACCAAAGCGAAAAGAAAGAAAAGGAAATCCAGTTGAATAAACAGGAAATCGAAAAAGCCAAAAATCAGAATATTATAGTGTTATTTGGCGCAATTACGCTATTTATCGTAGCCGGATTTGCGGCTTATTTACTGTTTTTGAGAAAGAAAACCAACCAGAAAATCGAACAGGAAAAGCTACGCTTATTTGAAAATATCGTTCATGAAATCCGAACACCACTTACGTTGATCGATGGTCCGGTTCAGGTCATAAAACAACATTCGGGAACAGCATATCAAGAAGAATTATCCCTGATCGAACGAAATTCTAAAAAACTGATTTATCTGGTTAATGAATTACTGGATGTGTCGAAGCTTAAAAGAGGTCGTTATCAGTTGCATTATATCACGGGTAATATTGCAGATTTTGTCGAAAACATCATCAACAGTTTTACCGGTGAAGCCGAATCTAAAGCCATAGAAATTATTCGGGAGCATAATCGGAATACGGAGAAAAACTACGCATTTCCATCCAATGTAGTGGAAAAAATAGTCGCCAATCTGGTTGGGAATGCAGTAAAATATTGTCCGCCGAAATCAAAGATTCAGGTTAATACACATGAGGAAGCGAATACTATTATCATTGAAGTAAGTGATAATGGTCCTGGTATTCCAAAAAAGGAACAGAAACAGGTATTCCGTCGTTTTTTCAGAGGAAAACAGGCTTCAGGTATCGAAGGTACAGGAATCGGTTTGTCTCTAGTTAAAGAGCTGGTTGAATTGGCAGGAGGGATGATCCATTTTCAAAGCAGCGCATCCGGTACGACATTCGTGGCGACTATCCCGGTAAAGGAGATCATAAAATCAGAAGAAACAATTACGACTTCACCGCTTTCGGTTTTACCGGTGTTATTACTGGCGGAAGATGACGCGGATACAGCTGCATTTACGATTTCAGTTTTAAAGGATAGTTTTACAGTTGTTCATGTTCAAAACGGACAATTAGCAATGGAGGCAATTCGGGAAAATTTACCGGATATTGTGCTTTCGGATGTGATGATGCCGGAAAAAGACGGAATTGAATTATTGCGTGATATTCGATCAAATGAGTTGAGCAGCCATCTTCCGGTTATCTTATTTTCTGCTAAAGGATCATTGGAGAGTAAGCTGGAAGGATTGCATCACGGAGCGGATGCTTATATTGCTAAACCTTTTTTGCCGGAAGAATTAAAACTAACCATTCGAAATTTATTTACAACCGTACAACGTAATAAGGAAAACTATAAAGCTTCGATTAATTCGGAAAAGACATTTGAAGAACGAATCAGAAGTCAAAATGCTTATGTCAATAAAGTAATCGAACAAATCATTCGTAATATTGATAACAGCGAATATTCCGTAACTGAATTATCCGATGATATGGCTGTCAGCAGAAGTCAGCTCCATCGAAAATTAACAGCATTAACCGGATTTTCAACCACCGGTTTTATCAGTATGATCCGATTGGAAAAAGCCAAAGATCTTTTGTTGAAAAACGAAGGAAACATTACTGAAATTGCATACAAATGCGGCTTTAACAGCCAATCTTATTTTACCAAATCGTTTACGGAATATTTTGGAAAAAGTCCGAGTCAGTATACGGTTAAACCTTGATTTTACAGGGTTTGCAACAATAATACACAATACCGCAACATAAGTACATGGCCTGTAATTGCCGGCAATTTATATTTGCCGGCATGATCAATTATTTAAAATCAATGCGTTTTATATGATGAAGTACTTTTTGTTATTTTTTATCTCGTTTTGGCAACTAACATCTTATGCAAATGATGAATGTTCTAATGCCATTGAACTGATTCCCGGAACTACATGTAATTATAGTAGCGGGACTTTTAGCGGTAGTACCCTTAGCGGTTCGGCACCGTCCTGTGCTACGTCAGCCATGCAGGATGTCTGGTATAAATTTACTGCAACCGATGGAATGATGGGGATTACCGTTTTGGCGCAATCGGGAATCAACCCGGCCATTCAGGTTTTTCAAGGCAGTTGTAACGGTACTGTAATGACATGTTCCAATTATTCCGGCGGAACACTTGAAAGTTATGTTAATACCAATTTTGTTCCGGGACAACAATATTATATACGGGTTGTAAATGCGTTAGCGCAACTATCAAACGGGACTTTCTCTATTTGCTTAACGAAATATCCGGCTCCTGCAAATGATCTTTGTGCGAATGCAACAACATTAACACCAAATGCAACCTGTAACAATATTTCAGGAACGTTTAGCGGCGCGTTAAACGATGGCGGAATTCCGTCTTGTGCCAATACTGCTCCCGGAGCTTTACAAGATGTTTGGTATAAATTTACGGCTACGGATCCTACAATGGCGATTGCAATTTCTGCGCAATCAGGGAATAATCCGGCGATTCAGATTCTACAAGGCAGTTGTAACGGAACGATCATTGCTTGTCGAAATGTGTCATACGGAACAGCCGAAAACTATTTTGGTACTATATTTATTCCGGGTCAGGAATATTATGTCCGTGTAATTAATGCTGTAGAGCAATTAACTACAGGAACCTTTACTATTTGTTTGACCAATTATCCGACTCCTGTAAATGACCTTTGTGCCAATGCGACAACCTTAACGCCAAATGCAACGTGTACCAATATATCAGGAACCTTTAGCGGTGCGTTAAACGATGGCGGAGCAGCCTCCTGTGCGTCGAGCTATCCGAATGCGGTGCAAGATGTTTGGTATAAATTTACAGCGACGCATCCTACAATGGCGATTGCAATTTCAGCGCAATCGGGGAATGATCCGGCGATTCAGATTCTGCAAGGTAGTTGTAACGGAACAATTATCGCTTGTCGAAATGTGTCATACGGAACAGCCGAAAGTTATTTTAATAACATCTTTATTCCGGGTCAGGAGTATTATGTTCGTGTAATTAACGGCGCAGACCAATTAACTACAGGAACCTTCACTATTTGTTTGACCAATTATCCGACTCCTGCAAATGATCTTTGTGCGAATGCGACAACATTAACACCAAATGCAACGTGTACCAATATTTCAGGAACGTTTAGCGGAGCGTTAAACGATGGCGGAGCAGCCTCTTGTGCGTCGAGCTATCCGAATGCGGTGCAAGATGTTTGGTATAAATTTACAGCGACGCATCCTACAATGGCGATTGCAATTTCAGCGCAATCGGGGAATGATCCGGCGATTCAGATTCTGCAAGGTAGTTGTAACGGAACAATTATCGCTTGTCGAAATGTGTCATACGGAACAGCCGAAAGTTATTTTAATAACATCTTTATTCCGGGTCAGGAGTATTATGTTCGGGTAATTAACGGCGCAGACCAATTAACTACAGGAACCTTCACTATTTGTTTGACCAATTATCCGACTCCTGCAAATGATCTTTGTGCGAATGCGACAACATTAACACCAAATGCAACGTGTACCAATATTTCAGGAACGTTTAGCGGAGCGTTAAACGATGGCGGAGCAGCCTCTTGTGCGTCGAGCTATCCGAATGCGGTGCAAGATGTTTGGTATAAATTTACAGCGACGCATCCTACAATGGCGATTGCAATTTCAGCGCAATCGGGGAATGATCCGGCGATTCAGATTCTGCAAGGTAGTTGTAACGGAACAATTATCGCTTGTCGAAATGTGTCATACGGAACAGCCGAAAGTTATTTTAATAACATCTTTATTCCGGGTCAGGAGTATTATGTTCGTGTAATTAACGGCGCAGACCAATTAACTACAGGAACCTTTACGATTTGTTTGACCAATTATCCGACTCCGACAAATGACCTTTGTGCCAATGCGACAACCTTAACACCAAATGCAACGTGTACCAATATTTCAGGAACCTTTAGCGGTGCATTAAACGATGGCGGAGCCGTATCTTGTGCACCTAACTATCCGAATGCAGTACAAGATGTTTGGTATAAATTTACAGCGACGCATCCTACAATGGCGATTGCAATTTCAGCGCAATCCGGAAATGATCCGGCGATTCAGATTCTGCAAGGTAGTTGTAACGGAACGATCATTGCTTGTCGAAATGCTTCGTATAGTACCTCCGAAAGTTATTTTAATAACATCTTTATTCCGGGTCAGGAGTATTATGTTCGTGTAATTAACGGCGCAGACCAATTAACTACAGGAACCTTTACGATTTGTTTGACCAATTATCCGACCCCTGCAAATGATCTTTGTGCCAATGCGACAACCTTAACACCAAATGCAACGTGTAACAATATTTCAGGAACGTTTAGCGGATCGTTAAACGATGGCGGAGCTGTATCTTGTGCACCTAACTATCCAAATGCAGTACAAGATGTTTGGTATAAATTTACAGCAACGCATCCTACAATGGCGATTGCAATTTCTGCGCAATCCGGAAATGATCCGGCGATTCAGATTCTGCAAGGTAGTTGTAACGGAACGATCATTGCTTGTCGAAATTTTTCGTATAGTACCTCGGAAAGCTATTTTGGTAATATATTTATTCCGGGTCAGGAGTATTATGTTCGTGTAATTAACGGCGCAGACCAATTAACTACAGGAACCTTTACGATTTGTTTGACCAATTATCCGACTCCTGCAAATGATCTTTGTGCCAATGCGACAACCTTAACGCCAAATGCAACCTGTACTAATATTTCAGGAACGTTTAGCGGCGCGTTAAACGATGGCGGAGCAGCCTCTTGTGCGTCGAGCTACCCGAATGCAGTGCAGGATGTTTGGTATAAATTTACAGCTACTGCCACCACGATGTCGGTTGCGATTTCAGCCCAATCCGGGACCAATCCTGCGATTCAGTTACTGCAAGGCGGTTGTAACGGAACGAGTATGGCTTGCGCAAATGCTTCATTCGGAACTTCTGAAAGTTATTCCGCAACCAACCTTATTATCGGACAGGAATATTATGTCAGAGTAATTAATGCAGGTGAAACACTAACGACCGGTACATTTTCAATTTGTCTTACCGGACCGGCACCGGCTACTTGTACACCTTCCGTTACAATCAGTACTACTACCACTTCAATTTGCGCGGGGACTAGTGTTGTATTTACAGCTGTACCAACCAATGGCGGAACATCACCTTCATACCAGTGGAAAGTGAATGGAAATATAGTCGGTACAAATCAGGCTACTTATACAACAACTACCCTCGCAAATGGAAGTATCGTTACCTGTGAAATGACAAGTAATGCGGCTTGTGCATCACCGGTAACAGCGATCAGTAATTCGGTTGCGATGAACGTTACAACACCTGTTGTCCCTACATTTACACCGATTCCTGCCATTTGCTCCGGAGGTACTTTTACATTGCCTTCAAATGCTACAAACGGAATTAGCGGTATCTGGAGTCCGACAATTAATAATACTGCCACAACAACATATACTTTTACGCCAAATGCAGGACAATGCGCTGTGACAACAACAATGACGGTAACGGTAACGACTATTAATACCGGAGTGACAATTCAGGGGAATACGATTACCGCTTCTGCAACCGGAGCTACATACCAATGGATCAATTGTAATGGAAACCAACCGGTTAACGGTGCTGTAAATGATTCTTTTACACCAACAGCAAGTGGTTCTTATGCTGTTATGATTACACAAAATGGTTGTACTAAAACATCAGAATGTGTGTCGGTTACAACATTAGGTAGCGAAGAATTCGAACAAAATAAATGGAATCTTTACCCGAATCCGGCCGTAGATCAGTTATTTATTGAAATAAAAGAAGCAGATGAAATTATTATTCTGGATATGACAGGAAAAATAATCCGTCATGAATCGTTAAAATCGGGTAGTAATACCATTAACATCGGTTCGTTGGCATCCGGTATGTATATTGTAAAATCGACTACCGGGATTCATGCAAAATTTGTAAAGAAGTAAATCATTATATTCACCTAATTTACTTAAAAAAAGCCCCTGATCGTTATGAAAAGGGGCTTTGTGTTATCTACTACTTTTTTTAATTTACTAATAAACAGCACATCGAATAATGTAAAGAAACGTTGATATGCTACTGCTTTTAGCGCTAAAACCTTTCTTTGTGATTTTACGGATTTCCGTAATCTGAAATGTAAAAACCGGAGTAATTTTATTTTATTAAAATAAAGAGAAGAATAAGAACAGAAAATAATATCAAAATAATAGCCGGGGTTTTTGATAGATTTCCGATAAAATTAATCTCAATCGAGTGAAAAAAAAATGAATGAGGAATTTCCGTAAGGAAATCATTCCGAAGTATTTCAGAAATAGTACGATCAGGAAATGATTACTTAATATAAAATTAAATTGTTTTCGAATAGATTATATTCTATATTTACCTCCATTTGCAATATAATTATATGGATTGGATACCTAATTTTGATCATTATAAACATATTTCATTTGATTTGTGGCTCACGATAATCAGATCCAATCCGCAATTCAAAAACAAAAGAAACGAACTGTTCCGCGACTATTTTAAAATAGATAAACCGATGGAAGAGCTGACAGCCGTTATACGAAATATGGATTTGCTTACCAATACCATAAACGAAAAGGTAGGGAAGAATCTGGATACTTATGAGATCTATCTTTTAATTCTCGGAAATCTTACTGACGGTAAAATTGAGCGTTATACTAAAAAGGATCTGGACGGTTTCTATAAAGAAACGGAAGAGCTTTTGTTCGCCTATAAACCGTTGCTTATTCACGATACCATACCGCAAGTGCTGGAAACGTTACACGCCAAAGGTATTGGTATGAATATATTGAGTAATACGGCTTTTATAAAAGGAAGCAGTTTACGGAAAATTCTGGAGCATTATGAAATAAGCCGGTATTTTTCGTTTCAGCTTTATTCGGATGAAATCGGCTATTCCAAACCGAATCAACAATTATATCAGTATGCTTACGATATGATTTTGCAAACAAATGATATTAAAAAAAGCGAAATTATCCATGTAGGAGATAATGTGGTTTCGGATTATGACGGAGCGCTTACATTCGGTTTTAACGCACATCTTTTAAAGACAAACTTAAATGAACCTAACTTACAGCCTGCATAAAATTACAGATAAGTATAATTGTCCGTTTTCAGAGGCGGAATACAGTAAATTCAAATTCGGCGATAGTACTATTGCTCAGAAATTCGGTGATGAACTTTTCGATGGATTTATTGCAAAATATAAAGACATGATATTGGCACATGATGAAATTGTGATCCTGCCAAGTCCGTATTTGTCTATACCAACGGCATCCAATTATCTTAGTTTTTATTTTAAAAACAGGATGAATGAATTTTTATTTGATCATAATAAAAAAGCGTTGGCTGAATCCAAAATATACCGAAATCAGACGTATACAACAGATTACGGTAACCTGTCGTATGAAGATCGTGTTAAAATGATCTCGAATGACACGTATTATATTGATAAAAATTACATCAGCGGTAAGCTGTGTCTCTTTATGGACGATATTAAAATAACCGGTAGTCACGAGCATATCGTAAAAAAGATACTGGAGGATTATGGCGTTCAGGGAGAGTTTGTTTTTCTATATTACGCTGAATTGATCAATAAAGATATCCATCCGAACATCGAAAACTATTATAACTATTTCTTTGTGAAGGATGCGGAAAGTCTGGCTTCTGTTATCAATCACGATTCGTTCGTTTTTAATACAAGAACCGTAAAATACATATTGAAATTACCGAAAATGGAATTCAACGAATTATTGGATCGGATCGAGGATACGGCTTCTTTAAAAGAACTGTTTCGTCTGGCCGTGAGTAATAATTATCATACCATAGCAGAATACAAAGAAAATCTTACATTTATTTATACATTAACCAACCAAAAAAGCAATAATTATGGCTATCAACTTACAGAAAGGTCAACGTGAGACATTATCAGCTCCGAAATTTACAATCGGATTAGGCTGGGATACTAACACTTCTTCTACAGGAGCACAATTCGACCTTGATGCATCGGTTTTCATCATGGGGGATAATAAAAAAATCCTGGCTGATGAGTTTTTTGTATTTTATAACAACCTGAAATCTCCGGATGAGGCGGTAGAGCATACAGGAGATAACCTTACTGGTGACGGTGACGGAGATGATGAACAAATTAATGTTGATTTGTCTAAAATTGATCCGAGAGCAACTGAAATCTGTATTGTGGTAACCATTCACGATGCGGAGGCCAGAAAACAAAACTTCGGACAAGTGCGTAATTCATTTGTGCGAATTGTAGATACTGCAACCAATGCTGAATTAGTGAAATACGAATTGGAAGAAGATTTCTCTATCGAAACGGCGGTAGAATTCGGAAGAATTTATAAAAGAAACAACGAATGGAAATTCGAAGCTGTCGGAGTTGGACAAAGAGGTGGTTTACAGGAATATTTAAATAAATACAATTAAGATTATGGCAATTAATCTGGAAAAAGGACAACGAATTAACCTTGAAAAAAGTAACGGTTCTAAACTGTTAAACATCTGTGTAGGTGTAAACTGGGGCGCAATCGAAAAGAAAGGTTTCTTTTCTAAAACGAAAGAAGCTGTCGATTTGGATGCCAGTTGTGCAGTATATGACGAAAATAAAAATACACTGGATGTGGTGAGCTTTAGACAATTAAAATCTAATGATCAAGCAATACGTCACAGTGGAGATGACCTTACCGGAGATCTTAACGGTGATGACGGATTGGATAATGAAGTAATCACGGTTGATTTTTCAAGATTAAATCCGAAAGCCAATCACGTAGCGTTTTTTATTAATAGCTTCAGAGGTCAGGATTTTAAAGATATTCCTTTTGCGTCTATCCGAATTTATGAAGGAACACCAACCCGTGTGAATGAAGTTTTTGCCAAATATGATGTAGCAAACGATCCGACTTTTGCCGGAAGTGTGACGATGGTATTAGGGAACTTCTATAAAAGAAACGGAGAATGGAAATTTAACGCAATCGGAACGCCTACCCGCGACAGAAGATTGGAAGAAACAGTGGTTACCATTCAACAAAACTATCTGTAAAAATGGAAAATAAAGAAATAATACTATCCGGAATGGCAGGCCCTATCGATAAAGAAGGGAATGTTAATCTGGCGAATATTCAGGAAGCGGATTTAGCGGGCTATCAGTCCATCTCCAATCAACTTACGGAGAATGATGCCAATTCCATTCTGAATTATGGTGCGGAAATCCAAAATAGCATTTCGCGTCAAAGTGATACCTTTCTGGCGAATGTAAGAGCACATCATGCCGGTGATGTTGGTCCGCTTATTAATGAGTTGTTGGCCGAACTAAACTATATTGATGTTGACGAACTGAATAAAAATGCGTTTCAGCGTTTTCTTTCAAACATTCCGATATTGCGTAAAATGGTGATTGATGTCAAGAAAATTTTCCAGAAATACGACAAGATCACTGCTAACGTAGACCGAATCAGTAATAAGGTTAAAGCCGGAATGATCAACTCGGTTAAGGACAATACGTCACTTCAAACGATGTTCGACAGTAACGTTAATCTGATTAAGGAAATGGAGCGTTATATCGTGGCTGGTCAGCTTAAGTTTAAACAGCTTAATGAGGAATTAGCTGAAATGGAAGCGAATGCAGCTCAGTATCAGGATTATCAGATTTCCGATAAACGAAACTTTATAAGCCGATTGGATAAAAGGTTGGCCGACATGAAAGTGGTTCGGTTTATCTTGTTGCAGTCATTGGCACAAATCCGTGTTGTTCAGAACAATAATACGTCTATTGCCGAAAAAGCACAGTCGATATTAACGACAACAATGCCGGTATGGAAAAACCAGTTAACATTGGCGGTAGCGTTACAAAGACAACGTCAGAATATTGAAGTACAGCGTAAAGTTTCGGAAACGACCAATACGATTTTGCAGAAAAATGCAGAAATGCTAAAACAAAACAGTATTGAAGTAGCCAAAGAAAATGAAAACACAATAGTGTCGCTGGAAACACTGAAAAATACAACAAAATCATTAATTGATACGCTTACAGAAGTAAAACAGATACACGAGCAGGGAGCACAAACAAGAAGAGAGCTTGATGCCGGGTTACAAAGTCTGGAAGCCGAATTGAAAAAAGGAGTTATCAGTTAGGAAGGAAGAGGAGATTAAATAAATGAATCAGGAACAGGAAGAAATATTCAAAAATATCCTGGATGAAAGTGCAAAACGGTTATTGGTGGTTAAAATGTTGTCTAACTTTTTTAACCATAAGAATTTATTTGCCGTTTATATACGTACTAAAGTTATTCATAATCTGTTTAAATCCAATCCCGCCCTGGATCCGAATAAGCTGGAACTGTTTCATATACAGTATACAACCACGTTAATTGAATTGTTTCAAAAGCTCAAAAAAGCGAAAGAACAGCAATACCTTTTGGTTTCTGACGAGATTTATATCAATCAGGATCTGATCGGTAAACTGGAAAAAGAAGCACAGCTTTGTGATTACAGGGAAGAGTCGGCTAAGCACAGCCGTACGATGTCGGAAAAGTTACGGCAATTGTACAATATGTTGTCGGACGGAACGACAACAACACCGTTTAGCTGGAACGATATTATCGTTTTTTCGGCAAAACTGGCCCGGGAATTTTACAGAGAAATCACAGGTGAGCAGTTTTTACAGCTTACAGATATGGACGACAGGAAAACGTATCACAATGAATATGTAACCGTTGAAAAAAAATTACTGGGTCGACTCAATGTCCGAAAATTTAAAGTTAAGCTAATTTGCGGATTGCGATTTGGTGATGAAATGGCCGAAGTATACGAGTTTATCGATTCGAATGATAAATTCGTTTTTATCAACAGTACAAAATCTTTTTTCCTTTTGGAAGAAGAGAACGATAAGGGGATCGATCTTTCGAAAAATCTATCCAACAAAAACAGTATTGTTCGCGACCTTACCGAAAAAAATGATTGGCTTAAAAATAAACTGAATACCATAAAAACAGCACTGACAGAAGATGTCGAAGAAGTATTGGAAGGATATCTTGAAAAAATATCATCGGTCGATTTTCTGGATGAGCTGCAAAATGTTGACGAACAAACCAACATTTTAAGAGCAATGTTAAACATTAATATTAATTCAAAATAACCATGGCAATTAATTTAGAAAAAGGACAAAGACAGAATATATCAGCACCTAAATTTACAGTAGGTTTAGGTTGGGATACAAATTCAAGCAGTACAGGTGAGGCGTTCGACTTAGACGCATCTATCTTTATGTTGGGAGCTAACGGGAAAATTATCAGCGATAATCATTTTGTGTATTACAACAACCTGAAATCACCGGACGAATCTGTAATTCATACCGGAGATAACCTAACAGGTGAAGGAGACGGAGATGATGAAAAAGTACTGGTTGACCTTTCGAAAATAACTTCTGACGTAAGCGAAATCTGTTTCGTAGTTACGATTCACCAGGCGGATACAAGAAGACAAAACTTCGGACAGATCAGAAATTCATTTATCCGTATTGTAGATGCTGCTAATAATGCTGAAATCGTAAAATATGAGTTGGATGAAGATTTCTCAATCGAAACAGCAGTAGAATTCGGAAGAATCTATAAAAGAAATGACGAATGGAAATTCGAAGCAGTTGGTGCCGGATTAAAAGGCGGACTTCAGGATTTCTTAAATAAATACAACTAACCAATCGCATTAAACAACCAAAAAACAATCATAATTATGGCTATTAACTTAAGCAAAGGTCAAAAAATTGACCTGAGAAAAACTTCAGGGGAATCCCTTACCAATTTTTGTGTAGGCGTAAACTGGGGTGCAATTGAAACAAAAGGATTATTCGGATTATCAAAAAAAATCCAGAATATCGACCTTGATTTAAGTTGTATTCTTGTTGACGATCAAAATGCAATTTGCGACCATTTATATTCGCCTTTATACCGTGTTGAAGTTTTACAACAATTCGGATTACCGAAAGGAAAACTGGAAACGGTTGAAGGAGCATTACGTCACACCGGAGATGATCTTCAGGGAGATTCAGGAGGAGACGACGGTTTGGACAATGAAATCATCACAGTAGATTTGACTAAAATCCGACCTAACGTATCTCAAATCTTCTTTTTCCTGAATAACGCAGGTAGCGAAGATTTCTCTCAGATTCCGTATTCTAAAATCAGAATGTATGAAGGAACGCCAACTCGTGTAAACTCTGTATTTGCATCGTATAATGTATCGGCAGAAGGACAATACGTAGGAAAGCAATCCATCATCATGGGAAAACTTTACAAACGAAATAACGAATGGAAATTCAGCGCAATCGGTGATCCGACAGACGATACTTTCCTGGGACAAACCATACACCGAATTGTAAAAAATTACCTGTAAGCAGTAATGGAAATTAAAAATATTGATGGCTTAAAAGTATCTCAGATACGAGCCATCGTGAACAGCGGAGGTAAATTTGTTATTTTTCCGTATACGGTTTCTATTGTATTAATGACGTTTAAAAGAAGTTCTTCCATTTATCTTGTCCGACCGGAAGAAAGTAGCTTTAAATATTCGTATAAGCACGTTTTAGTAAACGGTATTTTCGGATGGTGGGGACTTCCGTGGGGACCTGTTTATACGATCCAGTCACTTTATCATCAGATATCAGGCGGTAAAGAAGTAACTAAGGAGATTATGACGCATCTGGCACAACACGATCCGGAAGCGAATACATCGACGTATAATATTAACGGAGCTGTTTCCTCTAATACATCACATTCTACAGGAAATAACGACGATCAGCCAAGCTATAATATTCCGAGGTAATCGCTCATAAATTGAAAAAGCTATGAGAAGACTGCCCGTATATTTTTTGCTGGATACTTCAGGCTCTATGTATGGCGAGCCCATACAAGCACTGAATAATGCGTTAAGCGGAATGATAAATACGCTGCGCAGTGATGCTCAGGCACTGGATTCCCTATGGCTGAGTATCATAACCTTTGATCGGGAAATTAAAGAAATTGTACCGCTTACGGAGCTGGTACAGTTTCGGTTACCCGAAATTACCTGTCCGCAAAGCGGGCCTACGAATACAGGCGCCGCTCTCGATTTTGTACTCCAAAAAGTAGAGCAGGACGTTATTAAAAGTTCACCGACTCAAAAAGGCGACTGGAAACCGTTGTTGTTTCTCTTTACTGACGGAAAACCCTCGGATATACAATTATACCGGGAAAAAACCGCTCAAATAAGAGCATTTGATTTCGGAGCTGTTGTGGGTTGTGCAGCCGGACACCTGGCAAACGACATGATGTTAAAGGAACTGACGGATAATGTGGTCCATCTGGATACAGCCGACAGTCAGACGCTTAAAGCTTTCTTTAAGTGGGTATCCGAAACCATCGAACAAGGGAATAAAAGCCAGGGTACGGGAGAAGCACCGAAACTTCCGCCGCCGCCGGACGAAATCACGGTTATTGTATAACATTAAATTGAAACAATGAGAAGACTTCCTATTTACTTTTTGATAGATATTTCAGAATCAATGGTCGGCGAACCGATCCAACAGGTTGAAGAGGGATTGTCAACCATTATTCAGGCATTAAAAACCGATCCTTATGCGCTGGAAACCGTTTGGATTTCCATTATCGTATTTGCCGGTCAGCCTAAAACATTAGTGCCTTTACAGGAAATAGTAAGCTTTTATCCGCCGCGTTTCCCGATCGGAAGCGGTACTTCTTTAAGCAAAGGACTCGGACATTTAATGTACGAACTTCGTAGTAATGTGGTAAAAACTACCTATGAAAAGAAAGGCGACTGGAAACCGATTGTTTTTCTGTTTACAGATGGAGTGCCTACCGATGATACGTCGGCTGCTATCCGCGAATGGAAGGAAAACTGGCAAAAATCGGCCAATATGATTGCAATTTCATTCGGAGAAAATACCGATACTACTGTATTGGGTGAATTGACGGATACGGTTTTGGAATTTAAAAATACCAATGCACAATCCTATAAAGATTTCTTCAGATGGGTAAGCGACTCGATCAAAACCAGTAGTATTAGTGTCGAAAATAACGGATCCGGTTTTGAGCTGGCGAAGTTGGATGAAAATACGGTTTCAAAAATCGACCTTACTAAAAACGAAAATAAAGGACAGGCAATCGATGATAATTTTGTGGTACTGTCTGCTAAATGTCAGAATACAAAACGTCCGTATCTGATAAAATATGCCAGAGCGATTAATCCGTCCAGTTTTGGCGGAATGGATTTTCATACAAAATCATACCGTTTCGTAGGCGCTTTCCCGGTTGATAATTCCTATTATGAACTGGCGGATGCTTCTATCGATACCAAAGTAAACAGTGAAGAACTAACCGGCGCACCAAGTTGTCCGTGTTGCGGTAATCCTTATGGCCTGGCCGTTTGTTCTTGCCAAAAAGTACATTGTATTGATGAAAATGAAGTCAGTACATGCCCGTGGTGTAACGCTCAGGGGCGTTACGGCTTTGGATCCGGTGGTTTTGATATTACTAGAGCTCAGGGATAATGGATGAAACGGAACGCTATATAAAATCCCTTCTTTTACAACAAAATATAGAAAGCTGCCTGAAATGGGAACAGCTATTCCGTTCTTTTGTTGCAGACGAAACGAATAGAAACAAGGTAAAGTTAATACAGGAATTACAACGCGAAATGACAAAAAACTGGCAATTAATAGCAAGAAAAGAAGAAATCAAAAGCCTTCCGATCGTATTTCCCAACGGGATTGTCGGTAAGTCATATGAAGCACTGTTTGATTTTGCCGCATTGGGACTAACCGATATTGCAAAGTATCAGCTTTCCGGATTTGAAAACAGCGGACTGACATTTAATACCAATAATAGAATCATTTCCGGAATACCGGATCAGAGCGGTGATATCCGATTAAATTTTGAGTATCGCCTGATAACAGAACCGGAAGATGCAAAGTTTAATACAAAACAGATATCCATTATAATCAATCCGGATCCTAAATCGCTATGGCGGAATATCCCGAGTGATCAAACGGTTCGTTTTGCCAAACCGGATGAAGAATCGGTTCAGGCTCAACTGGCCGATAAAACACTGGTTGTCGCTTCAAAAAGAGGACGTTCACACGCAAACAACGGAAGTTATCGCGAAGATGATTTTGCTTTTGCAGATTTGGAAAACGGATGGACTATTATTGCTGTTTCGGACGGAGCCGGCTCGGCAGGATTATCCCGAAAAGGCTCACAGTTGGCTTGTCAAACGGTAATTGATTATTTCAAAGAAAAACAAATCGACAATAAAGCCGAATTTGAGAACATACAATCGGTTGCTGATCTCGAAAAAATACGACCTTATCTCGGTGAAGCGGCACGTCAGGCACATACGGCTATTGCACGTTTTTCGACGGAGCAGAATGAAAGTATAGAGGCTTTTCACGCGACATTGGCTTTTGCCTTGGTAAAACAGTTAGCAGACACTTGTTTGATTATCAGCTTTGGAGTAGGCGATTGTCCGATTGTATTGATCAGCGATGATTTCAATCAAATCCGATTGATGAATAAGCTGGATGTCGGAAGTTTTGGCGGTGGTACGCGTTTTATAACGATGCCGGAAATATTGGAAGCTGCCGATTTTGAAAGCCGTGTGACTATAGCACAAACCAATACAATGAAGGCACTCGTTCTGATGACAGACGGAATTTATGATCCGAAGTTTGAAGTAGAAGCCAATCTGGAAAACCCTGAAAAATGGAAAAATTTCTTTACTGATCTGAATGGGAATAATCCGGAAGAAATTCGTGTGGATTTATTTCAGAATCCGGAAAACAGCGAGGTTGCCTTGTTGGAATGGATGAATTTCTGGAGTCCCGGAAACCATGACGACAGAACATTAGCTATTTTATTTTAATCGAATACAATGAGTATCATAACTGTAAAATCCGTTAATGACCCTTCTAAATCGTATCAATATACGGATACCGATAGCCCGATGCGTGGCGGAATGAAAGATGTTTATTTCAGTCCGGATAAATCCTATGTAATTGCTTTTTTTAGAGATCAATTGGATGATAATCAGAAAGAACGACTAAAGCGGATTACCAATTATTATTTACCGCAAATTCAGAATAAAGATGCCGCGGATTATTTCCTGGATGAAATATTTCGCTGGCCGTCTGATGTGGTCGAACATAAAGGAATGACCGGAATTATTGTGCCTACTTATAAAGGAAAATTCTTTTTTAAGCAGGGAAGTGAAACCGGAGATACGATAAAAGGAAAGGAAAAAAACGGAAAATGGTTTGCAGGAGCTAAGTTTCGAAATGAACAATATCCGTTGCGACTGGCCAAATCCGAATTAGGAAACTGGCTGAGTTATTTTCAGATTGCGATCCATATTGCGCGTGGGGTTAAAAAACTTCATGCTATGGGATTGGCGCATTCGGATTTGTCCTATAACAATATTCTGATTGATCCGGTTGAAAAAGCAGCTTGTATGATCGATTTGGACGGATTAGTGGTACCGGGATTGTTTCCGGCCGAAGTAATCGGTACGGCGGAGTTTATCGCTCCGGAAGTATTGGCTACAAAGCAGCTGGACAAATCGGACCCGGGACGTATTTTACCGAGCCGACTAACGGATTTACACGCCTTACCGGTATTGATCTATATGTTTTTATTACACCGTCATCCGTTAAAAGGAGGAAAGGTACATGATCTGGACACCGATAAAGACGATTTGCTTTCAATGGGCGAAAAAGCGTTGTTTATTGAGCATCCTACAGATCATTCGAACCGACCTAAAATCGATCGTTTTTCGAAGTGGGATCTCCCGTGGGCTGATATCGATAAATTACCTTATACAATTACCGGACCGTATCTTACCGAGATGTTTAACCGCGCTTTTATAGAAGGATTACACGATCCGATGCAACGTCCGCCGGCGGAAGCCTGGGAACAGGCATTGTTAAAAACAGTCGATCTGATTCAGCAATGTACCAATTCCTCCTGTAGTCAGCAATGGTATGTTTTTGATAACTCAACAAAACCACAGTGTCCGTTTTGTAAAACACCGCATACAGGTACACTACCGATGCTGGATTTTTATTACGAGTTTAGCCCCGGAGTTTGGAAACCGGAAAATCAACGCCTTATGGTGTATAATAATCAGTACGTTTTTAACTGGCATGTAAACAGAAATGTTATCCGTAACGAAAAACTGGATCCGAAGGACAAAAAACCGATAGGCTATTTCACTTTTTATGAAGGGAAATGGGTTCTGGTTAACCAAAAACTGGAAAGCCTGAAAGACCTTACGGAAAATAAAGAAATACCGGTAAATTCGATGGTCGAACTTACCGATGGAAAAAAATTGCTGTTGTCATCCGAAGAAGGTGGCAAACTAGCCTTGATCACAATAACCAATAAAAATAATTAATATTAACTTTTTAATTTTTACGAATGGATAACTTAATTAATCATCCCGGACTGATAGCAGTTTTTTCTGTTGTAGTCATAATTATGCTTTTGCTGGATTTAGGCGTTTTTAATAAAAAAAGCCATGTGGTTACCAATAAAGAAGCGGTAATATGGTCTTTGGTATGGATAGGATTGTCCATGCTTTTCAGTGGTTTTATCTACTACTATGCCGGAATGGAAAAATTCTCACAATTCCAGTCGGCTTACTGGATCGAAAAAGCGCTTTCGGTCGATAATCTGTTCGTATTTATATTAGTATTCGGATTCTTTAACGTTCCGAAAGAAAATCATCATAAAGTATTGTTCTGGGGTATTATCGGAGCATTGGTATTGCGTGCCGTATTTATCTTCAGTGGTGTAGGACTAATTAAACTGACGTATCTTCCTGAAATGGAAATGTTCGGACATGCATTACGTATTAATGTTATCCTGACTATTTTCGGATTATTCCTGGTTTATGCCGGAATTAAATCCTGGTTTGCAGAAGATGACGATGATGAAAATAAAGATTTCAGCAAAAGCCCGGGTGCTAAAGTGGTTCATAAATTCTTTAGCGTAAGTAAGAATTATGATAAAGATAAATTCTTTACGATTGAAAACGGAAAAAAACTGGCAACGCCTTTATTGGTAGTAGTTGGGGTAATTGAATTTACCGATTTACTTTTCGCAGTGGACTCGATTCCGGCAATCTTCGCTATTGCACCGGACGATCCGTTTATCCTGTATACATCTAATATTTTTGCTATTTTAGGATTAAGAGCCTTGTATTTCCTTTTGGCGAACTTTATCCATTTATTCAGCAAATTAAAATACGGATTAGCGATAATCTTAGCCTTTATTGGTGTAAAAATGGTAATATCACCACTTTATCATATCGAATCGATTCATTCACTTATTGTAGTAGGTAGTGTATTGGTACTATCC
This sequence comes from Flavobacterium cerinum, assembly GCF_024496085.1. Lineage (NCBI taxonomy): Bacteria > Pseudomonadati > Bacteroidota > Flavobacteriia > Flavobacteriales > Flavobacteriaceae > Flavobacterium > Flavobacterium cerinum. The sequence goes on along the minus strand of NZ_CP101751.1, from coordinate 3,081,928 downwards.
GTAATTGCTTCATTGGCTTTTCCGGAAAAACAGGAAGCAGAAGTCTAACATTCTGAAAAACAACAAAAGGGGTTATATCATGTAACCCCTTTATTTCTTCATCGGCAACAGAAGAATCAAAACGAATTGTTGCTCCGCTTAAGTTTGCTTATTATTTCTGCCGAAACCTCATTTTCGCAACGGCAAACGTTCTTTCTTTTCTTTTTACGGAAAACCATATTTAGCCATACGTCACTCCAACTATCTTTACCTGTATCTTTTAATTGTTATAATAACACAGTCTTTTATAATAATTAGAATAATGATAACACTAAATCACTTGATTATGAAAGATATTGACGCAGCAACATTACAAATCTACACCTCTAAATCCAAAGCCGACAAAGCAATCAGTTCCTTAAAAGGACTATTACTTGGAATCAACATGGACGGAGAAGTAAATGAAACCGAAATAAAAGAACTACAACTTTGGGCAGATAGCCATAAAGAACTGGTTAACCGACATCCGTTTAAAGAATTTATGGAAGTTATTGATGCAGCGCTGACCAATAAAATTCCAACTAAAGAAACGATTGAAGATTTGTATTGGTTGTGTCAGAAATATGAAAATGACAATTATTACTATGATGCGGTTACATCCGATTTGCAGATTTTACAAGGAATTTGCCACGGAATATTAGCAGACGGTACTATCAACGATAAAGAAATCTACGATCTGCAACAATGGCTGAATGATAATGATCATTTGAACAGCCATTATCCGTATGATGAAATCCGAAGTCTTGTACTTTCGGTTTTAGCGGATAAACAAATCGATGACGACGAAAGAATCGTTTTAATGGCTTATTTTAAACAATTCGTGAGTCTGCAAAATGAAAATATCCGGGAAAAAGTAGCACAACAAACAGCCGACGTGACAATTTCGGGTTTATGTACAAGCGAACCACAAGTTGAATTTGAAGGCAAAACGTTTTGTATAACCGGCGTATTAAAAAGAGGAAACAGAGAAAGTTTACAGCGGGATATCGTTCGTTTGGGTGGAATACCTACCGATACGATTACGAAGAAAACAGATTATCTTATAGTGGGCGATAACGGAAATCCGGCCTGGGCTTTTTCCTGTTACGGCAGAAAAGTAGAAAAGGCAATTAATCTGAGAAAAGAAGGGCATACGATAATGTTAATCCATGAATTTGATTTTTCAGATATCATAGATGATTTAATAGCGTAAAACAAAATTAGGATTTAGAACGTAAATTATGGATGATACAATTATAGACGTTACCGGACAATCATTTGCTTTGCCAACCGATAACGAACAAAACCTAAGCAATGTTCCCTATTGGCGGCATCAATTGGTTCACTCGTATTCCGAGATCAATAATGCGACAAATGAACAGCGTCGGTTTTATAAAACTTTTAAAGCCAATTTCCTTAATGAGATTTATATGAATCTCGACTGGAATAATAATTATGCCTTTATCTTACTGTTTGATTTTTTACAGGAATATGATAGTAACGGCGACATCAACCGACTGGAAAAACTGTTGAAAACGTTAATCAGTCATTATCCGAAAACCAAAAATAATGCATTGGGTTTTCTGATTCAGAAATTCAGAGCGAAAGGCGATCACAGTTCCGTTAACCGAATTTGTAAAGAAGAAAACTATCAGGAAAAAAGTAATGACGACACCGGAAAGTTAGGTTTCAAATATAAGGAAAGCCTTAATCTTACAATGGATCAGGTTGCATTGCTTGACCGGTTATGGAATCCCGGGAATAATTTTTTCAATATAGAATTCTGTAGCGTTGAAATTGTAAAACTATACCTTTTAGCGATTCAGCGACTGGATGATAAATACCGCGACGAAGCTTCTTCACTGGATAATGAAATGCAAAAAATTGCAGATGTTATTGCAACAAAACATTATCGTCATCGTAAGAACAGCGCTAATTATACCTATTCCGTAAAATCAATCCTCGACGAATTGTATTTCAATATTTTTAAACATAGTGAAAATGCAGTGCGGGAACATTACGGGCATAAACGAAAGTTAAATACAGAACTGATTTATAACGTTAATGAAATTGACAAATCGTATAACGAAATGATATTAGTTCGTTTACAGAAAGCATTGGCCATTTATGCACCGACATTGGCTTTACCGGATCGGGATACGGAACTGGAACTAAATGCCCAGAATCCGGCACGATGGAAAATAAAATACGAGGAATTGACAGCGGCTTATAACAACGATCCCAAAATGTTTGTAAGCGATATCGTTATTTTAGGAAACATAAACAAACGCAATACCGCAGTAGAAAACATTTTCTATGAAGCGTCAAAGTTTATAGCGCCACATGACAAGGAAGCCTCCCTTAAGCTATATATCTATTATTTGCATCACGACCTGCGATCAGTTAAGTTCGAAAATAAACCACTGGCTAAAACCATGCAGAAGAATCTGTTTAAGAATAACGAACAGCTACATGATTTTCAGATCATTGTAAGTAATCTGATCAATGACAGAGATCTGGATAAAGCGCTGAGTGCCGTACCGCAGTTATATAAAGTAAAACGCAAAAAAATAGAACTGGATCATACTACAATTCAACAGGTACATGAAAAGCATTCCGGAACCGTAGAATTGCTAAACGAATACCTGAAAGATGAATACGAAGATGAAGTCAATTCTTTTAAAATAGAAGAAATTAACGAAAGTGAAATCGTTATGGAAATTGCACCCAAAATTATAAGTGAAGGAAACAACACCGCTGTTTTGGTCGATTTAAACACCGTTCAGTTGGAACTGCTGGAATTGTTCTATAAAGGCAATCTTTCAGTCGAATACGAAGAACTTGAAGCCTTTTCAAAATCAAGAGGAATGTTCCGGAATCAGTTAATCGACAGTATCAACGAAGCCTGTTATGAAATACTGGACGATGTATTAATAGAAGAGGAAGACGAATATTACACCATTAATGATAATTATTACCAAAAAATAGTAACACCATGATCGAGAATATTAAACCAAAAGAAGCTACAGCGATTATCAATTCGTTAATCGGAGGTGTTGTGCCAAAAATCGGAGTACAACATATAACCGTAGGAAGATCGGAAGAAGTGAATGCCGTGGTAACCGCTTTAGAGGATGTAAAAAACGGACATAGTATTGTGAAATTCTGGATCGGAGATTTCGGTTCCGGAAAATCGTTTATGATGCATTTGCTGAATACGGTAGCCTTAAAACAAAAGTTTGTGGTAACGAATGCCGATTTTACACCGGATAACCGTTTGTATTCGAACGATGGTAAAGCCGTAGCGTTATATTCGGCAATAATGGACAACATCGCGATACAAACCAAACCGGAAGGTGGTGCTTTACCGACCTTATTGGAAAAATGGATCGAACAGGTGGTGATCAAAACCGCACAGGATAACAATATTCCGTTAGGAAATATCCGTGATGAACAATATCTGGGCTTAATCCAGAATAATATCATGAAAACGATTAATGAAGTAACGGAAGTAGGCGGCTTCGACTTCGGAACGGTTGTTATGAAATACTATGAAGGCTATATTAAGGGAGACGAACAACTGAGAAGAAATGCTCTAAAATGGCTGAAAGGAGAATATAGTACAAAAACAGAAGCAAAACAGGATCTTGGCGTAAGAGAAATAATCAATGATCTGAACTATTATGACATGCTTAAAAACTTCTGTAAGCTGTTTGTAAGCATGGGTTATAGTGGATTTATGATCAACCTTGATGAAGCGATCAATCTGTATAAGATTTCGACTTCTGTGATGCGAGAGAAAAACTACGAAAAGATTCTAACCATTTATAACGATTGCTTTCAGGGGAAAATCAGTAATTTGTTTTTCAACTTTGCCGGTACAAAAGAAGTATTGGAAAATGAACGCAGAGGATTATTCAGCTATCATGCGTTAAAATCCCGTTTGCAGACCAATAAATTTGAAACCGCTGAAATCCGGGATTTTGCACAACCGGTAATCCGGCTTTTCCCGCTGAATCACAACGAAATTTTTGTATTGCTGAAAAAGTTAAAAGCTATTTTCGATTATAACTACAAAGTGGAGACAAATGTTTCGGATGGCGATATTCAGGTTTTTATGGAAGAAATGTTTAATAAACCCGGTGCTTCCGAATTCCTGACACCGCGTGAGGTAATCCGTGATTTCCTGAATATTCTGAACATCCTCCGACAAAATCCGGAGCTGGATAAAGCAAAACTATTCCATGATATTGAAATTACAGACGAAAGACCGGATTTGGTTTTAATTGATAGCATAGAAGAACTATAATGGCCTACGAACTATTGTCAGAACCGATTCGCCGGTATATAAGGGAAAAGAAGTGGGAACAGCTACGTCCGATTCAGAACGCGGCGATACAACATATTTTGTCCACCGATAATCATTACATACTGGCATCGGGAACCGCTTCGGGTAAAACGGAAGCTGCGTTTTTACCTATTTTGTCTAAAGTTGATTTTAACGAAAGCGGCGTACAGGTATTGTGTATCTCGCCGTTAATTGCTCTGATTAATGATCAGTTTAATCGGGTGGAAGAATTGTGCAAAAATCTGGAAGTTCCGGTTACCAAATGGCACGGAGAAGCCAGTAGAGGACAAAAAGACAAACTGATCAAAAATCCGGAGGGGATTGTACTGATTACACCGGAATCGATTGAAGCCATGTTTGTCAACAGACCCTATAATGTAAAACAATTGTTCGCAAATGTGAAGTTTGTTGTAATTGATGAAATTCACTCTTTTATCGGAACCGACAGAGGACTACAGTTAAAATCGTTATTGGCCCGATTACAGGAAATAAACAAAAATAAATTTCGGGTCATAGGACTTTCTGCTACCTTAGGCGACTTTGATCAGGCGAAAAAATTTACAGGAGAAGAACAGAAAACGATCGTTTTAAGAGATAACAGTAAAAAAGAGATTAAAGCCGTTTTCCGGTATTTTCCCGGAACCGGTGCAGAATTACCGTTATCGTTGCTAAAAGACTTGTATAAGGAGGTTAGTAACAGCAAAGTGTTGGTATTCCCGAACAGTAGGGGAAGAGCCGAAGAAATCGCGGTTAAGCTTAAAAAAATATCGGAAAAGGTAAACGGACATCCGAATTACTTTTCGCATCACTCATCGGTACATAAAGACGAAAGGGAATATGTCGAATATTTTGCCAAGAATAATAAGCAAAGTAATTTTTGTATTGCCTGTACATCAACTCTCGAACTCGGAATTGATATCGGAAATGTAGATGAGGTTGTACAAGTTGATGCAACTCACAGTATTGCCTCATTGATCCAGCGTGTCGGGAGAAGCGGACGCAGGGAAGGAGCAACAAGTAGTCTCTTTTTGTATGCAACGAATAAATGGAGTGTACTCCAATCGATAGCGTGTTGGTTGTTATATAAAGAAGGTTACATAGAACCGCCGGCGATTGTTAAAAAACCATATGATATCGTATTGCATCAGGCATTGTCTGTTGTGAAAGAACGATCCGGTATCCGAATTACGGACTTGATTTCAGAATTGAAAAAGAACCCAACATTTGATAGTATAACAGAAGATGAAATTATTGAAATTATAACACATCTTATCGCTACGGATATATTGGAAAAATTACAACAGGAAGTAATAATCGGAGTCGAAGGCGAAAAGGTTGTCAACAATATGGACTTTTATGGCATGTTTATGACGGAAGAAACCTTTAAGGTATCGAACGCCGGAAATACGATAGGAGGATTACCCTTTTCTTTTCAGTTACAGGTTGATGAAAATATTTTATTGGCTGCAAAAATCTGGAAAATCACGGATGTGGATTTTAAAGCCAAAAAAATCGAAGTAATACCGGCTAAGGATGGAAAAGTGCCTAAATTTTCAGGTAATGGCGGTATAACTGATCCTAAGATTCGGGAAAAAATGCTGGAAATTCTTTATTCCTCAACAGAATATGAGTTTTTAGATCCCACATGTAAGGATGTCCTGGATGAAATGAGAAAGGATTTTTCCGTTTTTAAGATAACCGATTTTACAGAAGAACGCCCTTTACTTGTCAGACAAAAGAATATAGAGCTGTTTACTTTTGCCGGAACGAAAATAAACAAAGCACTTGAATTGTTATTTAGCTATGCGAATATTGAAGCGTACTATTTAGAAAATAAAAGCAGTTTTGTTTTGGATATTGAAGACGAAGGTGTTTTCTCTCGTCTTGCTGCTGAATCCGACTTACAGCAGAAAATAGAAAATTATATTCGGGAAAACCTACCGGAAGACGGTCTGCCGAATTCTAAATTCGGATATTTATTACCTACAAATTATAAAGTCCGACTCGTGATGGATAAAGTCTATGACTTAGAAGGCGCAATCCGTTTTTTTAAAGAAATATACAGAATTAGTGTAGAAACGGATTGGGTTGAGGTTGAGTAATATAGCTTGTTTTATTTGTTTTTTGATTGCTGATGGAATACTAAAATAAATTCTTTAACTAAAAAAATAGTTGTATAACTAAAAAAATAGTTTTAGGTTTGATGCCGTTCGGATTAGAACGCAATCATCATCAATCAAAAAACATGAAACAGCTGAAAATTTTACTAATCGTGGTATTGGCCACGCATTTTTGTCTGGCCCAAACGAAAGAATTCCGACAATTGGATAGTATTTTTAACGTACTGTACCAACAAAATCAATTTAACGGTAGTGTATTAATAGCGGATAAGGGAAACATCATCTACGAAAAAGGATTTGGTCTTCGGAATGAGACAACTCAAAAGGAGAATAATACAAATACCATCTTTGAATTGGCGTCCTGTTCCAAACAGTTTACGGCTGCCGGGATTGTCGTATTGAAAAGACAAGGGAAGTTAAATTATACGGATAAAATAACCCGATTTATCCCTGAATTAAAGCAATGGGATAAAGTCACTATTTACGACTTACTACGCCATACAAGTGGTATTCCGGACTATATAGCGAGTATGACAGACAATTGGGATCCGAATAAAATAGCAACGAACAACGACGTTATACAATTCTATGCGAATCGCAAAGACACCTTACGATTTGAACCCAAAAGTAATTACCGGTATAGTAATAGCAATTACGCACTACTGGCTAGTATCATAGAACGGGTTTCCGGGAAAAAATACGCCGATTTTTTAGCAACTAATATCTTTAAACCGCTAAAAATGAAAAATACTTTTGTCTATAATCGCAGAGAAAAACCTCAAAAAATCGATAATCAGGCGATCGGTTATGTATGGGCTAAAAAATCATTTCAAAAAGTAACGGCAGACGATCCGAAATACGGTCAAAAGTCCGTTTATTATCTGGATGGAGTTGTAGGAAGTGCAAAAGTCAACTCAACGGTAGGTGATCTTTACAAATGGGTAAATGCGTTAAAATCGGATGCCTTTTTTACACCGGAAGAATTTGCAGCGATGACGGAAATCACACAAACCGATAAAGGCAAAAATATAGATTACGGATTTGGTCTGGATATCCGAAAAGGAGATAATAAGTTTACTTATGGACATACCGGTAATTGGGACGGTTATACCTCACTGATCTATCATGATCAAATAAAAGACCGTACAATAATCGTATTGCAGAACTTTAATCTCGGTGCTATTCCGTTTAATAACATCCAACAGTTACTAAATCAAAGTCCGCTTACACCGGAATTTAAAAAGAAAGTGTCGCTTTCTGAAAGCGTACTACAACAATTTACCGGAGATTATACCGATCAGGAGGAGAAAGAGGATAAACATCGGATTACGTATCAAGAGGGACATTTAATTTACAATACTACTTCAGCTGATTGGGACATGCGTTTTTTCCCGATATCGGATAATGAGTTTAAAGGAATCCGACAAGGCGGAGCCGATGCAGTTATAAAATTCAACAGAGATGATAAAGGGAAAATGAATATGGAAATGTTGCAAAACGGTCGGAAGATCGGATTCGGTATCCGGGAAGAGTAATTTAACTACCGTTACAAATCCGGATATGCGCTAAAGGCGGCTTCAGATCGAAGTCGCTTTTGTTGTTTTTTGACGATCAAAATAACATTTAAAATGAAGTTATCCCGTTATAATTTTGTCTGAATAAAAGCTATTTTTGTTTCGATTTGAAAAAACAGGATTGTATGGAAGATGACAAATTTATCTATTGCCTTGAAGCCGTTCGGGACATTGAAAAGGAGATCACAACTGAGGTATATCGGAATCTGGAAAAACTCGCTGTTGAACAGGGAATAGACAGCATTTATAAAGTATGTGACACGATCGAAGGAATGGAAGAGAGCCTGAATGCATTGCTTTACGATGATCATAATTTTAAAAACTACGAAATCATTTACCTGGTTATGCAGGGAAAAGAAAATAATATCTGTCTTAACGGCTATTATTATAGTATGGAAGAAATTGCGGAGTTGTTTGAAGGGAAAATGAAAGGAAAAATACTGCATTTTGCCAATGCCAAGATATTGGATTTAAATGATGAAGAGGCGCAATACTTTCTGGATATTACCGGAGCACGGGCGATTTCCGGTTATGGCGTAATGCATCCTACAATAACGAGTAGTAATCTGGATCGGATTTTCTTTAGTTTATTTGAAGAAGATGATAACTTAATCGATATCGTGGAAACTTTACACGAAAAACAATATGCGTTATGTAAATTATTGGATTTTAGATTGTATTACTAGTTGGGATAAAAACGGAACTGTTGAAATTGTTTAGAAAAAAGAAATAGTCTTATGATGACTTTGAGTAAAAATATAGTAATTAGATGGAGTGTTTTGATTTTTGCTATTGCATTATTGAGCTGTAAACAGAAAAAAAGCGATAGCATCATTTTAAATAAGACAGATACTAATAAATCTGAAAGTGCCTATTTCGATTTTGATGAGGTTGACCACTATCATTCGGATATTGAAGAACGAAAGGTTTATTTATTAAATAATCCTCATAGTAAGATAAAAAAAGCGGAAGGTGATGATAAACGTGCCGTAATATATATGGAGGATGTTCCTGACGAACTACCGGATGAAAATTACGGAAAGCAACTGGAAGAGTTTGGTTTCAAGAAAAAGCGAATTGATCCGTCAAGAAATAAAGAGATAAGTAATATCTTCAGTTTAACAACATGCAACGACGTATATGCAGCGGCTTGTGTACCGATTTACAGAGATATCTTTATCTTCAAAAAAGAAGGAAGAATTATCGGATTAGCAAAAATTTGTTTTAACTGTCGTTTATATTATATTGTGGGTACAGACAAAGATCAAGGTGAATTCGGACAATGTGGAGGTTATGAAAAATTATTTCGTTTAATTGAACAATAAAGCTGTATGTAATTGTGCAGAACGAACAAATTAACTTTTCTTACTTAACAAAAATATCGTCGAAATAATACAAATACTACCCATCCAGTCTATCGCAGTAAAAGGAACCTGTAACCACAATACAGCCATAATGGTTGCCGATAAAGGTTCGGCGGAAGCTAATAAACTCGCTTTTTGACCACCGATTATTTGTACGGCTGTCAGATAGCTGTAAAAAGCAATTAACGTTCCGAACAATACAATAAAAGCAGTATACAAATAGGTTTGCGTATCCCATTGTCCTTCAACTGACCAGGGAGCTTTTATAAAAGAAAAAGCAATACCACCCAATAACATTCCCCAACCGATAATAACGGACGATTTATACCGACTTAATAAGGCTATTGGTTGTAAAGTATAAATAGCCAGTGCGACAGCAGAAGCGAGTCCGAAAAATAAAGCCGTTCCGGAAATCGCCAGACTATGAATATTTCCGTGTGTTACCAGTAGGAAAGTTCCGCCCACAGCAAGAGCAATCGCCAGATATTCCACAGGACGAGGTAGTTTTTTGTTTTTGGCCGCCAGATAAATGGCAATAAATACCGGACCGGAATATTGTAAAACGGTAGCAGTCGCCGCATTCGAATGCATAATAGCTGCAAAATACGTGTATTGTACCGCTAACATACCGGTGGTACTAAAAATAATCAACTGAATGGCATCTTTTTTATTTTTCCAGATCGACCCTAAATCCGATTTTTCACCAAAACGGGCAAAAAGTAACAGAATACAACCGGAAACCAACATCCGAACGGTAATAAGCCATTCGACATTAATACCTCTTTGCTGAAACAAAAATTGCCCGAAAGTACCGGAAACACCCCATAGCGTGGCCGCTAAAATGGCTAGTATAAAACCTTTTATGATGGATGACATAAAGAAAAAAGAGAAGAAAAAATTATAATTCGTTTTCAGGAATTGCTTTAATAACACGACACGGATTTCCGGCTGCAATAACATTGGCAGGAATACTTTTGGTAACGACACTTCCGGCTCCGATAATTGAATTTTCGCCAATAGTCACACCTTGTAAAATCACGGTATTACCGCCAATCCAAACATTATCAGCAATATGAACCGGTTTCGCGTATTCAATTCCGGCATTTCGTTCTGCAACGTTTACCGCATGGTTTACAGTATAAATACTAACATTAGGAGCAATTAGTACGTTATTGCCAATACGAACTTCGGCTTCATCCAGAACGGTAAAATTAAAATTGGAAAAGAAATTGTCACCCACGTGAATATTATAACCGTAATCGCAATAAAACGGTTGTTTGATGCTGAAATTTTCCCCGGCAGAACCGAATAATTCCCGGATAATGGCTGCTCGGGCTTCTTCCTCTTTCGGATGTAAACGGTTATAATCAGTTACCAGATCTTCGGCGATATCACGTTCGGCACTAAGTTCTGCATTAATGTAGGTATAATAAGCTCCGGAGAGCATTTTTTCTTTTTCAGTCATTTTTAGGGGATTTAAAGTGCAAAAATAGATTAATTATGATGTGCTTTTTCTTTAAATTTGGATGACTATTTGCAATTTTGTTTCATTTATATACCCTGATTGTTTTGGAAACATTGGATAAATTTGATTTAGCGATTTTAAAAGTGCTGCAAAAAGATAATCTTACGCCCCAGCGAACAATCGGGGAAAGTATTGGATTATCGGCGGCGGCTGTACAACGACGGATTAAACGAATGCGGGAAACCGGAGTGATTGCTGCTGACATTACAGTTGTCGACAGGGAAAAAGCCGGTAGAATGATCACTTTATTTGTGGAAGTAAAACTGGAAAGTGAACAATTGGAGTTGATCGATCAGGCTAAAAGTAGTTTTCTGAAAGCACCGGAAGTACAACAATGCTATTATGTTACCGGAGAAACCGATTTTGTTCTGGTGATTATTTCACCTTCGATGCATGATTATGAACAGTTGACCAGAAGATTGTTTTTTAGTAATAAAAACATCAAAAGTTTTCGGACTAGCGTAGCATTGGATATCGTAAAACAAGGATTGGAAATACCGTTGGATTTATAAAACAGCAGATTTATACTGAAAAGAATGTTTGGATTATGAAAATAAAAGAAGATAATAACCGTGCGATTTCCGAATTAGGATTTACAACTATTTCAGAAGTGTATTCCAATGAAGAAATCGATAGGATGATTGAATTGATAGCAAAAACAGATACAACAAAAGACACATTTAGAAAGTCAAAAGAATTGTTTGCCGTACGGCAGTTTTTAAAGGAGATTCCGGAGATTCATACCTTGGTTTTTAACGAAAATCTAAAGCAGATTATAAAAGACTATTTCGGTAAAGATTATTTTGTAGTTAAAAGTATTTACTTCGATAAACCGGAAACGTCAAACTGGTATGTCGCGTACCATCAGGATTTAACCATTTCAGTTGATCAAAAGATTGAAATTAACGACTTCGGACCGTGGACCGTAAAGCAAAATCAATTTGCTGTTCAACCGCCGGTATCGGTTTTAGAGAATATTTTTACGATTCGAATACATCTTGATGATACAGACGAGCATAACGGTGCCTTAAAGGTTATTGATAAATCGCATGCCAAAGGGATTTATCGTCCGGAAACGATCGATTGGAATACGGAAACCGAAACAATTTGCAGTGTTCCCAAAGGTGGCGTTATGATTATGAAACCTTTATTGCTGCACGGTTCAAACAGAACAACCAATCAGAAGAGAAGAAGGGTAATTCACATTGAATTTTCCGATGTACAATTACCGGAAGGCTTAAATTGGTCGGAACGAATCAATTAATTACCGGATATTCATTTTTAAAACATCTAATTCAGATCAATATGGAAAACGTATTAGCAAAACAAATCGCAAAACAATTCCGTGATTTACATTTCGGAGATAACTGGGTGGCTGTAAATTTTAAATCGGTATTGGAAGATATAACCTGGGAACAGGCAACAACCCGTATTTATGATTTGAATACGATTGCGGTTTTGGTTTTTCATGTCAATTATTATGTCAGCGCTGTTTTAAAAGTTTTGGAAGGCGGACCTTTAGAAGCGAGTGATAAAAATAGTTTTGATCTTCCTCCGATTACTTCAGAAGCAGAGTGGGAAGCGTTAAAAGAAAAACTATTTTCAGAAGCGGAAGCATTTGCAAGCCGAATCGAACAATTGGATGATACTCGTTTTTTCGAACTTTTTATTGATGGAAAATACGGGAACTATCATCGTAATTTAGTCGGAATAATGGAACATACCTACTATCATATGGGACAGATTTCATTAATCCGAAAAATTTTAAATCAAACAACGAATCAATGAAAATAGTACCCCATCAGGTTAACGGGATCCGAATAGCAGAAGTTATTTCGGATGAATCAATCATTACCAATGTTGAGGAAGCGTTACAATTGTTAGTTGATTTGTATTATCAGGAATTTGATAAGGTAATCCTGTATGAAAAAAATATCACACAGGATTTTTTTGATCTTAAAACTAAAATGGCCGGTGAAATCCTTCAAAAATTTTCCAATTATCGTATGCAACTAACCATTGTAGGTGATTTTGAAAAGTATCCAGGTAAAAGCCTTAAAGCTTTTATCTACGAATGTAACAAAGGACAATCGGTAAATTTTGTTGCGAATCTTGCGGCTGCATTTTAAGAACATTCAAATTCTGTTTCAGAATTTCCGAAACGAATTCTATTTAAAAAACTAAAAAAAATAGCGAAGAATGGTTTTCATAATATCAGTTGTTTACTTTCTGATATACGACTACTTTAGATTTTTGTTTGCTGCCGTTCTTTTTGACAAAAATCCCGATTCGGAGTATCGTATTGTTTTCTAAAATCATTTGCAGATGCGTTCGTTGTGTCGGTGTGTTAACAACATAATCAAAAACATTTCCGTTACTAAAAGAGCCCGTTTCGTTATTTATAAAGAAGTTTCCGATGAGATTAAGGTCGAATTCCGGATCTTCAAAATGAAACAGGTTTCCATTAATTGTCAGCTGACCGTTTTCGCCTAAAAGCTGTGTCCATTTTCCCTGAACCTGATAAATAAAGTTATCGTATAAAAAAGAACTGTCGGACGGATCATTATAATCATCATAAGAATCCCAGTCAAATCGGGAAGATAACTCGTTTTTTTGAGAATCGTTAACCGGTAAAACGGAAGAATCCGACTCACAGGATAATAACGTAATTGCCAATAGAACAACTAATAATTTGAATTTTGTATGCATTGATATAAAAATTGGTTTGTACAAAATTATAGTTTGTTTTAAAGAGAATAGGGATTCGGAAAACCCAATAAAGGACAGAAAATGAACATTATAAAACCAATTTAATAAAGAAGTACGTGTTTCCGGGAGATGCAACCGAAAACGACAATTTATTATGAAATGTTTAATAATTACAGAATCATAAAATGCTTACTTTTGAAAAAAAGAAAAGATGAAAAAATTATTGTTTGCCTGTTCGGTATTGGCACTTTTTAGTTGTCAGATTCAGGCACAAAATACAGCAAAAACAGCATCAACCGAAAAACTAGCCGCTATGAATACAGAAAGTATTTACCAGTTTAAAGTTAAAGACATCGAAGGAAAAACATTTGATTTCTCAAAACTGAAAGGAAAAAAAATAATGGTAGTAAATACCGCTTCTGAATGCGGATTAACACCACAATATGAACAATTACAAAAATTGTATACGCAATACAAAGACAAGAATTTGATAATTGTAGGTTTTCCGGCTAACAATTTCGGTGCTCAGGAACCCGGATCAAATAAAGAAATTGCCACTTTCTGCTCTAAGAACTATGGTGTAACGTTCCCGATGATGGAAAAAATATCCGTAAAAGGAGAGGATATGCACCCGTTATACCACTTTTTAACGGAAAAATCGAAAAACGGATTACAAGACAGTCAGGTAGAATGGAACTTTCAGAAATACCTGATCAATGAAAAAGGAAATCTGGTAAAAGTAATCAGTCCGAAAACATTACCGGACAGTAAAGAAGTAATTGACTGGATTACTAAAGGATAAACGCTAAAACAGACACAAAAAAAACCTCCAAATCCGGAGGTTTTTTTATAAAAATAATTGCAGAAATACCGAATCCAGCCAACGGTCAAATTTATAGCCGCTTTCCCTTAAGGTACCGGCGATTTCAAATCCCATTCTCTGATGAAATTGTATGCTACCGGCATTTTCGGCATCAATTACAGCAATCATCGTATGCTTTTGTTGTTCTTTTGCGATTTTGATCAACGATTCTAATAATATTTTTCCCAGTCCTTTACCCTGATGTTCGTGGTGCAGATAAACGGAATGCTCAACAGTAAAACGATAGCCTTCTTTAAACCGGAAGTCGCCGTAAGTAGCAAAACCCGCTACGATATCATCGTAAACCGCCACCAGAAAGGGAAATTCCTTTGTCTGTTTCTCTTGTATGATAGCCCGCTGTTGGTCTAATGTCCTCGGTTCATAATCATAAATGGAAACACTATTCAGAATTTCATAGTTAATAATATCCAATACTTGCGGAATATCATTTTCAGTTACAGGTCGTACGATAACAGACATAAATTGAAAGTTGTAAAAAGGAGTAGTCAAAGATAGAAAGTTTCACACTTTTTTTAAAGGAAATTCGATGGAGTAGCTTAAATTTGTTATTGCATATCCGTATGCTGAATTTAAACTACAAATACAAAATGGCATACCCTAAAATACCTTTGGCGCAAAGTGTAATGGCACTCTGCAAAGCGAAAGGCCTACTTGATATTATTATTTCCCCGGGTTCCCGTAACGCACCGTTAACTATCGGTTTCGCCAGTAATAAAGAATTTAATTGTTATAGTATTGCTGATGAACGTTGCGCGGCTTTTATGGCAATCGGTATGGCACAACAGCTTAAAAAACCGGTTGCATTAGTCTGTACGTCGGGTTCTGCTTTATTAAATTATTATCCGGCAGTTGCGGAAGCATTTTATAGTCAGCTGCCATTGGTGGTTATTTCTGCCGATCGGCCTACGTCTAAAATCGATATCGGTGACGGACAAACGATCCGACAACAAAATGTTTATGCCAATCATATTCTGTATAGTGCCAATCTGACCGAAGAAAATTCTGCGGAAAATGATGCTAAAATTAATGAAGCGATTACTATTGCGATCCGACAAAAAGGACCGGTTCATATTAATGTTCCGTTCGAAGAACCGCTTTATGAAGTGACCGAAACACTTTCTGTACATCCCGAAGTAAAAGAACCGGTTAAACAGGAAGAATCACTTCCGGATTGGACACCTTTTATTCAGAAATGGAGTCAGGCGAAGAAAAAACTGATTCTTATCGGAACTAATGATCCGGGTGTGATGGAAACAGCGATTATAGAACAATTAGCGAATGATGATTCGATTGTGGTCATGAAAGAAGTGACATCCAATATTCATCATCCTCATTTTATAGGAAACATCGATACGATTATTACACCGTTTACGGAAAACGATTTTATCGCTTTTCAACCGGAAATTCTGATTACAATAGGAGGGATGGTGGTTTCGAAACGAGTTAAAGCTTTTCTGCGAAAATATCAGCCGGAAGAACACTGGCATGTCGATCCGTTACGGGCGTATGATACCTTCGGTTGCTTGTCACAACACTTTAAATGCATGCCGAACCGCTTTTTTAAAGCTGTTTTGGCACAAGATAGTCTTATAACGAGTGATTATTTACCGAGAGTAAAAGAAATACAAAAAATAAGAGAAGCGAAACATAAAATATATGCCGATCGCGTTCCGTATAGTGACTTTACCGTTTTTCAAACCCTATTACCGGCATTGCCTGCGAATACACAATTGCAGATTAGCAACAGCTCGGCTATTCGTTATGCGCAATTGTTTTCCATCGATCCGTCTATTGACGTATTTTGTAATCGCGGAACAAGCGGTATTGACGGAAGTACTTCAACTGCAATCGGAGCTGCTATTGCGGCAAATAAGGAAACATTGTTGATTACAGGAGATATCAGTTTTCTTTATGATAGCAACGCTTTATGGAATGCCTATATCCCGAAAAATTTTAAAATCATCCTGATTAATAACGGAGGCGGCGGTATTTTCAGAATACTTCCCGGACATCAGGAAACAGAAGTATTTAATACTTATTTTGAAACGGCGCACCATCTTACAGCCGAACATCTTGCTGCGATGTATAAATTCCGTTATATGACTGTAAATGACCAAACGGAGCTGGAAAATGCATTGCCGTCTTTTTTGAGCGAAAAAGCACAACCGGCACTATTGGAAATCCATACACCGATGGAAGTTAATGACAAGATATTGTTAGAATATTTTAAAAACTTAACGTAACAATAAAGAAAATAGTTGTTTAAAACGATTCATTTTGGTTTTATTTTGTTAAATTTGAGAGAATGTAAATCAATTAAGTAACACAAAACAAGATTTATTATGAGTAAAAGAGATGAACTAATTACTAAGTACGCAGCGGATTTAAAAGACAAATGTGGCGTAACTCCGAATATGGATTTATTAACAAAAGTAACTATCGGTTGCGGTCCCTCTATTTACAATGCAGATTCTTCTACTGTTTCGGGGACTTCAAAATCGGAGTTAGACACCGTTAAGAATAACTTTTTAATCAAAAAGTTAGGTTTAAAGGATGGTCCGGAACTGGATAAAGCTATCGATGCCGTAATAGAAAAATATGGCCGTTCTAATAAAAACAAGTACAGAGCGGTAGTGTATTACTTGTTGACGGTTCACTTTAAAAAAGAAAGTGTCTATAAATAAGAAAAAAAATAATAAAATAGGGCTATAAGCCCTATTTTTTATGATTTAAATGAGGCGTATTTTACTTGAAAAGATCCATACCCGGAATATTAGGCATACCGTCTTTTGCAACAGCACCTAATTCAGCTTCATTTACATTGGTGGCTTTCTCAATTGCTTTGTTAATAACAAGTACAAGATAGTCTTCCAGTTGTTCTTTATCTTCCAAAAGGGAATCATCTACAATAATGGATTTTATCTTTCGGTTAGCGGTTAAAGTAACCTTTAAAAGCCCGTCGTTACTTTGTTCATCTATTAAAACCGTATCCAATCTTTTTTTAGTATCTTCAATTTTTTGCTGGGTCTCTTTTAGTTTACCCATCATTCCCATGATGTCTCCGAACATGTTAATAAAATTAATGGTTAATGTTACCGCAAAATTATTAAATTGCAGATTGATTAGTAAATAAAACTAAATGAAAAATCAAATTATTTTGAGTTGCGTTTGTCTTATTTTTGTAACGGGAAACGCACAAAATAAAAAAACCAATATGTTAACAAAAACAACAGCACCTGTGGCAGCCGTTAAGCCCAAACAATTAGAAAAACACGGCGATATACGAACAGATAACTATTATTGGTTAAATGAAAGAGAAAACCCTGAAGTTATCGATTATCTGAAAAGTGAAAATGAATATTACCAGCAGATGACCGCTCATACGAAGCAATTCCAACAGGATTTGTTTCAGGAGATGAAATCGCGTATAAAAGAAGATGACAGTTCCGTTCCTTATCTGTATAACGGATATTATTATATCACCCGTTATGAAAAAGGGAAAGATTATCCGATACATGCCCGAAAAAAAGGCTCACTTGATGCCAAGGAAGAAATCCTGTTTGACTGTAATGAAATGGCAAAAGGACATGCTTATTTTCAATTAAGCGGAATCAGTATCAGTGAAGATAATAAATGGTGCGCTTTCGGTATTGATACCGTATCGAGAAGAGAATATACCATTCAGATTAAAAATCTGGAAACCGGTGAAATTCTGCCGGTAAAACTGGAAAAAACAACCGGTGGATCTACCTGGGCAAGTGACAATAAAACATTGTTCTATACCCGTAAAGATTTGGTTACACTTCGTTCCGACAAGATTTACAAACATAAATTAGGATCAGACGCTAAAAACGACAAGGTAGTTTTTGAAGAGAAAGACGACACGTTTTCTGTATTTGTTTACAAAGAAAAATCTAAAAAATATATCGTAATCGGGTCTACAAGTACGCTAACATCTGAATTCCGAATTTTACCGTCCAATACACCGGATGGCGAATTTAAAGTATTTCAGCCGCGTACCAGAGGATTGGAATACAGTATTTCGCATTATGGAGACAGCTTTTACGTGGTAACGAATAAAGATAAGGCGACCAACTTTAAGCTGATGAAAACTCCGGAGAATGCAACCGGAAAAGAAAATTGGAAAGACCTGATCGCGCATCGTAAAGAGGTACTATTGGAAGATATTGAAATCTTTAAAAATTATTTAGTGGTTTCAGAACGTTCCAACGGATTAAATAAGATTCGTATTATGCCTTGGAGCGGACAGGGAGAATACTATCTTCCGTTTGAAATTGAGACTTATACAGCCTATACGACGTCAAATGTTGATTTTGATACCGATATTTTACGATACGGTTACCAGTCAATGGCAACACCTTCTTCGATTATTGATTTCAACATGAAAACAAAAACGAAAGAAATCAAAAAAGAACAGGAAGTTTTAGGAGGGAAGTTTGATAAGAACAATTATATAGAAGAGCGTCAGTGGGCAACAGCTCAGGACGGAACCAAAGTGCCGATTTCTATTGTATACCGAAAAGGAATCAAAAAAGACGGTAAAAATCCGTTCCTGTTATATGCATACGGTTCTTACGGAGCTTCGATGGATCCGTATTTTTCCTCTATCCGATTAAGTTTACTGGACAGAGGATTTATTTACGCGATTGCGCATATCAGAGGTGGTGAAGATTTAGGAAGAGACTGGTATGAAAACGGAAAACTACTGAAAAAGAAAAATACATTTACAGATTTTATCGACTGTTCGAAGTTTGTAATTGCCGAGAAATACACATCGGCTCAGCATTTATATGCAGAAGGCGGTTCGGCAGGAGGATTATTGATGGGAGCGATTATCAATATGGCACCGGATTTATATAACGGTGTAATTGCTCAGGTCCCTTTTGTAGACGTAATTACAACCATGCTGGACGATTCAATTCCGTTAACTACGGGTGAATATGACGAATGGGGTAATCCGAATGACAAAGCGTATTACGATTATATGCTGTCATATTCGCCATATGATAACGTAAAAAAACAAAAATATCCGAATTTATTGGTTACTACCGGTCTTCATGATTCACAGGTACAGTATTGGGAACCTGCCAAATGGGTTGCTAAACTGAGAGTTATGAAAGTGGGAGATAGCCAGTTATATCTGGATACCAATATGGATGCGGGCCACGGCGGTGCTTCCGGACGTTTCGAATCGCTTAAAGAAGTTGCGAAAGAGTATACTTTTTTATTAGATTTAGAAGGAATTAAAAAGTAGATCAATTTTTTTTGTTAAATTTGCAGAGTTCAGAGACTGCTTACTACTGTAAGTAATATCGCTCGACTAATTTATAGTTTATGAAAGAAGACATAAAAGCCTATAATAATGTATTGGAATTAATAGGTAATACTCCCCTAATTAAGCTCAATAAAATTACAGAAGAATTAGAAGGTAATTTTTATGCTAAAGTAGAAGCTTTCAACCCGGGTCATTCCACCAAAGACAGAATTGCTATATATATAATTGAAGAAGCAGAAAAAAGAGGAATCTTAAAACCTGGTGATACAATTATTGAAACGACTTCCGGTAACACAGGATTCAGTTTAGCAATGGTTAGCATTATTAAAGGATATGACTGTGTTTTGGCGGTAAGCTCAAAATCTTCAAAAGATAAAATTGATATGTTACGGGCGTTGGGCGCAAAAGTTTATGTTTGCCCGGCTCACGTTTCAGCAGATGATCCGCGTTCTTATTATAATGTTGCCAAACGTTTACACGAAGAAACGAAAGGATCGGTTTACATCAATCAGTATTTTAACGACTTGAATGTAGATGCGCATTATAATACTACCGGACCTGAAATATGGGAACAAACCAATGGAAAAATTACGCATTTGGTAGCTTGTTCCGGTACTGGTGGAACTATTTCCGGTACAGCTCGTTTCTTAAAAGAGAAAAACCCGAACATCAGAATATTAGGAGTGGATGCTTTCGGATCAGTATTGAAAAAATACCATGAAACCAAAGAATTCGACAGCGAAGAAATCTATCCGTACCGTATCGAAGGATTAGGGAAAAACCTGATTCCAACGGCTACTGACTTTGAAGCTATCGATAAGTTCACTAAAGTGAATGATGAAGAAAGTGCTCATACGGCAAGAGAGATTGCTAAAAAAGAAGGATTATTTGTAGGCTATACTTCCGGAGCCGCGATGCAGGCAATAAAACAGTTTGCAGAAGAAAATGAATTTACCAAAGACAGTAATGTTGTGGTTATTTTCCCGGATCACGGATCCCGTTATATGAGCAAAATATTCAGTGATGAATGGATGAATGAACAAGGATTTTTTGACAGCGTTAATGCTGAAGAAGTACAAAAGATTGAGTTCATAAAATAATAGAGCGTTAAAAGCGACAAACAAGACTCCGGCTAAAACCGGAGTTTTTTTATAATAATAATATTTTAAGGATTACTGGTGGAATAATTAATTCTATGTTTACCTTTGTGCCACACAATTTCTATACGGAATGCCATGATTGAAATCGGAAAATACAATACTTTAAAAATAGACAGAGAAACAAAAGTAGGTTTGTTTCTGACAGACGGAACTGAGGATATCTTATTACCAAACAAATACGTACCCGAACAGTTTGAGATTGGAGATGAAATAGCTGTTTTTGTCTACCTGGATCATGAAGAACGTCCGGTTGCGACTACATTGGAACCGTATATCTTTTTAAATGAATTTTCATTACTACGCGTAAATTACACGAATAAATTCGGAGCGTTTATGAACTGGGGAATGGAGAAAGACCTGTTTGTTCCGTTTAAGGAACAGGCGCGTCCGATGGAGCAGGGGAAACGCTATTTAGTTTATATGTATCTTGATGAAAAAACCAATCGTTTGGTAGGTTCGAGTAAAACGAACCAGTTTCTGGATAATAAAGATATAGCACTTGAAAAAGGAGAAGAAGTCGATTTGATTATATCTCATATTACCGAAGTAGGAATTAATGTGATCATTAACGAAAAATATAAAGGTTTGCTTTATAAAAATGAAGTGTATGATGACTTGAGAACCGGAGATCGTATTATCGGTTATATCAAAAATATACGTCCGGATGGAAAAATTGACGTTTCGGCAACGAAACTGGGATTTGAAAAACTGGAACCGAGTTCACAATATATTTTGGATGAATTAAAAGCCAGTCGGGGCTTTTTAAGACTAAATGATGACAGTCATCCGGAAGATATAAAAACGGTACTTAAAATGAGTAAAAAGACCTTTAAAAAAGCAATAGGGGTTTTATATAAACAAAAGCTGATTGAGATTAAACCGGATGGTATTTATCTTGTGAAATAATAAAAAAAGAGCATTTGAAAATGCTCCTTTTTTATTTTAATTATTGTGGCAGTTTTTCAGGTGCCGGTTCCCGGTATATTACAGAAGTGATACTTTGAAGAAAAGCTTCCAACTGATCCAGTTCTTCCCGGTTAAGTTCCAGTTTTTTTAGTAATTCAGACGTTTTCGGATACAATTTATCATTAACCTGTTCGCCTTTTGGTTTTACATTTGGCATACCCGCATTATACAGATTTAAAACACCGCGTAATTCCGGGAAAAGACCATTGTGCATATACGGCCCGGTTTTTCCGACTTCGCGTAGGGAAGGTGTTCTGAATTTACCCACGTCATCCGGATTTTTGGTAATGTTATAACGTCCTAAATCTTCATATTTTCTGCCGTAATACGTTAACCCGGCATTATGAAACTGATTATCTGAAAATAGAGCCGAATTATGACAGTTGATGCATCTTGCTTTAGTTCGGAATAAATGCAAACCGGCTACTTCTTTATTGGATAGCTGCGTCGTATCACCTTCAATAAATTTATCAAAACGACTTTTACGACTAACAACAGTACGTTCAAAAGTAGCGATAGCTTTAAAAATGGTTTCTTCCGTTACTTTTTCATCGCCAAAAGCAGCTTTAAAAAGGGATTTATAGCCTTTAATTTTTTTAATCGTTTTAACAGCGATATCCATGTGGTTATTCATTTCCTTGGTATCTACAATCGGAAAGCGAGCCTGTTCTTCCAAACTGGCAGCACGTCCGTCCCAAAAGAAAACATTGGAATAGGCCACATTAATTATCGGTTTGGAATTTCGGGTTCCCGGTGTACGGTCATGTCCGTGTGAAACGCGTTTTCCGTCACCCCATCCTAATTCGGGATCATGACAGGAAGCACAGGAAATTTGTCCGGATTTAGAAAGTCTCGGATCAAAAAATAATACTTTTCCCAGTTCTCTTTTGGCTTCCGAATACGGATTCTCAGCCGGGAAACTAACCTTAGGCAATACACCTAAATCCTGAAAATTAACAACACTACTATCAATAGACGGTTTCGGCCATTGACTTACATCACCGCTACTGTATATTTTTTTCAGGTCTGATATTGAATAATATTTTTCATCGTCTTTATGGTTCTTAAGCGAAACCAGTCCGACAAACAAAAAACTGAGAAATGTAAATCCAATAATCTTTTTCATGCTTAGTAAATTATAGAGATTCCACCGTTAAAATAGGTACTCTCCTTGGTATTGTAATCGGTTGTATAGGTTTTATATTGATCACCTAAAGCAACCAGTGTGTTATAATTGGCAAAAATACGCAACTTTTTAGTTTTTGAAAGACTATATTGGTATTGAAGCATAATGTTTGAACGCAATTTTGAGGTTGCATCATACGCTTGGTCCGGTTTGATCACATTGTCGGCAAAAGACAGGTTAGAAGATGAAATCGGAATAAATACTAAACTTTCATCCAAAGCCTGATAATGTTGTACGCCTAAAGCCAGATTCAATGTGTTTTTTTCTTTCGAAAGAATGTCCTTGTTGAAAGCAGCCGAGATTTCCAGTGTATTTAAACGTTTGTCGGTACTTCCTAATAAATCGATGTATTTATGACGCATATAATTGGCACCCAGTTCAAAACTGTAAACCACTCGTTTTTTATCTTTTTTGATCAAACCACTGTTAAACGAAAAGATATCCAGGTTCATACGGTAGTTCTGACCGTTTTCGCGTACGGAAAAGTTATCGCCTTTTTGAGTTTCATAACTGAAACGAAGTTTATAATCCTTTTCCGGACCGTCATAAAAATAATTCAGATCGGAAGTATGCGAAACCACACGATACATAAACTGTTTTAGTTCATCGTCGATATAAATATAGCCGCGTACGTTTTTCTGATAAAAACTTTCCATCGATTTGTTATAGCGATACGAAGCATTCCAGCTACTACGATCGTTTTGATACTGATAACCAAAACCGAAATTTTTGTCGATCGTATTAAAAATATAACGATTGTAAGATGAATTAAAAATGATACGACCATATCCGGATGAAAATCGGGTAAACGTTTCTGAATAAACCGGTGCATTTAATGCATCATTGACATAAGTTATCGAAGAAGTTTCCGTCTTTTTAGAGATACCGGCCGATACAAACAAGCTGTTGTTTCTAAAGTTATAGCCGGTTTGGATTTCACCGCCGTAATTGCTTACTTCAACTTCCGGTCGCGGATCGTTGGTACGGTAATTTTTTCCGTTTTTATAAAACGCTTTACCGGCCAATAGGATATTGTTGTTAAACTGGTAAGCAAATCCTCCGTCCAGATTATATTCCTGATTGTCCCAGTTTCCTTTTCGGGGAGCAAAGAAATAATTGGGAGACAATACATTCTGATTTTCAGTACGCTGAGAAGAAAAATTATAGCCCAGTCCTTTTTCAGATGCTTTATGGAATACAAAACCACCGAATAATCGTAATCGGGGTTTTACATTATAAATACCCTGAGTGGTAAAACTGTACTGTGTGGTTCTTTCGGCAGTCTGAACACGCTTTAAATTCAGATTTTTTTGACTGAAGTCAATTTGTGTCAGTGTAAAGTCATTTAAATGTTGAGTGGTATAAAACAACGGATTTCTCCA
Organism: Flavobacterium cerinum; assembly: GCF_024496085.1. Taxonomy (NCBI): domain Bacteria; kingdom Pseudomonadati; phylum Bacteroidota; class Flavobacteriia; order Flavobacteriales; family Flavobacteriaceae; genus Flavobacterium; species Flavobacterium cerinum. The sequence goes on along the minus strand of NZ_CP101751.1, from coordinate 3,057,397 downwards.
GAATTGTTGTTGGATATCGTTGTAAAACAGATTCTGTTGTACCGATAAACTATCAGTGAGCTGCGCCTGAACGGCACAACTCACTAACAGAATAAAATATAATATTACTTTTTTTGAAGTCATATTGAAAAGCTTGTTCTTAAAAAATTAAGAAGCGTTTATAAAAATCTTTTTACAGATTAGTTAGCGAAACCTCTTGGATTTGCTTTTTGTTTTACGAAATCGTTTGAAGAGTTGTTTGTATCTTCAAGGATTTTACGTCCGTTTACAACAGATTTCACTTTACGGTAAACCGCTTGTGAGTTATAAGCCGCATCACAACTGATTGAAGAAGCATCAATTTGCGATTGAAGCATTTTCGGTCTTAAGCTGCTTGGATTATAGTGTTGTAATTCTACACCGTCGATGATTTTTTCGTTCGGGATTTGAACGAAAAATTTAGTAGTATTAGTAATAGATGCAATTGACGGATCCGGGAAGTTCGGATAGTTGTTCATATTGTTGTCACGGAAAATTACAAAACTATCACGTCCTAAGTTGTCAAGGATTAAGTCTTTATTAGGACTCGCATATCCTTGTCTTCCCCAATAAGCAATCTCCATATCCATTACAGCCGGGTTTTGGATGTCAAAACGGTATACATCTTCACCAAGAGATAATCGGAAATCACCTAAATACACTTCAAAATCAGCACCGCTTAAATCTACAGTAAGATCCGGATTTTGTACGCTTAACGGTTCACCACTGTTATCTACTAAAGGTGATTTGTGGTTGATTCCGGTTTGAGCAATCACAATACTTTCTCCCGGTAAAATAGGGTAGGTAGTTCCTGAACCCGGAATACGGATCACATAATCAGCATATACATAATCAGTATTAGCAGAAGAACCGGCTGTCATACCAATCGATTTGCTCCAGTCAAACTGACCGCTTGCTAACGTATAAGAAGCTGTTGTAGTTGATGTTTTTCCGTATAACTGACCGATACATAATCCATCGGCATAAATCGTTTCGTTTGAGTTGTTATAGATTTCAATAAACTGATCTCTGAAAACAGCCCCTTGTTGCGCGTGAGAACCGGCGTAATAAATTTGTTTGATCACTAAATCACCGATACGAACTGATTTTAATTTAATTTCAGTCGCGTTTACATTAGCATTGATGATAACCTGCTCCTGAGCACCGTTAAACAATACTGTTTGGGTTTCCGGTGTATATCCGAATTGGGTGCTGAATTCAGAACTGGTAAGTGTTTTTGTAGCCGTAATATTATACGTTCCCGGGATTACCGCAGGGAAAGAAGCAATTCCGTTTGTATTCGATTCGATAGTGTACGTATCTCCGGTATTGGTGTTTGTCAATATAACTGCACCACCGTTAACCGATTGACCGTTAAATGTGATAGGATCGTATTTAAGGTTTACCGAAAAGTTTACCGGTTGTAGCCCGTTGTTACCATTGCCGAAATCATCATCGGAACACGATGTAAAGGCTAATGCCGCACTGAGTAATACAAGAAATTTTTTCATGTAAGTTAGTATATAAATTAATTATTAAAATTGATATTCGATTTTAGTTCCGAAGGATAGTTGAACCATTCCTGCTTTCGGACGTTTGGTCGGTACTCCGTTGTCAATTAAATCTTCTGTCTGTTTCAGATCCAGGAAATTGTTGGAGTAGAATGAAAAACGGAACCCGTTTTTAAAATCTTTTGATACACGCAAATGGAAATTGTGATATACTTTCTGTAATGAGCGATCAATCAGCGCATTGTTTTGTGATAATATCGGTAATAACGGATGTGTATCTCTTTCTGATTCCGGGATGATCACTTTATTTAGGTTTTCATCGATATAAGCGTATAAACGATTACCGCTTCTATAGTTAGTGTTATCAATGATAAAATGCTCGCTTCGTACGGCAATTACCAATCCTGCTTTCGGTAGGTGATAGTTGATATTCGCACCCAATCGGAAGCTTTTAGAATTTTCATCATACGGTTTTAAAACCGCAATTTTTTCCGTTCTTGGCGTCGTACTGGCAATACGTTCAAAAGAATCGCGGGTATCAGTATTTACGGTTTCGGTATAACTTCCCTGAATATCGAATGTGATGTTTTTAAAAGGCGTTTTATCAAAACTCATAAAAAACTCCAATCCCCGGTCTTTCGATTCGAATTTGTTAACCAAACGACTTTGTAAATAGTAGAAAGGAGTGTAACCGGTTACCTGGTAAGTTGGTGTCTGCGTTCCGTTATATTGAACGTCAAGAACTGCCATATCCCGGAAACTTGGAATTCCTTCATTGGTGATTCCGTCATACATATGATTGTAAAAACCGGTAAAATTCAGATTTCCGAAAGGTAATTTATAATCTAATCCTAATTCTGAACGCATACTTTTTGTCGGTTTCAGGCCTTTGTTATTGGCATAATCAATAAAGGTCTGAACGATTCCCAAATTGTAATAGCCCGGATAACGGTAATCACCCAATACAGCGTCGTAGTAACGCGGACCGGTATAAATCTGATTTAAAGAAGGCGCTTTTGAGGTAATTCCAAAACCACCGCGAATTTTAAAATTGTCGTATTGATAATAACTGTTGATACGCGGAGTAAGTGTTGTAAATCCAAATTGGTTGTCAAAACGCAAACCGGTATTCATATAAAAAGTGCTGTTTTCCCAGTTTCGGGTGATGTTGTCTTCGGCGTATAATGAAAACTGATATTCAGCCCGGATGTTTTCACCGTAATTATAAGGACGGAATCCTTGTCCGGAACCACCGTTTGTCGAAGCAAAAGTACTGATCATTGTTTCGGGACTACCCAAACGACCACGTCCTTTATTGTCACTGGTTCGGAAAGAGGTACCGAATAACAAGGAATGCGACCAGTCACCGGTATTAAATGTTTTGTATAAATCAGCCGAGATAAAAGAAGAGATCGGAATACCTTCTACGGCTTTAACTGAAGTATAACTCGGTAATGTATAGGTTCCGGAATAAACACCTTCCTGTGTACTGGTTCCGACAATACTACCGCCAATATTGACAAACTTTGATTCGTAAGTTAGTTGATCACTATATCTGAAGTTAGCGTTTACATCCAGATTATCGAAAAAGCTACTGTCTTTAAATTTCCATTTAAAACGATTGGAAACGGAAAGATCTTTCTTTTTGTTTTTTACAATTTTATTGTCGGTATCTTCTTCTTCGTAGTTTACATTATCGTTGTTAAAACCATAATCGACTGAAAAGGAGTTACGGATGTTTTTGTTTTTACTGGCCCAGCTCCACATTAAATTCGTGGTGATACGCTCGTATTGATTATAGGAAACACGCGGTTCTCCGTTGGATTTTAAATAATTTACCGAAAGATTTACAAAACCGATTTTATCATTTACTTTAAAACCTTTAGCTATACCGTATTCTGTTGTTCCGTCACGTAATGAAGTATAAAGGCGATAAGGTGATTTTCCGGCTTTTTGTTCAATTTTGATCAACCCGGAAGTTAAATCCCCGTATTTTGCCGACGGAACTCCTTGTACGACTTCTACTTTTTCAATATTGTCAACCGGAATTTCTCGTAAATCTGCTCCGAAATTGGCATTGGAAAAATAACCGTTAAAACCGGAAGATGTAGCCGGATCACCAAATCCCAGTGTGTTCGGGGAGAAGGGGGCACCGTAATTTCCGCCGTAGGATTGCATGTTTTCGTTATTTGAAATTGGAATACCATCAACAACAATGGCGGTACCGAATGATTTATTACCGAAACCGGTATTGACTACGGAAGATGGGCGCACCGTACGGAAAGCGATTGGTTTAAATTCGTTTAAGGTAAAATTGGTAATGGCTTGTCCGGGTAACTGTTCCAGTACTTCATTAAGGGAAAAGGCCTGAACCTGTTCGATTACTTCTTTACCAATTGTGATCTCGGAGAATTTTTTTCCTTTACGTGCCGTAACCACAACTTCATCCAATCGTAAATTCTGATTTTGAAGATAAACTACAATTTTATTGGTAAGATCCTCTTTTTTATAGTTGTGTGTGATTTCCTGTTTGCCTAACAATTTAAAGCTAATGCTCACTTCTTTTGATGAAGGCATACGCAACTGAAATAAACCATTATCATCTGTAATAGCCCAATCGTTAGTTTCAGGATTGACTACAAATACATTCGGTAACGGTTTTTGAGTATCACGATCGAACACTTGTCCGTTGATCTGTTTTTGAGCGATTACCGTATTAAAGGCGAGTAAAAGAAAGATATATAAGAATCTCACGTTTAAGGGGGATTTTTTCTAACCGCAAAAATACTACCATTATTTTATTTAGACTAATACCAAATAGTTGTTTTTTGTGATTTATCCTGTTTTTTTAAATAATTAACAGCTAAAATCGAACTTTCTGTTTCTTTTTTTGGATTTATATGCTAATAGTTTAAAAATATAGGAGTTTAATTTTGGTTTTATTTTTTTGTGTTTTATGTATTCTGATTTAAATTGTTAAAAATCATAATTTTATAAGCGACTAATGAGATAAATATTATATTTGTATATACAAATATTGTATAGTAATGAATAGATTGGATTTTATTAAAACTATAATAGGAGGAGCAGGTATGGCAACATTATATCCGTTTTACAATTGGACAAAAGAATTAGAAGAAGAAGATATAAAGCTTCCGGTTTTATTTATCGGTCATGGTTCTCCGATGAATGGAATAGAAGATAATGTGTTTTCGCAAACATGGGCTAAAATGGGAAAAGAAATTCCAAAGCCTAAAGCAGTATTGGTAATCTCGGCGCATTGGTTAACCAGAGGTACGCATATTACAGCGATGAATCATCCGAAAACGATTCATGATTTCGGCGGATTTCCACAAGCTTTATTTGACGTACAATATCCGGCACCGGGTAATCCGGAATTAGCTAAAGTCACAGCCGATCTGGTCACATCGACCCAAGTCGGATTGGATCATGATTGGGGATTGGATCACGGAACCTGGACGGTAGTCCGACATATGTATCCGGATGCGGATATTCCGGTATTGCAGTTAAGTATTGACTATAATAAACCGCCGCAATATCATTATGACCTGGCGAAACAATTAGCGAGTCTGCGTAAAAAAGGAGTATTGATTATAGGAAGCGGAAACATGGTGCATAACTTACGAATGGTAGCCTGGGACAAACTGGCTGAACCGGAATACGGTTATGACTGGGCAGTGGAAATGAATACGCTTTTTAAAGATAAAATTGCAGATGCGGATCATAAAGCTTTAATCGATTATGAAAAACTGAATAAAGCCGCAAAACTGGCTATCCCAACGCCGGATCATTATTATCCGTTGTTGTATACATTAGGATTGCAGGATAATAAAGATGTAACATCATTTTTTAATGATAAAGCGGTAGGCGGTTCGCTAACGATGACATCCGTTAAGATCGGTTAAAAAAAAAACTCCGGTTGATCAACCGGAGTTTTTTTTATTCTTCACTTTCTTCTTTACTGAATTTAAACGGATAATCGCCGAAATGAGGCGCCAGTTTTTTAGTCTGATAGGTTTTCTTGGTGAATTTATTCGAAATTGCAATGATGGAAACCGTGTCTTTTCGTAAGGTGACTAAAGAAGAAGTATTTCCATGCCACCAACCGTTGTGGAAAAAGTATTTTTGTCCGGTTTCAAATTCCAACATCCGAACGCCTAATCCGTAATTTCGGGTTCCTTTGCGTTCGTAGCTATAACCTTTAAACATTTCGGCTTTCATTTCTTTGCTTAAAAAGTCATCGTTATATGTGGCAATGTCAAATTTTAACAGGTCGCGTGGTGTGGAGTAAATGTTTTTGTCGCCATACACCTGATCCAGAAATTCAAAAGCAAGACGTAAGTAATTGCCTTTATACGACTGACTCACTTCGTCTTTCTTTTTTAAATCGTCAAAAACAAAAGTATGTGTCATTCCCAGTGGTTCGAAAATCATTTCTTTCATAACCGTCGGGTACGTTTTTCCGGTTACTTTTTCAATAATCAGGGCTAATAAGGCATAATTGGTGTTACAATAGCCGAATCGGGTTCCCGGTTGTGATTCCAAACCAACATTTTTAGTTGCCAGAATTGTAAGTACATCCTGATTGGTCAGTGTTTTTTTCTTATCCCAAACGCCTTTATCAGCTGTAAAATAGGCATAGTTTCGTAATCCGCTACGGTGATTTAACAACATACGTACGGTTGTTTTTTCATAGGGAAACTCCGGAAGATAATTTTTAACCGGCTGATCAAATTTTATTTTTCCTTCATCTGCCAGTTTCATTACAGCTACAGCTGTGATCATTTTACTAACGGATGCGATATGGATAGGAGTATCTTCGGTTATTTTATCTCCTTTTTCTTTATAGGCATAACCGCTGTAATTTTCATAGATAATCTGTCCGTTTTTAGCAACTAAAAAACCACCGCTATAATCACCGGCATTATAATGTTTGTTGTAAAAACGTTCTACATAAGCTTTATTGTCGGATGCAAATTGCGGTGAAATTTTGGGTAATTTAATAGAAAAATCACCGGCTAATAAAGCGGTATCGTTAGGGTTATTGTCAGAATCTCGGGAATTATCTTTTTTATTGCAGGCTATTAATAATAATATGGAAAATAAGGGTACGTATTTTGTCAGTTTCATCGGGTGCGTTCCAGGGTAAAAATTTAGTAAAAGGCAAATATAAATAACACAGTTTGTTTTTAAAATTGATAGAGGCAATTATTTCTGTTAAAATTTAGTCGGATCAACCCGGATGATAATAAAAAAGGACCATTTTACGATGGTCCTTTACTTTATATACTAGTGAGCGATTTATAATCCCAGTTTTTTACGCGTATCTTTTTGTAATGCATCTTTGTGTACCAATACCGAAATCGATTTTAGTTTCATATACGGAACACTCATATAAACATAACCGCCATTAGCAACGCGGTTCGGATCGGTACCCCATGAATTTTTTACCTTATAGTAAACATTTCCTTTCTGGTCTTTTACCTTTCCGACGATATGCATCAGGTGATCATCCTGAGTAGCTAAATTTTCGAATTCCGCCTGACGGTATTCCGGTGTGATCGCTTTTTCCGGTTTGATTTCGGTTAATATCGTTTTATTGTCGGCATCGTCATTCGGGATAACCGCTACACCGTATTTTCCTGAAAAAGTCGGTTCACTAACGTCACAGTCTAATTCTACAGTAAAACCGTTAGCCAATGCATTGTCAATATTGGCGATATATTCTTCCAGCGGAAGGTTGTAAAAACTACCGTTTGAAAAATTATCCGGCACATTTAGAATAAAAGTTCCGTAATTAGGAGCGTGAGTAAAAGAAGTAATGGTAACGTAGTCTTTCGGCGTTATTTTAGTCATCGCCAAAAAGCTTTTCGGCGTGTATTTTTTTCCTTCGTAGGTAAATTCCGTTACATTTTTCCCGATATAGATGTCTAACATAGCATCAATCGCTTTCTTCCAGTTCGGAGATAATTTTTTCCCGGGATTTTCGGCATATGCTTTTAACATACTTTCCATTACCGCAACCATTTCAGCGTGATTATGGGTTTCTGCTGTACCGTTAAGACCGGTAAATGCGGCATTCGGAACCAAGCCGTAATCTGCAACACTATTGATGACATCATGAGCCAATCCGCCTTCACCAAATTGCGCTTTTCCTTGACGCATCACATAATTCTCCGCTTTTTTAGGATACGTATTACGAACCTGATACATTTCGGATAAATCTATTTTCTTTCCGGTTAAACGGATTACTTCCGATTCCAGGAATGAAGATGTAGAAAAACTCCAGCAGGTTCCGGTATTACCCTGACTGATTACCGGTAAGGCTTCCAGATCGGTAACGGTTTGAAACTCATATTTTTGTGCCTGAGCTGAAAAAAGGAAACCCAGGAAGGCTGCTGAAACAAAAATTTTTTTCATTGTATTATAATTTTTTGGAAGTGCAAGATAATGCAAAAAATGCTTTATTTTTACGCTAAAAATTAAAAATATGAATACGATAGACTGGCAAACGGCTCGGGAATTCGAAGATATAACCTATAAAAAATGCAATGGGGTGGCCCGAATTGCGTTTAACAGACCGGATGTACGTAATGCATTCCGACCAAAAACAACAAGTGAATTATATCAGGCTTTTTATGATGCGCAGGAAGATATATCAATTGGAGTAGTATTACTTTCAGCTGAAGGTCCTTCCTCTAAAGACGGTGTGTATTCGTTTTGCAGCGGTGGTGATCAAAAAGCCAGAGGACATCAGGGATATGTGGGTGATGATGGTATGCACCGCCTGAATATTCTGGAAGTACAACGATTGATTCGCTTTATGCCTAAAGTGGTGATTGCTGTAGTACCGGGATGGGCTGTTGGTGGCGGACATAGTTTACACGTAGTTTGCGACATGACGCTGGCAAGTAAAGAACACGCTATTTTTAAACAAACGGATGCTGATGTGACCAGTTTTGACGGCGGTTACGGATCTGCGTATCTGGCTAAGATGGTCGGACAGAAAAAAGCAAGAGAAATTTTCTTTTTGGGACGTAATTATTCCGCTCAGGAAGCCTTTGAAATGGGAATGGTGAATGCTGTAATTCCTCATGCTGAACTGGAAGATACAGCTTACGAATGGGCACAGGAAATTCTGGCAAAATCCCCGACTTCTATTAAAATGCTGAAATTCGCAATGAACCTGACGGACGACGGAATGGTCGGGCAACAGGTATTTGCCGGTGAAGCGACACGTTTGGCTTATATGACAGACGAAGCTGTAGAAGGAAGAAATGCTTTCCTTGAAAAACGGAAACCAAATTTCGAAAAGAAATGGTTGCCATAGTAGTAGGGTAAACATATAGAAGAGAAGAGTAGGATTTAATCCTACTTTTTTTTGGAATAATTACGAAGCCAACACTATAAGATAGTTGGATACAAATTCCTATTTTTGAAATAACTGAAGCAATACCTTTACTATGGAGCCTTTTACGAATACAAGTATCGATACCCGGGAACTTCCCCAATTTGAAACGGTAACGTTTCAATCTTTACAGGATGACTATAAAAAAATTATGTTTTTTAATTGTGCCGTTTTTGCGCTTATCCTTATCGGGATTTACGGGATTTTTGTTTTGATGACTCCGGATAGCAGAATCGAAAATGAACCGTTAATCGCCGGTTCAGGGATTTTAATCATAATTATACTGACCGTTTTATTCGGATTGTTGTCATTTCAAAAAAAAGGATATGCTTTCAGACAGCATGATGTATTGTATAAAAGCGGAGTCATTGCGACTACAATAACGATAATTCCATATAATAGGGTACAGCATGTTGCTTTACATCAGGGGTTTATTTCCCGAAAACTGGATCTGGCGGCTATCGAAATTTTTACAGCCGGCGGAAGCGGAAGTGACATTCGTATAGCGGGAATCCGAAAAGAGGAAGCGGAAAAAATCAAAGAGCTGGTAATGGCGAAACTGATTTCGGAAACGAAAATCACAACGACAGAAAACCCGGATAATACAACGGAAATATCTTCGGAAGATGAACTTTAATCAGCCGCAACGACAATCCCTTGTGGGCGTATTGGTTATGTTTACCGATACTTTCCAACGCCTGATTCGGGGTTTATGGCCAATTCTTGTAATCTGGCTTTTTAAGTTTAACGAACTCAATAAAGCCTATGTAGTATTGGGAACGGGTAGCCTTTTAGTATTGGTGGCTATTGTAGCGTATTTGCAATATCAGAATTTCACGTTTTATATTGACGATAAAAACGATGAGTTTATCATTCAGAAAGGCGTACTGAATAAAACAAGAATTGCGATCAAATTGGATAAAATCCAACAAGTAACAATTAATCAGTCATTTGTACAAAAAGTAATCGGAGTATATGCTCTTGATATTGATACCGCCGGAACGCAGAAAAAAGAAGCTGTAATTCGCGCTGTTTCACACGAATTGGCCCAAGCGCTGAAAATCCGTTTACTGGAAGGAGAAAAAAATGATCAAAAGCTAACAGATAATACGGATCAGGAAGCACCTTTTATTAAAATTAGCTTTTCGAGCTTAGTTAAAATTGGACTGACTTCGAATTATATGCGGAGTTTTGCGCTGTTGCTGGCTTTTGTCGGAACAGTTTACGAAAACGCACAAAGTTTTATGCGCGCCAATGAAATCGATGATTCTCAGGTGAATAATTATATTGATGAAAGACTGGCCATGTTTTCAATATCGATCATTATTATAATCTTTCTGAGTTTATTCTTACTGTTGAATCTTGTACGAACGATTATTAAATATTTCGATTTCAAAATCACAAAACAAAACAGATCGCTATTGTTGTCATATGGTTTGTTAAACACGAAAAATACCATCATCCGACCGGAAAAAGTACAGATCGTTTCCACCAGTCGGAATTTTCTGCAAAAAAAGATGGATACGTTAAATCTGAAAATCCGCCAGGCTTCCGGAAATGCCGATCAGGAAGAAAACGACAAACAAGCCATCCACATTCCCGGCTGTAATACTGAAGAACGGGACAAAATACTGACGTTATTATTTCATAAAATCCCGGAAGAAGGAGTGATGTTGCGCCCCAATATCAGAAGACTGATCGTAGGAATCGTGATATACCAGGTGGTACCGCTTATCATTTTGTTTTTATTCTATCATTTTAGTATTCTACCTATACAGGAATACCTTATTTTTGTACCGTTATATATAACGTTTACCGGCTTATTACTGTATTTTGGTTTCCGGAATAATCGTTTGTTTGTAACCGATGAATTTATCATTTGCAGAAAAGGCGTTTGGGATATCGAACATCAGATTATCGAACCGCATAAAATACAAGCTATTGCAACAAGTCAGTTATTTTGGCATAAAAGTGCCAATATCGGAAGTATAACGCTTTATACAGCCGGAGGAACAATTTCCTTTCATCTGGGAGATTTTACAAAAATTAAAGAATTGGTGAATGTCTGGCTTTATCAGGTCGAAACAACACCGAAAAACTGGATGTAATCCAATAAATTAAAAAAAGAACAGCAAATATATGAGTGCTAAAGTTTGGCTTGAAGCCGCACGATTAAGAACCCTTCCGTTATCCATTTCCGGAATATTAGTAGGAAGTTTTTATGCTTATAAACAATATTCAGATAACCATAACTACTGGATTATATTTGGTTTGGCTTTTCTGACGACTTTAGGATTACAGGTGTTGTCGAATTTTGCCAATGATTATGGAGATGGTGTAAAAGGAACGGATAATAAAGACCGTGTCGGTCCGCAACGAGCACTTCAAAGTGGCGCGATTACACCGGAACAAATGAAAAAAGGAATAATTATCGTATCCGTTGCAACTTTAATTATTGCCGTTTCGCTGATTTATGCTTCTTTCGGAAGTGATAATTTCGGTTTTTCGTTATTTTTCTTTGTGTTAGGTTTAGCGGCTATTACGGCAGCGATTAAATATACCGTTGGAAAATCAGCTTACGGATATAGAGGATTAGGCGATCTTTTTGTCTTTATCTTTTTCGGATTGGTAAGCGTACTCGGAACGAATTTCCTGTTTGCACAATCATTAGATAGTAAACTTCTTTTACCGGCTGTTAGCGTAGGCTTATTAAGTGTTGCGGTGTTGAATCTAAACAATATGCGGGATCGGGAATCCGATAGTAAAGCAGGAAAAAATACACTGGTGGTGAAAATCGGTGCGCAAAATGCAAAACGTTATCATATTGCCATTGTTGTTTCGGCAATGCTTTTGGGACTTATATTTGCATTTTGGTCCGGATTTGAATGGAAACAATACTTATTTGTACTGGCATATATTCCATTACTGAAACATTTGAAAACCGTTATTACCAATCAGGATCCGAAAGCACTGGATCCGGAATTGAAAAAAGTAGCATTAAGCACTTTTCTTTTTGCTGTTTTATTATCAGTAGTACTCACTTTTTAAACAACGAACTATGAAAATTACATTTTACGGGCATGCCTGTCTGGGAATAGAAATCAGCGGAAAACACCTTTTAGTGGACCCTTTTATTTCAGGAAATCCGAAAGCGTCACATATTGATATCAATACGATTAAAGCCGATTATATTTTAGTAACACATGCGCACAACGATCATACGTTGGATGTAGAAACCATTGCACGCAGAACCAATGCCGTAATTGTTTCGAATTACGAAATAGCTTCTCATTACGGAGAAAAAGGATTGCAATATCATCCCATGAATCACGGAGGAAGCTGGAAATTTGATTTCGGAACCGTAAAATATGTAAATGCCATTCATACCAGTTCATTCGGTGACGGTAGTTATGGCGGTCAACCCGGAGGTTTTGTGATCGAAGGGGAACATAAAAATATTTATATCGCCGGTGATACCGCTTTGACAATGGATATGAAACTGATTCCGATGCGTACCCAACTGGATTTAGCTATTTTACCGATCGGAAGTAATTTTACAATGGATGTAGACGATGCTATCATTGCTTCTGATTTTGTGGAATGCGACAAAGTATTGGGCTATCATTTTGATACGTTTGGTTATATCGAAATTGATCATGAGGAAGCGATCCGTAAATTTTTTAACAAAGGAAAAGATCTGATGCTGTTGGAGATAGGAGCTTCGATTGATCTTTAAGAGAAGAAAGAGAAAAGAGAAAAGAGAAAAGAGTTTAGCAATATAGAAGTAAGATTTATAGAAGGAAATTTAGGCCAACTGTAAATCTTATTTTTAGTTTAAAAGAAGTTGAATTATGTCGGATTCAGTAGTAAAAGCAACGTATCAAAAATATGTATTAACGTTTAAAAGACCGTCCGGAACTTCCAGAGGTGTTTTGACGACAAAAGAAACCTGGTTCATACAACTTCAAAAGGACGGTAAAACCGGAATAGGAGAGTGCGGTATCTTAAGAGGATTAAGCATCGACGACCGACCGGATTATGAAGAAAAACTACGTTGGGTTTGCGAGAACATACATTTAGGCCCCGACCGGCTTTGGGAAGCGACCATCGAATTTCCTTCTATTCAGTTCGGATTGGAAACAGCTTTCCGTTCGCTGGAATCAGCTGATCCGTTTTTGTTGTTTCCGTCTGATTTTACGAATTCGGTAAAAAGTATTCCGATAAACGGTTTGGTATGGATGGGAGAAGAAGACTTCATGAAACAACAAATCGAAGAAAAACTAGAACAGGGATTTACCTGTATCAAACTTAAAATAGGCGCTATCGATTTTCAGAAGGAACTCGATTTACTGGCATTTATCCGGAAAAATTTTGATGCCGAAACTATTGAAATACGAGTGGATGCCAATGGAGCTTTCTCAGGAGAAGAAGCATTGGAAAAACTGGAAAAACTGGCCGCATTTACATTACATAGTATCGAACAACCGATTCGACAGGGAAATGAAACGGTAATGGCCGATTTATGTCGTAAAAGTCCGATGCCGATTGCTTTGGATGAAGAATTAATAGGGATTTTTACGCCAACGGAAAAAGAAGCACTACTGCAAAAAATACAACCGCAATATATTATCTTAAAACCAAGTCTGGTTGGCGGTTTTCGAGGTACAAAAGAATGGATTACACTGGCCGAAAAATACAATATCGGTTGGTGGATTACATCGGCATTGGAAAGTAATATCGGACTAAATGCGATTGCGCAGTGGACTTATACACTGAACAATAAAATGCCTCAGGGATTAGGAACCGGAGGTTTATACACGAACAATTTTGATTGCCCGTTGGCGGTCACTAACGGAAACCTAGACTATCGATCAGAAGAAAGTTGGAATACTACAGGTTTACAATTCTAATTACTTTCTATTGATATAACGTCTTCTCTTAAAGAAATAGAAGTTAAGATAAGAACCGACCATAATCACGGCAATAACGACAGTAATAACGATGATCAATGTTTTAAATAATTGATGCGTAAAATCCAGATCGTCGAAGTAAAAATACAACTGCGTAAAGGAATAAATAGCCATGATTAGGAATATAACGGAAAGCGATCGTGTTTTCATAAGGTTGGGTTTTTCTTATAGGAGCAAAATTAAATGATACATTAATGCCAGGGTAGGGGAAAAATCCGGTTTTTTGGTACGGGTAAATACGTAATTTAAAAAAAATATACTGCTGCTACGGCAATCATTATTTTTTAATTTAACCATTTCTTGTCCTTTTATTGTCTATATTTGTCTGTTTTTTTCTTAAAATATGATCAAAAAATATATTCTTTTTCTGCTTCTTTCCGGATTTTGCGCTTACGGACAGGGAGAAGCAAATAACTGGTTTTTTGGGAACGGTGCCGGTTTGCATTTTGATGCCAATGGTACTGTAACGTCCATCCCTAACGGACAAATTTATACGACTGAAGGGTGTAGCTCGATTTCCAATGCCAATGGTGATTTATTATTTTATACCGACGGACGAACGGTTTGGGATCGGAATCACGTAAAAATGCCGAATGGTGACTACTTTAACGGACGCGGATTATTTGGTGATCCGTCAAGTACACAATCCGGGATTATTATTCCGAAACCGGGTGACCCGAATATCTACTATATTTTTACGGTAGATGAACCGCATCATGAAAATGCAGCAACCTATCCGGCTCGTAATACGGCTGCAACGTTGGAAGAAGACGATGGTTTTAATAACGGCTTTAACTATTCGACTGTTGACCTTTCTGTTGTCGGAAATAACGGAAGTATCGGGAATGTTACCTATCGAAACAGACATCTTATTACCTATAATACGGATCCGAACGGAGAAGAAATCAAATATAAATGTTCCGAAAAGATTACGGCGGTACGGGATAATTCCGGCGGATATTGGGTAATCACGCAGTTCGTAGATCGTTTTTTTGCTTTCAGGGTAACTTCAGCCGGAGTTTCGCAAACACCGGTGGTAACGTATATCGATCCGCTTATTACAACTGCAGGATACCGACGTAATGCCATCGGATATTTAAAAGCGTCCCCGAACGGAGAAAAATTAGCGATTGCACATTCACAAAACGGATCTCAAACCGGACAATCGTCCAATGACGGTTCGGTATATTTGTATGATTTCGATAAAAATACGGGTATAGTGAGTAATGCGCTGCTTTTAAAAGGAATGGTAAATCCGTACGGAATTGAGTTTTCGGCTGAATCAAAGAAATTGTATTCGAATATGCGGGATGGAACTTCCTATTTAATCATGCAGTTTGATCTTGAATTTAATGATATACCGACTTCCGGAACGATTATCGGTTATACTAACAATACAGGAGCTTTACAGTTGGGGCCGGATAAAAAAATCTATTTTGCCAATGCGAGCGCTATTACGTTGGGTGTTATTAACAGTCCGGAAGAATCCGGAATGCAATGTGATTTTAATCCGAGTGGTGTAACATTAGCATATGGTATGTCCACTTTAGGATTACCGCCATTTATTACTTCCGTTTTTTATCCGAGTTTCCAGGTGATGCATACTTGTTTGGGCGATACAACTTCGTTTATACTACCACCTTCATTTATCAATCAGCCTTCTACGACGACCATTGCCTGGGATTTTGGCGATGGTTCTCCTATATCAAATACAACTGAACCCACTCACGTTTATGCAGCAGCAGGTAATTATCAGGTTTCGGTAACCGTAACAATAAACGGAAATCCGGCTACAACGACACAGAATATTACGATTTATGAAGTTCCGGTGGCACATCAGCCTACTAAATTAGAGTTGTGTGATACGGATAGTAACGGTTTAATGAATATCAACTTACAACAACAGGATAATGCGATTCTAAACGGACAGGATCCGGCTGTTTTTGAAGTACGTTATTTTACTTCCCTGGCCAATGCAACCAATAATACGGATGTAGTAAATGCCGGTGCTTTTTCGAATGCTACGGCTGATTTTACGATGTATGCAAGAGTACAAAACCGAAACAATCCGGCGTGTTTTGCAGTTACAAACTTTGACGTAAAAGTTACCCCTAAACCGGTGATTGTACTTACAAGTGATTATATACTTTGTGATGATAACTCAGCTAACGGAATACAGACGTTTAATTTACCGACAAAAGTACCGGGAATATTAGGAACGCAAAGTCCGGCCGATTTTGATGTGAGTTTCCACGCAAGCCAGACGGATGCCGATACAAAATCAAATCTGTTACCGGATAATTATACCAATACGGTACCGGGTGATCAGGAAATATTTATACGAATCGAAAACAAATCCAATCCCAATTGTTTTGCAACGGGTAGTTTTCATTTAAAAGTAAATGCATTACCGGTTGCTGTACCGGCAACTTTGGTACAATGTGACTTCGGATTAAATCCGGACGGGTTTACAACGTTTAATCTGAATGAAGCTAACGGAGTACTTACAAACGGTAATACCAATTTAGTGACTTCTTTCTTCAGTAATAATACCGATGCGACCAATAATGCGAGTCCGCTATCCGTTAATTTTACCAATACAAGTAATCCGCAGACAATATCAGTAAGAGTAACGGATACAACTACAGGTTGTTTTACAACTACAACGCTGGATTTACAGGTAACCTTAACACCAACGCGACGTATTGATCTGAATACTTGTTCGGATACGCCTTATGCTGCTTTTACATTAACTGATTCAGGATTGGAAGCACCGGGTACAGACGTTAGCTATTATGCGACACTTACGGATGCTTTACTGGAACAAAATGAATTAAATACAACCTTTACCAATACAACACCGAATGCTCAGGTTATTTATGCCCGTATTGAGAGTAATAACGATTGTAACGGATTACACGAAGTAAAACTAAATGTGCGACCGCTTCCGGTTGTAGCAAACGATTTTGCCCCAATTTTATGTAAAGGAGCGACATTACTGTTGTCAGCTGGAATTACAGATACAAATCGTTATGATTTTCTATGGTCAAACGGAGCGACTACACCGACATTGACTGTAAATACAGCCGCAATTTATACGGTTAAGGTAACCGATAAATTATACGGATGTTCAGCGACGCGTACGATCACGGTAATTGCATCCGACAAAGCTATGATTACCGGTGTAGATGTTCAAGACTTATCGGATAATAACACTGTTACGGTTTATGTAACAGGAACTAGTGATCATTATGTTTACGCTTTAGATACAGAAGAAGGACCTTATCAGGATAGCAACTTTTTTGAAAATGTAGAAGCTGGTGTACACATGGTATATGTAAAAGATTATAACGGCTGTGGTATCGCTAAAAAACAGATAGCGGTATTGGGTATTCCAAAATTCTTTACACCTAACGGTGACGGATTCAATGATTTATGGCGTATTAAAGGGGCAACAATCAGTCCGTATAAAGATGCTATTGTAACTATTTTTGACCGTTACGGAAAGATGTTATACCAAATGAAAGCTTCCGGCGGATGGGACGGTGTTTATAACAGGGAACCGTTACCGTCAACCGATTATTGGTATGTTTTGACCTTACCGGACGGAAGAGTGGTAAAAGGACATTTTAGTATGAAACGATAATTAAAATAAAGGGCTGTCAGTTGAATGACGGCCCTTTATTTTTTAGCTATTAGCGATTAATCTTTAAAAAGAGCAACCACCCGAGCCGGAGCAGCCGATCCGCCGACAATCTTCAGCGGGAAAACAGCAATGTCAAATCCGGTATAGGGTAGTGCATCCAGATTGACTAACTGTTCAATATGACAGTATTCTTTTTCATATCCAACCAAATGAGCTTCCCAAAACAATTCTTTATTATTTTGTTTTTTGGCTTGTTGAATCAAGTAATGCAACGGTAAATCCCACCCCCATTGATCGATTCCCATTACTTTTATACCTTGGTCAATAAGCCATCGGGTAGCTTCGGCACTCATTCCGGTTCCGATTTCATGAAACTTTTTAGTTCCGTTATAAATATCCCGACCCGTTTTAATCAGAACGATCATTCCGGGTTCAATTGTTAGCTTTTGTTGGCTTAAAAAATCTTGAATATCAGCTTTTGTAATCGGATCAAAATCTTTTTTGTGTTTCATATCGATTACAATTCCTTTTCCGTAGCACCATTCCAAAGGAACCTGATCAATTGTTTTGGCGGGTTTTCCTTCGCAGGTTGGTGCATAATGCCACGGAGCATCGATATGGGTAGTGGAGTGAACACCCATCGATTGAATTGTATCATCTGCCCATCCTGAAAAATTTTCCGGAAAAAGCCGGGACGGTAAACCTAAAAAGCGAATTAGTAATTTTGATTTTTTATGTAGCTTGTGTTTAATCCTGACTTTCATAAACCAGGGATCTTCTTTATTATATTGAATAGGCTTGGATAAATCGATAATCTTCATGGAGTATACTTTATATTAATAATGATTGTTGTAAAAATATGCTTTTTGAGTCATTTATGTTGTGTTTTTTTTTAAACAAAGTGATGCCAGTTATCAGTCAATATTGGCCAGCCAAAAAACGAATAACTGTAATTTGGCTACGCTTTTATCCTAAAACGTTACGTTTGATAATTTCCCGATACAGAGATTATTTTTTGTTTTATATTTGGATCACTTTATTAATAAACCAATAAAAATTTAACCAATATCATTATGAAAAAAATATTACTTGTTGCAGCTTTAGCATTATGCGGTACACTTACCCAGGCACAAACCATCGAATCAAGCAGTCGTAGTACGATAGCCAGAATTAGTAGTAACGGAACTATTGAAAACAGCAGCGGTGGTACTATAGGTTACATTAAAAGCGACGGTACTATTGAAAACAAAAGTCATGGTACTATCGGTTACATTAAGAGTGACGGTACTATCGAAAACAAGAGCCATGGTACTGTAGGTTATGTAAAAAGTGACGGTACAGTAGAGAATAGTAGCCATGGAACCATCGGTTATGTAAAAAGCGACGGAACGGTAGAAGGCAGTAGCCATGGTACTTTAGGATATGCAAAAGGGGTAAAAAAAGAATGGGCTGCGGTAGTATTCTTTTTCTTTAAATATTAAATTTTGGCTTCTCATTTTGGGCGAAGACGCGATATTGCTTATTTCTGGAACTTAATTAAAAAAGCGATACTTCCAAAAAAGCGACCAAGCAAAAAGAGGAATAAAAAAGCCCGGGAATGGGCTGAAAGCTATTTTAACCGACTGGAAAAAGCGATTGAAGAATTGCGCAATCACGATTTGGTAAGTCAGGTTCACTATATTAAATATCCCGGAGCGACCGAGGAAGCGTTAGCTTATGCTGAAGAAAAAGTATTTGAAACGCAGGTGGATAACTTCGAATATTATGATGCTTTGGCACCGGAGGCTCCTTTTGCTTTTAATCCGTATATTAGGGAATTTTACAAACGGAGTAATGGTCTTCATATAGCATGGCATTCGGTTATTTTTCCGAAAGCTGAAATCATAGATGATCCTGACGGAGAAATTCCAATAGCCCGAGATGAAGACGACTTTAAAGAAGGTTGGATCTCAATCCTTCCGGCAGAAAGTCTGGCAACTCAACAAGGTTTTTATTTGCTTGGTGATCCGCAGGAAACGGATCTGGGCGAGTATGTACAAAGCAATGGAGGTTTACTCCATTATATTGACGGGTTTAATTATTACCATGATGCCTGTATGATACTTGAAAACGGTAATCCTACAATTGCTTTTGGTGATGATCACAGTGCTTCGTATGAAACGCCACACGAGTGTGATTTCGTTATTTATATGGAGTATGCACTTGCTACGTTCTTCTCGGTGGAATGCCGTTCTAAGGAATTGCATTTTTCAAAGAAAAAGGCAGCACATTCTAAACTGAAAAGAATGGTGAAAACCCAGAATTACAGTAGTCTTGTAGCATTACTTCAAAAAAACGAGCCTACTGACATTGATTCGGTAATTGCTTTAACCTATAAAGAAAAAGGAAAGGAATATGCCAAAGATAATCATAGGGAAGGATTGTCGGAGTCGCTTAAAAAACGTTTAAGTTTACTAATAGAATAATTCTAAATGCTGTCCTCTTAAAAAGGACAGCATTTTTAATAAAAATCAGGAGTGAATTTTTACGTAAAAATTCGATCAGGGATATTCCTATGAAAAAAGCGTTACACAGGTAAAGCTGATAATATGATAAGTAGATATAAATGAAAAAAAAACTTAAACTTTCTCACTCAAAACAGAAGTCGAAAATAGAGGGTTTTCCTAAACTTACAGATTGTCTTATCGATGCAAAGGAATTCAATAAAAAGCTAATTCCGATAGTAAAACTGGACGGTGGAATAGTTGACGAAAAATGGGAAGGATTGCCCTTCACTTTTATGCTCCAGAATGTAAATGTAAGCCGTATGGACTTCCGACTGGAAGAGGGCAAATATCAGCTACTTGCCCCGCTTAAGTTAAAGAAAGTGGAAGAATATGATAAATCAGATATAAAGCGTGAGTACTTGCAGACTTCGGCGGACAAGGTTGAAGAGATGGATTACTGGCAAGTAGACCGATATAATAACGAAGGTCTGTTGCTACAAACCGGATCGTTTTCATATAGGCCCAACAGACGTGTAGTATACAGTTATGCTACCATTAACGGAATACCGATGCCGGTGACTAAAACAATACAATATTTTCTGGGGAACGAAGAATGGCTTGACTCGGAACGCTATACCTACGATTATGATTCCGATGGTTTTTTAAAAGGGACTACAAGGCACCAACCGGCACGTGAGATAAAGATGACCGAAAAGTTGGTATATAAAAAGACCAGTAGCGGATATACGATATCAAAAGAATTGGCACCACACCAACTTGTAGCAACGGATAAGAAGCTTGGGGCTACCTACAGTAAAATACCATTTTCGACAGAGTTTAATGAGGATGAAACGGATTGGAATTTTAGTACAGTGGGAAGGTATAATAAGGGGAAGAAAGAGGGAAATTACATTGACATTCAAAGAAAAATTATACTTGGATATGCATTTTACCATTTCTATAGCCTGAATGCGAGTTTCCTTGAAAATACCTGTAAAATTGAAAAGTATGAAGAGATAAATTTCAAAGGCAATAAAGAAGCCGATCTACCTGATACTGTCGAATATACTTTTTGCTGTCCTGAAGAAAAAGACATCTGGTTTTTACATTACATCGGAAAGAGTGATAAGAAAGTCATCACGGAAGTAAGAGGTCACAAATATACTTTTGAACATCTGGGGCATGAGATACAGGTAACAAAAGAAAATAGGTATGGTATAAATCATTTTACCCTTTCAGGACACTATACCTTGCAACAGACAATAATGATGGTAAAGGACGAAAGTTATTTCTGGTGTGACAACTTTGAGCAGCAAAGAATTTCCGATAGGATTATGAGTCTGGGCTATGTTAATCCTGTTATCTTTAATTTTATAGATACTAAAACCGAAAATGGCATTGAGCGCGTTGTACAGGAAGTAAAAGTTAAGAAAAATAAGACCGAAGGAAAGCTAAGGCTCGGCAAACCGGATTGGGTGCAAAGCAATGAAACACCACGCGATCCTGACGGAAAAAAAATGGAATTTGTAGCGCAGTTGGATCATAGTAATATGTTTGGTACACTGTATCTGTTTTATTCGGAAAAACACCAAATGATCTCGCAGGTGTTCCAATGTTCGTAATTTGAATCCGTTACGATACTGAAAAACAAATAAAAAGCCGCTCCTGTTAAGAGCGGCTTTTTCGTATTTCGTAAAAAATTATACGGTTGCTTTTTGTGTCATACGTAAATAGGTTTCGATCAGGGAGGCGAATATAATGGTTAATACGGCTCCGATGATATTGAGCCATAGAAAACTTACCACATCCAGATAATAGATATAGAAAATGAGCAACTGACTAAAGGTGGCACCCCAAAAAACCGCTTTGGCCTTAATGTATTTAATATAGAAAGCAATCAGGAAGATACCTAACACCGTTCCGTAGAAGATAGATCCGACAATGTTCACCAATTGAATAAGGTTTTCAAATAAAGTTCCTACACAGGCAAAAAGGATCGCGATTAATCCCCATAAAAGCGTAAAGAATTGTGTTGCATTCACAAAGTGTTTTTCGTCTTTTTCGGTTTTCAGATTTCGTTTGTAAAGATCGATTGTTGTTGTAGAAGCCAGTGCATTTAGTCCGGATGCTGATGATGACATTGCTGCGGATAAAATTACGGCCAGTAAGAGTCCGATAAGCCCTTTCGGAAGATAGTTCAGGATAAAGTGGATAAAAACATAATCTTTATCATTCGTTTCAGTTTTAGGATCAGCTTTAGTAATCAGATCTTTTGCCTGTTCGCGTAAATCTTTTTCTTTACCGGAAAGTGAAACCATTTTTTGCTGTAAAATCGGATTGTCGAAATCCTGTTGTAGCTGACCTACATAAAGCATACTGATTTCCTTTTTCTCTTCCTGTACCTGATCTAGTTGTTGTTCCAGTTTATGATACTCCGACTTATAAGGGGAATGATTGATGACTTTGATATTATTCGGATTAAAATGCAAAGGAGCCGAATGAAACTGAAAAAATACAAAAACCATAACACCGGTCAGTAAGATAAAAAACTGCATCGGTACTTTTAAGAGACCGTTCATGATTAATCCCATCTGACTTTCCTTGATTGATTTTCCGGTCAGATAACGTCCCACCTGCGACTGATCAGTTCCGAAATAGGAGAGTGCCAGGAAAAAACCACCGGTAATACCGCTCCAGAACGTATAGCGTTTTTCCGGATCAAATGAAAAATCGACAATATTCATTTTGCCGTTGGCTCCGGCAATTCCTAAAGCGTTGCTAAAACTCAGCTCGTCCGGTAAATAACTTAAAATAAGAACAAAAGTGATAAACATTCCTGTCATGATCACAAACATCTGTTGCTTTTGCGTTACGTTAACAGCTTTTGTACCACCTGAAAACGTATAGACAATAATCAATACTCCGATAATGATATTCATCAATGTCAGATTCCAGCCTAATAAAGACGATAAGATAATAGCCGGTGCATAAATGGTAAGACCGGTACCCAATCCTCTTTGGAAAAGGAAAAGCAGAGCGGCAAGCGAACGGGTTTTAACATCAAAACGCTGTTCCAGAAATTCATAGGCCGTAAAAACCTTTAAACGGTGATAAATGGGAATAAACGTAATACAGATAACCACCATTGCAATAGGCAATCCGAAATAAAACTGAACAAATCCCATTCCGTCGTGATACGCCTGACCCGGAGTAGAAAGAAAAGTAATGGCACTGGCCTGAGTAGCCATAACGGATAAACCTACAGTCCACCAGGGCGTTTCGTTATTTCCGAGGATAAATTCTTCAACGTTTTTACTTCCTTTGGTCTTTAACGCACCATAGATTACAATAAATAATAAGGTTACCGATAATACAATCCAGTCGATACTCTGCATGGCTTACGTGAACATTTGCATTAAGAAATAAAACAACAGTATATAGAAAGCATTCAGGATCAATACCAGCGTATAGCTTTTTCTCCAGGAAGTTGGTTTGTCAATCATTTTGATATGTTTTAAAACCGATACGAAGACCGGTTAATGAAACCCTTTTCGAAAATACAAAAAAGAGGTGTTATTTTTTGAATATTAACTTTTCAGAACTTATTTCCCAACGGCAATTAAATTGGCCATTAAGCGGAAAGCACCGGAAACACCTTCCGGTAATTCCCTGAAAAAGCTTAATCCGGTATAGATATAATATCCTTTTCCGTATTGCGCGACCAGTAAAGCTCCTTTTTTAGGTGTTTCTCCTTTGTCATTGGCTTGTAATACAGGTGTAAATTCATTGGCCCATTTATCCGGATAATATAAACCTTGTTCCTGTACCCAACCTTTAAAATCATTTTGGGTAATTTTATTCGGATAGTTCAATACCTTATTTTTAGGATCAAGGAAAGTTACAGTTGCATCTTCCTCAGTAACCCGGTCAGATGATATTTCCAGTGAATAGGGAGCGATATCTTGTGTGATAAGCGCACCGGTTGTATTGTATTGTACAATCATAGTACCGCCGTTTCGCACATATTCAAATAAAAGCGGCTGTTTGAATTGTAAAGCTTCTACCACATTATAAGCGCGGATTCCAACAATTACAGCATCAAATTTTTCCAGTTGGCTACTGGTAATTTTTTCCGGTTTTAGTAATGTAACGGTATAACCCATCTGTTGCAGACTTTGCGGAACCTGATCACCGGCACCCATAATATAAGCAATATTCTTTCCTTTTGTTTCAATGTCAGCTTTGGTAAATTTGGCTTCAGCCGGCAATAAAACCTGTTGTAAGGCAATATGCGGATAGTCGATTAGAATCTGTTGATGATCAAAACGTTCACCTTCTATAGTTGCAATAGCTTTTGCTGTAGCTTCAGTAGCATAATCCGGTGGTGTAACTTCGAAAGTTACTGTTTTCTCGCTTCCTTTTTTGTGTAGTTGAAACGGGATATATTCCGGAGATACAATCCATCCGGATGGTAATTCTAATTGTAAAGTTCCGCTGCAATCATCTTTTCCGGCTTTTACTTTCATCGTAACCGATTGCTTTTTCCGGTCTTTAAATAATTGTACTTTATTCTGAATTTCGGTTGTAACCTGCGGTACAATATCTAAAGGACGGTACACTTCTCCTTTTACCGGATCGTTGTATTTGAAGATAATTTCACGGGTAAACGGAATAGCTGTTCCTTCGACTAAAACAGTAAAGGTTATTTTAAGGTTTCGGATAATATCCGGAATTCCGATTTTTTGTTGTTCGTTAACCGTATACATACCCGTTGTTCCTTTTTCATTGAGCCAATACGGCGATGTGTAAGGGACATCTTTCGGCACTTTTAGTGTAATGGTTTCGCTTTCAAACAGATTGTTTTTTAACGGATAACTTTGTTCCAGCGTTTCATTTTGAGGGATGGTTTGTAAAGTCAGTAATTTCATTTCAACCGGGCTTCGGTTAATCGCTTCCCATTTTACTTTAAGAGTACCACCGGGTGTAACCGATTGTTCTTCGGCCACGGCTTCAATATAAAGACCGGAACAGTTCGCAATAATATTTTTGACTTCCTCCAGTTTTATTTTTTTCCAATGCGGATCTTCTAATTCTTCGATCTGACGATAAACTTTTACCAGGTCGTATACAGAAGCTGACGGATTTTTAAAATCGAAACATTTTAAAATAAAATCGATTGTTTCGCCGATTTGAGCACCGCCTTTTACGCGCTTCCAGGATGTGTCAATACCTTCAAAAAGATTCTGCTGATCTGTAATTGATGATCCTTTGATTAATTCCAGGTATTCCATATCCTCACCGCGAACTCCGGTAGAACCGAATCCCTGGGATTGATGCTTACTCCGACTTAATGCTGCAATTTCCTGATTTGATTTACCAAGTGAAGGGTAGTAGACGCCGGTTCTTAGGTTAACGTATTTCGATTTATCGGCTTTTTCAAATTTGTCTTTTCCGCCAAAAAACCACCAGGAAACATTAAAAAATAAACGTTTCGGCTGCCAGGGTTTTACAAATTTTAATTGAGAAGGTTCAAAATTAGGATCATTGGCCAAAGTAAATAAGTCCTGAGAAAGCATCGCTGACGATGTATGATGCCCATGTGTTGTTCCCGGCGAACGATGATCAAATCTATTGATGATAATATCTGGCTGGAAATTACGGATGATCCAGGCCATATCGCTCATTACTTTTTCTTTATCCCAGATTTCCAGTGTTTCGGTAGGGACTTTCG
This sequence comes from Flavobacterium cerinum, assembly GCF_024496085.1. Lineage (NCBI taxonomy): Bacteria > Pseudomonadati > Bacteroidota > Flavobacteriia > Flavobacteriales > Flavobacteriaceae > Flavobacterium > Flavobacterium cerinum. Next base: position 3,031,606 of record NZ_CP101751.1, on the reverse strand, counting down.
AATAGCCGAAGTCATTGGCGCGTGAAAAAAACTGTTCGCCGCCATCGGTTTTTCGGGCTTCGATCAGCTCCTGTGTACGGATTACGCCTAAAAGTTCCCGTAATTCGGTTCCGATAAGATTTTGTCCGCCGTCACCGCGGGTAAGTGATAAATATCCGGTACGGGCTTTGGTATTGTTGGCCAGAAATGAAATCAGACGTGTATTTTCATCGTCCGGATGCGCTGCAATATAAAGTGCAGAGCCTAAAAAATTTAATTTTTCAATCTGATTGTAAATTTCAGAAGCGGTTGGTTTTTTAGGTTGCTGCGCAAAAGTAGATTGAAATAAGAATAAAAATAATATAGAATATAAGGGTAATTTTTTTGTCATAATTCGTTTTAAGGTTGGCTTTTCAAATATAGTGTACCTAACTGTTAAAAATAAAGGCAAAGACGTTAAAATTGTCTTTGCCCTTGATTTTATTAGATTTATTATCGTCGGCCACCTCTGCCGTTTCCGTTGTCGTTACCTCGTCCGCCGTGATCGTTTCCTCTTTCATAACCTCTTCCGTTTCCGCGATCATTACCACGATCATAATTTCTTCCGTTACCGCGGTCTTCAGCCTTTTCAAAGCTTTTACCGTTATTTTGATTATCTGCAGTTCGGTAATCCATTCGGTAATCGTTGTATTTTCGAACCTCTTTTCGGTCGCGGTATTCGTAATCCCGGTTAGAATGGTTTACTTTCACTTCACGATAGTCAACATCTCTTGGTCGCGGATAGTAAGTAACCTGAGCGGGACCTCGATATCCTCTGTAATATTTTATTCGGTGTGATTTATAGTAAAGATAAGGATTCGGTCCGTAATCATGTAAGCAAACCTTATAAGCTCCGTATAAATCATAATGTCTGTATCGTCTTGGTAAATAGGCTGTACGAACCCAACCGCCGTCACTGAAATAAATAAACATTGCCGTATTAATGTCGTAATACATTTCAATATCCGGTAAATAATAATAACGGACATCTGTATAACCTACAGGACCCCATGCCGGTGGTGTTCCAATGTTTACATTAACGGAAACCTGTGCATTCATAGCAGATACGGATAACAGGATTCCCAACATTACTATTTTTATAGCTTTCATGATAATCGAATTTTAATTAAACAATTTATTTGGGTTGTTTAACTAAAACCAAGTATTGTGCCAAAAAAAAATAGTTTGGATCGAAAGCAAAAATATAATGTTTTAAAATTTATAAAATACTGTTTTTCAGTGTTTTGTAATTTAAAAAAAAATTAGTCCATAAATTCTTTTTCATCAATATGATGCGTAATAATGGAAATGGCTTTTTGAAGTAGAAGGTTATTCGGATACGTTATTCTTTCACCGTCTTTTGTTTTTAGCAAAGCATGAAAAGTAGTGATATCTTCAATTTCGGCTTCAATTGGGAAATCCTTGTCATGTATCTTGATAATATCACCGATCTTAAACGGAAAAGAAAAAAACAGAATTATCCCGGCCGTAATATTACTCAGAATTGACCATTGTGCAAACATGGCTACACCGATCACGGCAAACATTGAAGAAATAACCAATAAAATATCGTCTGCTTTTACACCCCATATAACGGTTAAGGAAAGGACACTTAAAGCACCGATAAGGATACTGATATATTTGATCACCAGATTGCTACGGCGCTCCATTGTATGGGAAAGCTGGGTAAACCGTCTTACAATTTTAGTAGCCAGATAGCGGATAACGGCAAAAAATAGTAACGTAATTATTGAACTGATGATCTGGGCGGTATACTCATTACTTATCATAATCGAAATGCTTTATCCTACAAAGATAAGCAAATGTTGAAAGACTTTATCTACAGGAAGTCCGACAACATTATTATAGGAACCTTCAATTTTCGCAATAGCAACCAATCCGATCCATTCCTGGATACCGTAAGAGCCGGCTTTGTCAAAAGGAGAATAGTTATCCAGGTAATAACGGATATATTCGTCCGGTAGCGGGTTAAAAGTGACTTTGGTAAACTCGTGAAATGTCTCTCGTTTGGTCGTACTTGTCAGGCAAACTGAAGTAATGACTTCGTGTGTTTTACCGGATAATGATCGCAAAGTTTCAAAAGCATCGTCATAATCTTTCGGTTTTCCTAAAGCTTTACCTTCATGCCATACAATTGTATCACTGGTCACCAGAATATCATTGTCATTTAATTCACCTGCAAAGGCATTCGCTTTTAATTCGGCCAGAAAATCCGTGATTTCTTCAGCTTGTAAAGTATCCGGGTAAATCTCTTCAACGTCCTTTAAGCGGATTTCAAATTCAAGATCCAGTTCTTTAAAGAAATTCTGGCGTCGGGGAGAACCGGACGCCAGAATGATATTATGATTTTTAAAAAGGGTATTAAGCATGATAGTGCATATTAAAAGTAATCACTCCAATAGAAAGAATTCCGAATAGTAATACGAGTTTTAAGACAAGACTTAGATGGTGAAACTCTGCTTTGTTTTTCGCTCCCCAAATCTTGATCAGAAAATAGAGTAGCGGACCGATTACAAAAAGCAGTAAATAAAACAAGACAAATTGTAATCCTAAAAGATTTTGGTTGATGTAATAAAGCAAACTTGCAATCGGGATAAATGCCAGTGCAAAAGCAACTTTAGCGGCACGGGCTTTTCCGATGGCAATAGGTAAGGTATTCATTCCGGCATTATAATCGCCGTCCATATCTTCAATGTCTTTGACAAGCTCTCGGATAAAATTGATCATAAATGCAAAAACGGCGTAATCAAGTAGGATACGAAATAAAACACTTAGTTGTGCCTGATTCGTTTCATTAATTATCGGGTATAAATCAAAGATACCGATTATGATAACGCTAACGGAAAGCAATAAGGCGACAATAATATTTCCGATAAGTAAGCTTTGTTTTAAACTGGTTGCATACAGATATAATGTAGCGGCAATGATGATAAACAAAGCTGAAAAACCGGCTTTTCCGATTAAGTTGGACAAGTAAAACCCGATACCGACACCAATAATGTTGCAACCGATATAGATATTGTACGCAGCTGCTTCCGAAATAAATTTCCCTACAACCAGATTATTCGGTTTTGCAATCCGATCGGTTTCCTGATCCATAATATTATTAATTACAAAACCACCGGCTGCAATACAGATAGTGGCTATTATTAATAATAGATATTGAAAATCCGATAAAGCCGGAATTAATCCGGGTTGCTGTTTTAGAAAACCATAGTGAAATAACAATTGCATCAGCGCAATCATTACCAGATTCTGATAGCGAATTAATTTTAAAAAAGGCATCATATTATAGTACTTCGATTTTAATCGTATTTAGCATCAAAATGTTCCATCCATTTTCCCTGAACTTTCATAACCTGTTCAATCACATCGCGAACAGCACCTTTACCTCCGTTTTTATGGGAGATATAGTTGCAGATTTCTTTGATTTCCGGTGCTGCATCCTGCGGACAGGTTGCCAGGCCTACTAATTTCATAACGTGATAGTCCGGAATATCGTCCCCCATATAAAGTACTTGCTCCGGGTTGATCTTATAAATATCGGTAAACTCGTCAAATGTTTCTACTTTGTTGGGTACGCCAAGATAAATATCGGTTATTCCTAAATTACGAAGTCGGATTCGAACTCCTTCATTACTACCGCCGGAAATAATACAAACCGTATAGCCGTTTTCTACGGCAGCCTTCATAGCATAACCATCGCGGATATTCATATGACGGAGCATTTCTCCGGTTTGGGTTACATGTATTGTACCATCAGTTAAAACGCCATCGACATCAAAAATAAAAGTAGTGATGTCGTTCATTAATTCTTTGTAACTCTTAGTCATTATTTTTTTGTATGGATTCTGTTAGTAGTTGATATATTTCTGTTCGTTCCGGATTATCCTTTAAAAAGGCCAGATGTCTTTCGATTGTTTTTTGATCTCTACGGATTGCCGGTCCGGTTTGAGCGGCTTGCGGAGACAATGTTTTTATTTTATCCGCGGTTTCCTGAATTAACGGAAAAAGGATTTCAAAAGGGATATTGTTTTCCCGACAAATTTCATCACCTATCTGATACAGGTGGTTTACAAAATTACAGGAAAATACAGCTGCTACATGAAGACTTTGTCTTTGTTCGGAACTGATGCGGTAAACTTTATCGGATATAGCATTAGCAACCGCTTCTAATAATTGGTAGTCGGCTTCGTTTTCGCATTCTAAACATAAGGGAACCGTCTTAAAATCGACTGCCTTGGTTTTTGAAAAAGTCTGTAACGGATAAAAGACACCTTTTCTGTTTTGATTACCTAAAACTTCCATACCGGAACTACCTGAGGTATGGACTATTAATTTATTGGTAAAATTTAGTTGTGCGGCGATATCAGAAATAGCATCGTCAGATACGGCAATAATGTATAAATCAGCTTCTTTTAGTCCCGAAAGATCGGAAGTAACTAAGGCTTCCGGAACAAGAGTACTAAGGGTCTCTTTTTTTCGGGCAAAAACCTGTACCAGTTTTACAGTCGCTGTTTTTTGGAAAACAGTAATCAGGTGTTGGGCTACATTACCAGAGCCGATAATAGCGATTTTAATCATAGGGCTAAAATAATAAAAATACTTCTTTTAAACTGCGATGTTGTAGTATTCTTAAAAATATAGAAATATCTCATTTTGTTTCATTTTGGCATTTTTTGATTATTTTCAAACAAAGTTCACATTTTGTGAATATGTTGATATCGTAATTTTACTTATTTTTTGTAGGTTATTTTTAAGATTTGTAAAATTATACTGTATTATATTACAGGTAATTACCGAAATATGTAAGACTTTTTTTAACATTATGTATTTAAATTTAATTTTTTCTTGTGTATTCTCAAAATGTGTAATACTTTTATGGAAGTAAAAATAAAAGTTCACATAATATGTTTTTATGCTTTTTAGAATTTGATTTAAATAGTGTTAAAAAATAATATTTATTGAAGTAAAGAATATCATTTGTATCGAATCTTTTTAGAGGTAAAAGAGGTCTTTTGAGAATGATCTGTTGATCCGGTACAGCAAAAATCCCAAAATTATAGTAATCGCCATTTTGTTTGAATAAGTTTCGATTTAACACTTAGATAAAACAGCATAAATGTAAGATTAAAGGCTTTCCGGCAGCTTTATAAGCTGTCAGGCTACTTATGTATATACTGTAGAATTAACCTAATTTAAAACTATTGCTTATGAATTGGAATTTTACCCTGAAAAAATGTTTTAAAAGGCTCTATCTGCTCTTTTTGGCATTTTTCTTTTTCGTTCATACTAACTCCCATGCCCAGGTGAGTTATATATATGCGAATCAACTGCTCGGGAACAACAGCCATGTAGCTGCGCCGGGTAATGCTGTCTCGGTTAGTACAACCGATTATGCCACACTGGAATCCTACGGAGGTATTGCGATTAACTTAGGTTCGTATACCGGTAGGATAGAATTGGGATTCCCGTCTACTGTACCGGCAGGAACTACAACTTATGTGCGGATTCAAACGGATGCAACGCTTTTAAATACACTCTTAGGAGGTGGTTTGGGAGGAGCATTGGCGAATCTGACCGGAACTATTGCGCTTGGAAACCACTATTTTGAGGTTCGGGCTAAAGAAACCGGAAATGCAACACCGGTATTTACTGCCTCATCTATCAATGGTTTTGCAAATGAAAATGCACGTCTTGTATATGGTGCTAACGGATTTTATTATATCGCAATTACACCAAGTGTCGCTTATAATAGTATTGAAATTGAGGATTACACGAATACGTTGCTTCTGGGAACCATTAATACGTTACGTGTTTATAGTGCGTTCCATTTTTCAGGATCTGATATTTGTAATCCGGCTTTTGCTACTTCATTTGACGGTACCGGAGGAACAGTTGATATTTTAGGAGTAGGAGGAGCAGGAGTAAGTAACCCGAATCTTGCAATAGATAATAGTGATACTACTTTTTCTCAGGTGAGTCAGGGTGTATTGACGGTGGCTGGAACCATTAGTCAAACCATGTATTTTCAAACACCATCAGGAGCAACCGACCAGTTTCATCTGGTATTGCAACTTGACGATCCGTCTTTGCTTAATCTGGGTGTTTCGGATGGAATTAAGATAGAAGCTTTATCAGGAACAAGTGTCGTCTATTCGTCGGGATTAGGATCTTTAGTTAATCTCGATCTCCTCGGGTTACTCAGTTCCGGTGCAAAAACAGATGTTGCATTTAGTCCGGGACAAGCTTTTGACCGGGTTCGGGTAACAATTTCGTCTTTGGTACAACTCAATGTAACCAAAACGGTTAAAATATTTGATGTCTATCGATCACCGGCTAAACCTACAGCAGTAACGGCTAATATGGCTGTCTGTGGTAGTCAATCGGTTGCTTTATCTGCGACAACAGCATCTACAAATGAATTGGTTTGGTTTAATAGTCTGACAGGAGCTTCTGTAGCAGTAACAGCATACAATCAAACGTATTCACCAACGGTAACCGCTACGACTACTTATTATGTGGCTAGCCGTCAAATCGGTTGTGCGAGATTGTCAGAAAGAGTTCCGGTTACGATAACTGTAAACGCACTTCCGATTGCGTCGGATATTACGATTAGTGCGAATGTAAATGCATCCTGTGCGGGAGTGGCTCTTTTAGAACCGACCACGAGTTTAACAGGTGGCGTTTTTAAATATTATACGGATCAGAACAAAACGGAGGAAATTACGAATGGTTTTTCAGGACATCCGGGACTTACCTATGTTAAAAATAATATTCTCGGAACACTAGCCATTAGCGGATTAAATGCTAGCAATACACCGCGGAATTATTATATCGCTGTAGAAGTGAATGGTGCCTGTGAGAATGCAGTAAATACATTAGCTGCTGTACAGGTTGGTTTGGGTGTAAAGACACCTTTAACGGTATCGGCTATAATCTCGGGTTGTGGTTTTGTGAACCTGAGAGATGCGATTACTAATTTTGATACTTCGGGTGCAACAACCTATACATTCTATGATAGTAGTAACAACCCGATTACGGCTACCGCAGCTGCAAATATTACAACAAGCGGAACCTATTATATTGAAGCGTTTAATCCGGCTGATGCTTGTATATCAGATCGTTTGCCTGTAGTGGTAACTGTAAATCCGTTACCGACACTACAAGTAACACCAGCAACATATACGGTTAACCTGGGAGATTCGGTTACGTTACAATCGACTTCAAATGGAACAGTAACCTGGTATAATCAGAGCGGTACTGCTTTAGCATCTAATGTAGCCGGTCCGTTTACTACAGCCGGTTATTATACCTTTACTGCTGTTGCAAATAACGGATTATGTTCGGTTAGCCTTTCTGTTACAGTAAACGTTGTGGATCCGGCGAATTGTCCGGTATTTTTAGATCGTGTTTATGCCGATACACAGACTTCCGGTTCGATTATTACCGGAGGTGTTATGAACGGAACATTAGCGATTGATCGTAATCCACAGACTTTTTCGACCATTACAACCGGATTGGGACTATTAGGAATAGGAACAACCTGGCAAAATATACAATGGAATACAACAATTCCGTCAGGAACTCCGGTAACGGTTAAAGTAGGTTCGGAATATAGTGGTTTAGCGTTATTAGGAGCGGTATCCATTATAGGAACGAAAAGAGACGGATTGGGTAACCCGATTGATATTGGAACTTTACAGCAATTATCGGGAACTTTACTAAACCTTTTACCGGGAGAAAATAATTTCGAATATACATTTGTGCCTTCTAATAATACAGGACCAAAAGCGTATGACGGTATTCGTATTGTAATCGGATCTGTATTAAGTGTTGCGCAAAGTGCCCGAATTTATGAAGCGTATTATCATAAAGTTGCTGATCCGGTAGTTTGTCAGCCGGGCGATGTGGAAGATGTATTCTATGGTAATATTGACTTAGGAATCGGTGCTTTAACCAGTACGGTTGGAGTTACCAATGCCTGGAATGCAGTTGATAATAATCATGCAACATTTGCAACAATGACTACTGGTGTTGGTGTTCTTGCTGCTTCGGAGTTAACGGTAAAATTCAGATCACCGTCTCAGGAAAACGATGTTGTTAAAGTGCGTATTTCCAGACCGAGCACGATATTAAATCTGGGACTTATAGCTGGTTTTAGCATTCAGCGTTATATGGGGAATAACCCTGTAGGGCCGCTTTTGGATGGTAACGGAAGCTTACTGACATTACAATTGTTAAACGGAGGAACGGAAGCATTGCTGATTTCCAATGCACAATCACCGGTTTTTGATCGCGTTCGTATCCGATTTGGTGGTGTAGCCAGTGTATTAAATGGTTTACAAGTTCACTCGGTAACCAGAGAAGCTGCCGTTGATGTTGTCGGTAGCGGTGGTGATCGTATTATTGAAGTGTGTTACGGCGATGTGGTCAGTATTGCCCCGATTGACTGTACAACTTTTAACTGGTATGATGCAGAAACCGGAGGTAATCTGATAACCAGCGGAACTTCCTATACGATTCCGTATAGTTTAGCTGTGGGGACCCATGTGTATTACCTGCAACCGGTGAGAAGCGGATGTGAAGTTTTAGACAGAACACCAATTACGATAACGGTTCGTCCGACTTCACCGCAAACATCCGTTACCGGGATCTTAATTAATTCTGCAACGAATACTACAATTTGTAGTCCGACAGGAGCAGTTTCATTAACGGCACAATTAAACAGTACACCGGCTGTAACAAACCCGGTTTATTACTGGTATAGTTTTGACGGAACCAATCAGACTGTAATAAGCGGACAATCAACAGCTACATTAGCGTTGACAGGGTTAGCACCGGGAACCTATACGTATTATGTAGGTGTTAGTTCCGATCAGTTTTGTGCCACTTTACCGGCTGAAAGAAGATCGGTTACTTTTACAATATTGCCTTCATCTATAGCAACCGATATTACAGTAAGCGATGTGCAGGCTTGTTTGGTTAATCCGGCTCCGGTAACGATTCAACCTACAACAACGTTAACAAATCCGGTATTTACCTGGTATTTTACAAATGATGTCACCCAACCGATTACAAACGGAACAGTAAGCGGGGTAACGTACAGTATTGCTGCAAACGGAACATTAACGATTAGCGGCTTAACGACAACAAATAGTCCGTATACTTATTATGTAGCGGTTACAAGCGAAACAACTTGTCAAAATCTTCCGGGAACGTTACAGGATGTTGTTGTAAGAATGAGCGATGCACCAACGCCAACAACGAATGATACAACTCAGGACTTCTGTGTGGTAAATAATCCGACTGTAGCTTCGATTCAGGTAAATGAAACCGGAGTGATCTGGTATAATGCACCAACCGGCGGAACTGTTGTAACAGGAACTACACCATTAGTAACCGGAACGTATTACGGAGTTTTGGTTGATGCCGTTTCAGGTTGTGAAAGTTCAGTACGTTTAGCGGTTGCGGTACAGGTTAACGATGCACCAACGCCAACAACAAATGATACGACTCAGGATTTCTGTCAGTCAACAAATCCGACAGTAGCGTCTATTCAGGTAAATGAAACCGGAGTGATCTGGTACAATGCGCCAACCGGAGGAACTGTTGTAACAGGAACTACACCATTAGTAACCGGAACGTATTACGGCGTTTTAGTGGATGCGACTTCCGGTTGTGAAAGTTCAGTACGTTTAGCGGTTGCGGTACAGATTAATGATGCACCGACGCCAACAACAAATGATACGACTCAGGATTTCTGTCAGTCCACAAATCCGACTGTAGCGTCTATTCAGGTAAATGAAACCGGAGTGATCTGGTACAATGCACCAACCGGTGGAACTGTAGTTGCTTCAACTACACCATTAGTAACCGGAACGTATTACGGTGTTTTAGTGGATGCGACATCCGGTTGTGAAAGCTCAGTACGTTTAGCGGTTGCGGTACAGGTTAATGACGCACCGACACCAACTACAAATGATACGACTCAGGACTTCTGTCAGTCAACAAATCCGACTGTAGCGTCTATTCAGGTAAATGAAACCGGAGTGATCTGGTACAATGCACCAACCGGTGGAACTGTAGTTGCTTCAACTACACCATTAGTAACCGGAACGTATTACGGTGTTTTAGTGGATGCGACATCCGGTTGTGAAAGCTCAGTACGTTTAGCGGTTGCGGTACAGATTAATGATGCACCGACGCCAACAACAAATGATACGACTCAGGATTTCTGTCAGTCCACAAATCCGACTGTAGCGTCTATTCAGGTAAATGAAACCGGAGTGATCTGGTATAATGCGCCAACCGGCGGAACCGTTGTTACTTCAACGACACCATTAGTAACCGGAACGTATTACGGTGTTTTAGTGGATGCGACATCCGGTTGTGAAAGTTCGGTTCGTTTAGCGGTAGCGGTACAGGTTAATGACGCACCGACACCAACTACAAATGATACAACTCAGGATTTCTGTCAGTCAACAAATCCGACAGTAGCTTCCATTCAGGTAAATGAAACCGGCGTGATCTGGTATAATGCGCCAACCGGTGGAACTGTTGTTGCTTCAACGACACCATTAGTAACCGGAACGTATTACGGTGTTTTAGTGGATGCGACATCCGGTTGTGAAAGTTCGGTTCGTTTAGCGGTAGCGGTACAGGTTAATGACGCACCGACACCAACTACAAATGATACAACTCAGGATTTCTGTCAGTCAACAAATCCGACAGTAGCTTCCATTCAGGTAAATGAAACCGGCGTGATCTGGTATAATGCGCCAACCGGCGGAACAGTTGTTACTTCAACAACACCGTTAGTAACCGGAACGTATTACGGTGTTTTAGTGGATGCGACATCAGGTTGTGAAAGTTCAGTACGTTTAGCGGTTGCTGTTCAGATTAATGATGCACCAACGCCAACTACGAATGATACGACTCAGGATTTCTGTCAGTCAACAAATCCGACAGTAGCTTCGATTCAGGTAAATGAAACCGGAGTGATCTGGTACAATGCACCAACCGGAGGAACAGTTGTTACTTCAACAACACCTTTGGTAACCGGAACGTATTACGGCGTTTTAGTGGATCCGATATCAGGTTGTGAAAGTTCAGTACGTTTAGCGGTTGCGGTACAAGTTAACGATGCACCGACACCAACTACAAATGATACGACTCAGGATTTCTGTCAGTCAACAAATCCGACAGTAGCTTCCATTCAGGTAAATGAAACCGGCGTGATCTGGTATAATGCGCCAACCGGCGGCACCGTTGTTACTTCAACAACACCGTTAGTAACCGGAACGTATTACGGTGTTTTAGTGGATGCGACATCAGGTTGTGAAAGTTCAGTACGTTTAGCGGTTGCGGTACAGGTTAATGATGCACCGACACCAACTACAAATGATACGACTCAGGATTTTTGTCAGTCAACAAATCCGACGGTAGCGTCTATTCAGGTAAATGAAACCGGCGTGATCTGGTACAATGCGCTAACCGGCGGAACAGTTGTTACTTCAACAACACCGTTAGTAACCGGAACGTATTACGGTGTTTTAGTGGATGCGACATCAGGTTGTGAAAGTTCAGTACGTTTAGCGGTTGCTGTTCAGATTAATGATGCACCAACGCCAACTACGAATGATACGACTCAGGATTTCTGTCAGTCAACAAATCCGACAGTAGCTTCGATTCAGGTAAATGAAACCGGAGTGATCTGGTACAATGCACCAACCGGAGGAACAGTTGTTACTTCAACAACACCTTTGGTAACCGGAACGTATTACGGCGTTTTAGTGGATCCGACATCAGGTTGTGAAAGTTCAGTACGTTTAGCGGTTGCGGTACAAGTTAACGATGCACCGACACCAACTACAAATGATACGACTCAGGATTTCTGTCAGTCCACAAATCCGACAGTAGCTTCGATTCAGGTAAATGAAACCGGAGTGATCTGGTACAATGCACCAACCGGCGGAACAGTTGTTACTTCAACAACACCGTTAGTAACCGGAACGTATTACGGTGTTTTAGTGGATGCGACATCAGGTTGTGAAAGTTCAGTACGTTTAGCGGTTGCGGTACAGGTTAATGATGCACCGACACCAACTACAAATGATACGACTCAGGATTTTTGTCAGTCAACAAATCCGACGGTAGCGTCTATTCAGGTAAATGAAACCGGAGTGATCTGGTACAATGCGCCAACAGGTGGAACTGTAGTTACTTCAACAACACCATTAGTAAGCGGAACAACGTATTACGGAGCATTGGTTGATGCGGCTTCGGGTTGTGAAAGTTCAGTACGTTTAGCGGTTTCGGTACAAGTTAACGATGCACCGACGCCAACAACAAATGATACAACTCAGGACTTCTGTAAATCAACAAATCCGACGGTAGCGTCTATTCAGGTAAATGAAACCGGAGTGATCTGGTATAATGCGCCAACCGGAGGTACTGTTGTGTCGGGAACTACACCATTAGTAACCGGAACGTATTACGGCGTTTTAGTGGATGCGGCTTCAGGTTGTGAAAGTTCAGTACGTTTAGCGGTTGCAGTACAGGTTAATGACGCACCGACGCCAACAACGAATGATACCACTCAGGATTTCTGTCAAACAGCAAATCCGACTGTAGCGTCTATTCAGGTAAATGAAACGGGAGTGATCTGGTACAGTACGCCAACCGGAGGTACGGCAATAGCAGCATCTACACCGTTAACAGCGGGGACGTATTATGGTGTGCTGGTGGATCCGACAACAGGTTGTGAAAGTTCGGTTCGTTTGGCTGTAACAGTACAGTTCTTTAATGGAACACAAGCAACAATTAGCGGAGGTTCGCCAACAGCTTGTATTCAGGATCAGGTTACCTATACAACCAACACCGGAATGTCAAACTATGTTTGGGTAGTAACCGGCGGCGGACAAATTGTGAATGGCGGTACTGCAACCGACAATACTATAACGGTATTGTGGAATCAGATAGGAGCAAACACAGTTAATGTGTCCTATAGCGATGCAAACGGATGTAGTACAAGCAATTCTGCGGCAATGAACCTGAATGTGATCAACTGTTCTGATATTACGATTACCAAAACTGTAGATAATCCGACTCCGTTTATTGATGATAACGTAGTCTTTACGATTACAGTAACCAATACCGGTCAGGCACAGTTCCAGAATATTATTGTTAACGAGGCGATTCCAAGTGGTTACGGATTTGTGAGTATGGTGGTTTCTAACGGTACTTATAATAACAATACCGGTATCTGGACCATTCCGACGCTAAACGCAAACGGAGTAGCAACGTTACAGCTTACAGTAAAAGTATTATTCTCAGGTGATTATTTAAATACAGCAACAATAGCGAGTTCCGAACCGACAGATGTTGATGTAGACAATAATACCGCAAGTGCTTCGGTTGAACCGAAATGTTTAGTGGTTTACAATGAGTTTACACCAAATGAAGACGGAGCGAATGATGTATTCACAATCAAATGTGCAGAACATTTTCCGAACAATACATTAGAAGTATACAACCGTTACGGTAATCTGGTTTATAAAACCCGATACTACCAAAACGACTGGAAAGGTATTTCAAATGTAAACGGAACATTCGACGGAACCGTTTTACCAACAGGAACATATTACTATGTTTTTGATACGGGAGACAATTCAAGTACTGTTAAAACCGGATGGGTTTATATCATGAGATAATCATGATATAACCTTTCCAAAGTTTTTTATCACTTAAATAGTATACATATGAGAATCAATATAAAACTACTGGCCTTATGTTTTTTAGGAGGAGCATTTTTACTACCGCAAAAAGCAAAGGCACAACAAAATCCGGAATATACGCAGTACATGTATAATACCATTACAATTAATCCCGGATATACAGGATCACCCGGAGTATTGGAAGCAAATTTACTGCTACGATCGCAATGGGTAGGAATTGAAGGAGCACCGAGAACCGGAACATTGGGAGTTCATTCACCGATATCCGATAAAATCGGTTTGGGATTGAACGTAATTGCGGATAAAATCGGTCCTTCTACCGAAACATCAGCTTCGGGTAATTTTTCGTACACGCTTAACTTCGGATATAAAACAAAACTGGCTTTCGGATTAAAAGCGGGAGCCCGGGTTTTAAATGTCGATTGGTCTAAAGGGCGATATTTGGACGGTAATGATGTGTTGTTAAATAATAATATATCGAATAAAATCATGCCGTTAATCGGAGCCGGTGTCTATCTCTACGGTGAAAAATGGTATGTAGGCGGTTCCGTTCCGAATTTTATCAAACAAGATTATTATGATGATATTCAGGAATCGGTGATGGCAGATAAACTACATTACTATCTTATCGCGGGTTATGTGTTTGATGTGACCGATGGTCTGAAGTTCAAACCATCCGCGATGTTAAAAGCAGTTAGCGGAGCACCGTTGGCTGCCGATCTTTCCGCTAATTTCCTGATTCAGGAAAGAGTGACACTGGGAGCATCCTACCGTTGGGACGACTCAGTAAGTGCGATGGCCGGATTGCAGTTTCTGGATAATTTCTTTATCGGTTATGCATTCGATTATTCGACTACTAAGTTGAATAAATACAACGATGGTACGCATGAAATTATTCTGCGTTTCCAACTGCCGCCAAAATCATCAGCAATTAAATCACCTCGATTTTTCTAATACCGAAGTATATGAAGAAAATACTATTTTTCAGCCTGTTATTTTGTATCCATTTTACATATGCGCAGCAAAAATTAAAGGATGCCGACAAACTGTTTAACGGAATGTCCTATATCGAAGCAGCAAAAGCATATGAAGAATATCTGGAGAAAGAACCGAATCCGTCGATACAAACATTAATGAACGTCGGGGATACCTATTATTACCTGAACGATATGCGAAAAGCGCTCACCTGGTATAAGAAACTATATACGGTTCAGGGACAAAATCTGAATGAAGTCTATATGTTACGTTATACGCAGGCATTACGCGGCGTTCGGGATTATGAAGACGCGAATAAGATTACCAAAGAGTATCTGAAAGGAAAGGGAAATCAGGATATGATTGCTAGTTTTAACGCCCAGCAGAAATATAATGACAGTTTGTCAAAAAAGCCGTCGTTATATAAAGTGATGCCTTTGGAAATTAACACGTCTTATTCCGATTTCGGATGTACGTTCTACGGGAATCAGCTGGTATATTCGTCCAGTAAAAAAGGAGGTAAGTTGATCAAAAGGCTTTATTCCTGGAACGAACAGCCCTTTTTGTCCTTTTATGTAGCAGATCGAAATGCGTCCACCGGTGCTTTGTTTAATGAAAAACCGTTTTATGAGGAAATCAATTCCAATTATCACGATGCAACGTTAACGTTTACGCCGGATTTAAAAACGATTTATTTTACGACAAATGCGACCAAAAAGAATAAAAACAAATTGAAAAATGATAAGGAAGGGGTAAATAACTTCCAGATCATGCGCGGTACGATTGAAAACGGAAAAGTGATCAATATCGAAAAAATGTTTTTTAACAGCTATGAATACAGTGTTGGTCATCCGGCATTAAGCCCGGATGGGAAATGGTTGTTTTTTGTGTCGGATATGCCGGGAGGATACGGAGAAACGGATATTTACGTAGCGGAAGTTTTTGCTGACGGAAGTATTAATACACCGCAAAATCTGGGACCGAAAATCAATACGATCGGACGTGAAATGTTCCCGTATTACGACAAGGGAATGCTGTATTTTTCATCAGACGGGCATTATGGTTTAGGTGGTTTGGATGTTTATGAAAGTAAGCATTTCGGAAAACTGGATTTTGACGAACCGAAAAATCTAGGTGAACCGATCAATAGTAATAAAGATGATTTCTCTTATATTGTTGATCCGGAAATGAAATACGGTTATTTTTCATCCAATCGCGATGGCGGTAAAGGTGATGACGATATTTATTTCTTTACCAAGTCAAAAGCGGAATGTAATCAGTTTGTGTCTGGTGTTGTTTTAAATGCCAAAACAAAATTGCCAATTGCCGGTGCAGCGATAAAAGTGTACGATTCTTTCGGTGATTTTAAAATGGAAACGACTTCCGGAGACGATGGAAAATACCAGATTACAATTCCGTGTGGTGCGACTTATAAATTTGAAGCTTCAAAAGACGGATTTGCGAATCAGAACAAACCGGTTGTCGCAACAAATAAAAATGAAGCAAAACTTTCGGTTGATTTCGAATTGGCCAAACTGGAAGATTTTACGGTTAAAGACGGTAAAAACGAAAAAATCGATATTAATCCTATTTATTTTGATTACAACAAATGGGATATTACACCGCAAGCCGTTACAGAATTGGATCGTGTGGTTTATGTAATGCGAACATTTCCGAAAGTAAAAATCAAAATTGAGTCGCATACCGATTCGAGAGGTACGGATTCGTATAATTTGAAATTGTCTGACAATCGTGCCAAAGCGACACAACGTTATATTATCGAAAACGGAATTGATCCGGAACGAATATTAAGTGCTATAGGTTACGGGGAAACCCGACCGAAAAACAAATGTCGTAACGGAGTAAAATGTACGGAAGAAGAATATGCCGTTAATCGTCGTTCCGACTTTATTATTGTCGAAAAATAAAAGACAACGGATAAAAACAAAAAGGAGTTCCAGGCGGAACTCCTTTTTTAATTAAAGATATCAAGAACACCTTTTATTTTCCAAATCTCATCTATTTTGTCTTTCTTGATCTCGTTTCTTCCGGAAAAGATGGACTCTTTTCTGGATATTAAGTTTAAAATTGATTCGTCGGTTTCATTTTGTGCCACTTTCGACATATATAACCCTTTTTCTTTGCTGATAATAACAGCATATGAGTTACTGGCAATATCAAAAGCACTGGCTTCTTCACAAATTACAAATGTATTCTCTTTGATATCCGGTTCCATTTCAGAAGTATTTACCTGAAATACCATTGAGCGTTTTTGTTGTAAAAAAGGGATATTGATCGTAGGAATATCACTTCTTTCAAGGTTTAACTCACCGGTAGTATACTGAAAAAGCATTTCTTTCGTAATAATCGGTGTAATTTTTTTCTTGAAGCTGAAGTTCTCATTTCCTAGAAATATCTCATTCAGATCAATGTTAGCTTTGTTACATTGTGCGATAATGGATTCATAATCGAGTGTATTACGCTTTTTCCAACTGGAGATGGTGTTCGGCTTAATATTCAGTAACTCGGCTAGTTGTGCATCAGTTTTTATTTTAAAGACCTTTTTAACACGCGTTAAAATACTTTTCGCGGTTTGTATGTTTCCCTCTTGCATTGTCAGGTTCTATATAATTATCAATTTATTAACTGTTCCTAAACTTTTTTCGTCAAAAAATATGCCATGATCGTCTGTTAAATAACTTTTTTATAATCAAAGCCGGTTTTTTTAGAATTGTTTGTAAAATGAAATTAGTTACTTATATAATAAATTTTGAATTTCAATTACGGTTTATCCGTAATTTTTACAACAGAACAAAAATAATTACTTTTTTGGTTTTTAGGAACATAATTTTCACAATTATTTACTAAAAATCGCGAAGAGGGATTTTTTATAAGAAAAATATGTAAAATAATACCATTCCTTTACATTTTATCTTAAAGGAATGGTATAGAAAGAATGAGAGTACGGATTAACGTAAGCGTTCAATGAGAATAATGGAGCGATACGAGGTGCCGGATTTTCCGGTAATCGTATAAGGAATGCTTCCATCGTTCTGAACGGAAAAATATAATGGGGTAGATGCGGCAGTAAGAGTAACGAAATCATTGAAAATACAATCGTTTTTAACTAAATCGGCAGCAATACCAAGGCTTAATAGCCCGGTGGCATTAAAGTTGGAGTATTGTCGGGAATATTCGGTGCCGTTTACATAAAAGCGGAAATTAAGGTTGTTAGTTGTAGAAAGACTTAATAAACCACTGCTTCCGTTGGTGTAAGAAGCTTTTAATGTGATCTTGTAGGTGCCCGGTGGTAAATTGATAAAATCTTTGTCGGTTGCTGAATTGCCGCCTTCGGTAAAAGAACTTCCGGTAACAGTATTGATAAAGTTGCTGCTTCCCATTTCGGTTGCATCATTATTATCTTTAAACCGAATGGCTTTCTCTGTATTGTCATATGTAGCGGTATTAAGTCCGATTCGGATTAATTGACCGGCTACGTTTTCAACTTCGGATAAGCCGACTTCGTTATTCGCATCGCGAACCATAAAAAAGGTTTTGGTGGAAGTAGTTTTTGTAGCAAGATTTTCAAATTTTATATAGTCATTATTTGCGTTTACTTCCAGTCGTTTGGTAGGGTTGGTTTTTCCTATTCCGACATTTCCGGCTGCTGTAACCCGAAGACGCTCGAGATTGTTGGTCCCGACAACAAAATCGGTGTTGTCTTTTGTGCCGAGATAATCGCCGTTAAGCGCAACGCCAATGGCAGAAGTGGAAGGTGAAGTTGCTTCATTACCGTAATAATTCCAACCGGAAACATAATTCCATCGGGTCTTATTCCAGAAATAAAAACCATCCGGTTGCGGGTCATTATTATCGGTATCGTCAAGGTAGATTAATAGACCGGTTGCTGTAGGGGATGAGGCCGGGAAATTATTAACTCTCGGAATTAGTATTCCGTCAGTGTTTCTTGGGGTTACACTATTTGAAATACTAATATCCAGACTGGATTGCGGATTTGAAGTTCCGATACCAATCTGTGAATAGGTGTTGACGCAGGTTAATGTGAGGGCAAAAAGGATAGGATATTTCATATTCTACAAAATTTTAAAGTGGGTAATATGATCCTTGAAAAAACGGTTTAATTCATTTTATTTCTTAAAATGTGAATTTATCCTACTAATTTAAAGAAAAAAAACAATTCAAAAAGTAGATTAATTAACTTTTCTATTCTCAAAATGAGATTTTTTTGTGAAAATATTCCGGCAGCTTTTTTTAGGACACTTGAGGTCAGCTGTGAAATATGCTTTATTTTGAAAATAATTTCCTGTTTTTTATTTTATATTTGTTTATCTAATTTGAATAATGTGAGCCAAATCAATAAGCTTAAAATCCTGAATGATCCTATATATGGTTTTATAACCATTCCTAATACTTTAATTTACGACCTGATTCAGCATCCTTATTTTCAGCGTTTGCGTCGCATTTCGCAGATGGGGATGTCTTACCTGGTTTATCCCGGAGCGCATCATACCCGTTTTCATCATGCGTTAGGCTGTATGCATATCATGCAAAAAGCGGTACAGGTACTGCGCTTTAAAGGGGTTGCAATTTCCGAAGAGGAAGAAACGGCGTTGTATATTGCGATTTTATTGCACGATATCGGACACGGGCCATTTTCTCATGCGATGGAACACAGTATTGTGGAAGATGTGCATCATGAGGAGATTTCAATGTTGTTTATGAATCGTCTGAATGAAGAATTTGAAGGAAAACTAAGTTTGGCAATTCAGGTGTTTAAAGGAGATTATCACCGTCAGTTTATGTTGCAGTTGATTTCGAGTCAGTTGGACATGGATCGCTTGGATTATTTGAAAAGGGATAGTTTTTATAGCGGAGTAGCCGAAGGAAATATTAATTCCGAACGACTGATCCAGATGATGAATGTAGAAAATGATCTCTTGGTAATCGAAGAAAAGGGGATTTATTCTGTAGAGAAATTTTTAGGCGCCCGCCGATTGATGTATTGGCAGGCTTATTTGCATAAGACCAGTGTCGTTGCGGAACTGATTCTGACCAAGATTTTAAAAAGAGCAAAAGAACTCGCTCAAAAAGATCAGGTGCCGGAATGTAGCAAACCGTTGCAGTTTTTTATGATACATAAAATAACACTGGAAAATTTTGATAATACTATATTAGATAAGTTTGCGCAACTGGACGATTTTGACATTATGAGTGCCATTAAAGCCTGGCAGTTTCACGATGATTTTGTATTGTCTTCTTTAAGTAAGATGATTATCAACCGCGACTTGCTTAAAATTCGAATGGTGTCAGAAAAAGTAGAGAGTTCGGAAGTGGAAGTGTTGAAAAAGAAGTGGTTGGCTTTACATCCGATGACGGAAAAAGAAGCCGATTATTTTGTCTTTAAAGGGAAAATCAAAAACCAGGCTTACAATAAAGCAGGGGAACCGATTCGTATCCTAAAAAAGGATAGAACCGTTGAAGATGTTGTGGAAGCATCCGATCAGATGAACTTGAAAGCCCTGTCTAAACCGGTTACCAAATATTATATCTGTTTTCCAAAAGTGCTTTTAGGAAGTTTAGATTAAATTAAATTTTATATTTTTGTCGGGATGAAATTTACAGCTGAACAAATTGCAGGTATTTTAGAAGGAGTAGTTGTTGGGAATCCCACTGCCGAAGTCTATAAATTAGCAAAAATAGAAGAAGGTACAGAGGGATCGTTAACTTTTTTGGCCAATCCGAAATATCTGAATCATATATATACCACTCAGGCAACGATAACAATCGTTAATACTACTTTTGAGCCGGAACAGGAACTTTCTACAACACTTATTAAAGTAGAAGATGCCTATAAATCATTTTCTAAATTATTGGAATACTATAATCAGGTGAAGCTGATGAAGTCCGGAATTGAGCAACCGTCGGTTATTGCTGAGAATGTGACGTATGGTGAAAACCTGTATCTGGGAAGCTTCTGTTATATAGGAGCTAATGTAAAAATAGGTAATAACGTAAAAATATATCCGAATAGCTTTGTCGGTGATAATGTAATAATCGGAGACGATACGATATTATTTGCCGGTGTACGGGTGTATTCTGAAACGGAAATCGGTAAAAAGTGTGTGATCCATTCCGGATCGATTATCGGTTCTGACGGTTTTGGTTTTGTACCCAATGAAGAAGGAGTTTATAATAAAGTACCGCAAATCGGAAACGTTATAATTGAAGATAATGTAGATATCGGGGCTTGTACCACAATCGACCGTGCCACATTAGGTTCAACAATTATCAGAAAAGGAGTAAAACTGGATAATCAGATCCAGATTGCACATAATGTGGAAATCGGTGAGAATACCGTCATCGCATCACAAACCGGAGTAGCGGGATCAACCAAGATTGGTAAAAACTGTATGATTGGCGGACAAGTTGGTATCGTTGGTCATATCACAATCGGGAATAACGTTAAAATTCAGGCGCAGTCCGGCGTTGGTCGTAATGTAAAAGATGCCGAAACCATTCAGGGAAGTCCGGCGTTTAATTACAGTGACTATAGCAAATCGTATGTCATCTTTAAAAATTTACCGAAGATTGTAAAAGATATAGAAGACATAAAAAAAGAGAAACAGCAATAAAATAAAATCAAAATAAGCCATGGTTAAGCAAACAACCATTAAGAACGAAATTTCATTAAAAGGAGTAGGACTGCATACCGGTCAGGAAGTTACAATGACCTTTAAGCCGGCCCCTGTAAATAATGGTTACACCTTTGTACGTGTAGACTTAGAAGGACAACCGATCATTGAAGCGGATGCCAACTATGTTATAAACACGCAAAGAGGAACCAATCTGGAAAAGAAAGGCGTTAAAATTCAAACGTCAGAACACGTATTGGCCGCATTGGTAGGATGTGATATCGATAACGTTATTATTGAATTAGATGCGTCAGAACCGCCAATTATGGATGGTTCATCCAAATATTTTGTTGAAGCAATCGAAAAAGCAGGTGTTGAAGAGCAGAATGCAGAACGAAATGTATATGTGGTAAAAGAAGTAATTTCTTATACAGATGAAGTAACCGGTAGCGAAATTATCGTTATGCCGGCTGATGAGTATCAGGTAACAACAATGGTTGATTTCGGAACTAAAGTTTTAGGAACGCAAAATGCAACCATGAAATCAATCAATGAGTTTAAAACAGAAATTGCAGATTGTAGAACATTTAGTTTTCTACACGAACTGGAAAGTCTTTTAGAACACGGATTGATTAAAGGTGGTGACCTGAATAATGCTATTGTTTATGTAGATAAAGAGATCTCACAAGAAACAATGGAGCGATTAAAAGTAGCGTTCGGAAAAGAAAAAATCTCGGTAAAACCAAACGGGATTTTAGATAACCTGACGTTGCATTACCCGAATGAAGCCGCACGACACAAATTATTGGATGTGATCGGTGATTTGGCTTTAATCGGAACCCGAATCAAAGGGAAAGTTATCGCAAACAAACCGGGACACTTTGTAAACACGCAATTCGCTAAAAAAATGTCTAAAATTATAAAAACAGAACAACGCAATCAGGTTCCGGTATATGATCTTCATAAAGAACCGTTAATGGATGTAACAAAGATTATGTCGATGTTGCCACACCGTCCGCCGTTCTTGTTGGTAGACCGTATATTGGAAATGTCGGATTCACATGTGGTAGGATTGAAAAATGTAACCATGAACGAAGATTTCTTCGTAGGACATTTTCCCGGAGCACCAGTAATGCCGGGCGTATTAATCGTGGAAGCGATGGCGCAAACCGGAGGTATTCTTATTTTGAGTTCCGTACCGGATCCGGAGAATTACCTGACCTACTTTATGAAAATTGATAATGTAAAATTCAAAAATAAAGTATTACCGGGCGATACTCTGGTATTTAAATTAGACCTGTTGTCACCAATTCGAAGAGGAATCTGCCATATGCAGGCAAGTGCCTATTCGAATGGTAAATTAGTCACTGAAGCCGAATTGATGGCGCAAATCGTGAGAAAGAACTAAACAAGCAAAGTATGAATCAACCCTTAGCATACGTACACCCGGGCGCAAAGATTGCGAAAAATGTGGTGATTGAACCTTTTACAACGATCCATAATAATGTTGAGATAGGGGAAGGGACTTGGATAGGTTCCAATGTAACCATTATGGAAGGTGCCCGAATCGGTAAAAACTGTAATATTTTCCCCGGATCCGTTATTTCTGCGGTACCTCAGGATTTAAAATTCGGAGGTGAAGACTCTTTAGCATTAATCGGAGATAACACTACTGTTCGAGAATGTGTTACGATTAATAGAGGTACGGTAGCATCCGGAGTTACTAAAATAGGTAAAAACTGTCTGATCATGGCAGCAGCGCATATCGCTCACGATTGTCATATCGGAGATAATGTAATTATCGTAAACGGTGTACTTTTAGGAGGTCACGTAACGGTTGGCGACTTTGCAATCATCGGAGGTCTGTCAGCTGTTCACCAGTTTATCAATATCGGAGAGCACGCTATGATTTCAGGAGGTTCCCTGTTGCGTAAAGATGTTCCTCCGTTTACAAAAGCGGCAAAAGAACCGTTATCTTACGTGGGAATTAATTCCGTTGGATTGAGAAGAAGAGGTTTTTCAACTGAAAAAATCAGAGAAATACAGGATATTTACAGAATTTTATATCAGAAAAACTACAATACAACTCAGGCTTTAAGTATAATTGAAGCAGAAATGGAAGCAACACCGGAGCGCGATGAAATTATCCTGTTTATCCGAAATTCCTCAAGAGGAGTAATGAAAGGATATACCGGTATATATTAATAAGTAAGCAAACAGATTTTTAAATAAAATAAACAAATAAAAATGGCGAGTACAGCTGATATTAGAAACGGACTATGTATCAAGTTCAATAATGATATTTATAAAATTGTTGAATTTTTACACGTAAAACCAGGAAAAGGACCTGCATTTGTAAGAACGAAATTGAAAAGTGTAACCAATGGTAAAGTATTGGACAATACATTTTCGGCAGGACATAAAATTGAAGTGGTTCGGGTAGAAACACATAAATTCCAGTTTTTATATGCGGAAGGAAATGATTTTCACTTTATGAATGTTGAAACGTATGAACAAATCGCATTAAATAAAGACATTCTGGATGCTCCGGATTTATTAAAAGAAGGTGAAAACGTAATGGTTCAGATCAATACAGAAACTGATTTGCCATTATCAGTTGATATGCCGGCTTCTGTTGTTTTAGAAGTAACTTATGCAGAACCGGGAGTTAAAGGAAATACCGCTACAAATGCTACTAAACCGGCAAAAGTAGAAACGGGTGCTTCTATTAACGTTCCTTTGTTTATCAACGAAGGTGACAAAATTAAAATTGATACCGCTACCGGATCCTATATGGAACGAGTAAAAGAATAATAATTTATCTTCATTGGGCAATAGTTTTATTGCCCAATTTTATCTTAAGCTTATTATGAAGTTTACAAAAGCATATACTTTAAGTGAAATCGCTGCAATAATCGATTGTAAATATATAGGTGATGCCGATTTTCCGGTTTTGGGAATGAACGAGATCCATGTAGTTGAACCGGGTGATATTGTTTTTGTAGATCACCCGAAATACTACGATAAAGCATTACAATCGGCGGCAACCATTGTTCTGATTAATAAAGAAGTCGATTGCCCGGAAGGGAAAGCTTTACTATTATCAGATGATCCGTTCCGTGATTTTAATAAATTATCCCGTCACTTTAAACCGTTTCGCGCAACGAATGCTGCTATTTCAGATACTGCAATTATTGGTGAAGGAACAATTATCCAACCCAATTGTTTTATCGGAAATAATGTAGTAATCGGTAAAAACTGTCTGATTCATCCGAATGTTACTTTATACGATGACACAGTTATCGGCGATAATGTTATTATTCATGCCGGAAGTATTTTAGGAGCTGATGCATTTTACTATAAAAAACGTCCGGAAGGTTTTGATCAGTTGGTTTCCTGCGGTCGCGTAGTAATCGAGAGCAATGTCGGAATCGGTGCTTTGTGCACTATTGACAGAGGGGTTACCGGTGATACGACTATTCGTGAAGGTGCTAAAATTGATAATCAGGTGCATATCGGACATGATACCGTAATCGGTAAAAAATGTCTTATAGCGGCACAAACCGGAATTGCCGGATGTGTGATTATTGAAGATGAAGTAACACTTTGGGGACAAGTTGGGACAACAAGTGGTATTACGATTGGAGAAAAAGCAGTCGTATTGGCACAATCCGGAGTTTCAAAATCGTTAGAAGGAGGAAAAGTCTATTTCGGTTATCCGGCTGAAGAGTCAAGGGAAAAATTGAAACAGTTGGCTTATGTGAAAAAAATACCGCAAATTCTAACACAAATTAATAAAAATGAGTAAAGAACTGGTTAAAGCATTTTATCAATCGAATGGTCCTTTAAATAAAACTTTAATGGAAGATTTTTTGCATGATGAAATCAGCTTTAACTGGCATAGTTCCAAAGGTTTTTTACAACTTGATAAACAGGATTTACTGGAACTGGCAACAGAATTAAGTAAATCGTATATCGCTTCAAGGATTGAAATCAGTCATATTTTGGAAGAAAATCATCTGGTATCAGTGAATTACACCCATTATGTATCGCCAATTGAAAATCCCAATGAAGAACTCGTTTTAGCCCATTTTATGGTTATCTGTGAACTAAAGGATAACAGGCTTTATAAGGTTTATCAGATGAGCCAGTTGAGTTAGACGAAAAAAATAAAAAATAGCCGATAAAAGTTTGAAAAAACTTTCTTCGATTACGTTCAAAACCCTATTTTTGCAACACAGTTTTTAAAAATAATATAAAAAAAATATCATGAGTGTTTTAGTAAATAAAGATTCTAAAATAATTGTTCAAGGATTTACAGGTAGTGAAGGAACATTCCATGCTACACAAATGATTGAATATGGAAGTAATGTTGTAGGTGGTGTTACTCCGGGTAAAGGAGGTACAACGCATTTAGATCGTCCGGTTTTCAACACGGTTAAAGATGCAGTAGACCAGGCCGGTGCTGATACAACAATTATTTTCGTTCCGCCGGCTTTTGCAGCGGATGCAATTATGGAAGCTGCTGATGCGGGTATTAAAGTAATTATTACAATTACTGAAGGTATTCCGGTTGCAGATATGATCAAAGCTTATGATTATATTAAACACAGAGACTGTCGTTTGGTAGGGCCTAACTGTCCGGGAGTTATCACTCCGGGTGAAGCTAAAGTAGGTATCATGCCAGGATTTGTTTTCAAAAAAGGAACTGTTGGTATCGTTTCTAAATCAGGTACATTAACTTATGAAGCAGCTGATCAGGTTGTAAAACAAGGTCTAGGTATCACAACTGCTATTGGAATTGGTGGTGACCCGATCATCGGAACAACAACTAAAGAAGCAGTAGAATTATTAATGAACGATCCTGAAACAGAATGTATCATCATGATCGGTGAAATCGGCGGACAATTAGAAGCTGATGCAGCACGTTGGATCAAAGCGGACGGTAACCGTAAACCGGTAATCGGATTTATCGCTGGTGAAACAGCTCCGAAAGGAAGAACAATGGGACACGCCGGTGCTATCGTTGGTGGTGCTGATGATACAGCTGAAGCTAAAAAACGTATCATGAGAGAAAACGGTATTCACGTAGTTGATTCTCCTGCTGAAATCGGTAAAAAAGTAAAAGAAGTATTAGGATAATTAATTCCGAATCATCATAAATATTAAAGCTGCCTTACAAAGTCAGCTTTTTTTATTAAACCTGACGGCCTTTACTAGATTGCTAATAAACCTACATAAACCTGACAGGTCTTTACTAGATTGCTAATAAACCTGTCAGGTTTTTGATTTCGCATTGCTGATATACCTGTTAACTTTATTGATTTCGAAACCTGTCAGGTTTAGGAATGAACCCGTAGCGCCTGTTTGATATGACGTTCGTTGTGATAAATCAGGAATGAAAAAGTATCGCCCAATTGCAAACGGATTAATTTACTGATACTAATAGCCGTTTTGTTTTTTATCAGATTGATATGACGGGCTTTATCAAGGCAAAGAAGTAAAGCTTCCTGTTGAGAAATGAAAATTGTCAGCACCTGATGATCCAGTTGACTACCGATTGGATTATAGTTTTTTAAAGATTTTATCTTAGTCGGATTTTCAGCTTTCATCATTCTCGCAAAATAACCGCCCAATAAACCCGGTTTGTATTGTAATGTCGGTTGTGTATAACGGGCATTTGTTATGCGATAATTTAATTCCGGAATATAAAAATCACCATATCGATTCAGATGTTCAATGCATTCTAAGATACTCCAACTGGTTGTTGATGATCGCCGGTTTAGTTTTTGTAAGTCCAGGTTTTTAAAAGAATTAGCCACTTCAATATTGTATAAAGTTATTCGGGTCAGCTCGTCCAGTATTTGTTTGGTTTCCATAATTAGAATTATTTACTGCAAAATTCGAGGTTGTCCGACACAAAAAAATTGACCGGAATCAAGATTTTTTAATTCTTGACAATGTCTCGGCTGTCATTCGCAGATAAGATGCAATATATTTATCCGGAATTTCCTGAAATACCTGTGGACTGCGTTTTAGAACACTTTTATACCGATCAACTGGAGAAGTCATTAATAAATCCCTTTCCCGTTCCATTTGTTGAATGATCAATTGACCTAAAATGGTATTCCATAATTGGAGTAATTGCTTATCACTTTGAATAAAATCAAGTAATATCTTTTTAGAAATAACTTTAACAGTGGTCTTTTTTAAAGCCTGAATGTAAAATTGGGTTGGATTATCCGTAAAAAAACAATCAATCGCGGTGACAAATGAGTTTTTATAGCCAAATCGTATCGTATTTTCGTCCTCTTTATCAATAGTATAAACCCGGACACTACCGTCAACAATAAAAAAAACGGAAGCATCCTGATTGCCTTTAGTTATCAGATATGCATTCCTTTTGTAAACGGTTTCAGTTTCCCAAAGGTGATTTTGAGTAAGAAGCGTGTTAAGTTGATCGATTGGTGACATAGAAGCTAAAGTACTAAAAAATGAATATACTGTCAATTCCTGTATAAAGTTGTTAAAACGGTTGCGGAATGATTAAAAATCACGATCCGATTGATTTTAGTGATAAAATAATAAAAAAAGAACTATATTTGCCACAGTTATCACGAATCTCATAAGAGATAGCAACCTGCAACAACAAGCAAGGTGCTAAAACGATAAGCCAATCCTGTTGGAAAAAATGTTGTTTTTACACACTTACTTTCTGGTTCGGTTTTGCTTGTCACGTGAGCTTTAATTTTTTAAGCAATCGATGATGAAAAAATCAAAAACAAAAGGCAGTGCCTTGGCTTTACTGCCGTTCTTCGTATTTATTATTACTTTTTTAGGAGCCGGTATCCTGTTGGATGACTTTTATGCCTTTCCGTCACCGGTAGCCGTTATAACCGGTATTATCGCGGCATTTTTGTTGTTCAAACCATCTGTGTCAGATAAAGTGGATACTCTGATTAAAGGTTGTGGTGATAGTAAAATTATGACCATGTGTCTTATTTATCTATTGGCCGGTGCTTTTGCCAGTGTAACCAAAGCAATGGGAGGTGTTGAATCAGTCGTGAATCTTGGAATTAATCATATTAATGCCGAATATTTTCCGTTGGGCATCTTTCTGATTGCTTCATTTTTATCAACAGCAACCGGAACTTCTGTAGGAGCAATTGTAGCATTAGGACCAATTGCTGTAAGTCTGGCCGATAAAAGCGGAGCTTCATTACCTTTAATTTGCGGATCATTATTAGGTGGTGCCATGTTAGGAGACAACTTGTCCATTATTTCCGATACCACGATCGCAGCAACACAGTCATTAGGTTGTGAAATGAAAGATAAATTTAAAGTAAACCTGTTTATTGCCTTGCCGGCAGCTATTATTACCGTTTTAGTGTTATTGTTTTTCGGATTTAGCGGCGAAACGACAGCGGTTGTCATCGAAAAAGGGAATTACGAATGGATTAGTCTTTTACCTTATCTATTGGTGATTGTTTTGGCTGTAGCCGGATTGAATGTTTTTGTCACGCTTTTGACCGGAATTGTAGTTGCCGGAATTATTGGTTTACTGGGGAATGATTTTCCGTTACTTGATTTTACAAAAATCATTTACGACGGATTTCTTAGTATGACGGATATCTTTCTGTTATCGATGTTAACCGGCGGATTGGCCGCATTGGTAGAACAGGCAGGAGGAATTCATTATGTGTTGCGTACGGTAAAAGCCCGGATTAAAAGTAAAAGATCAGCGCAATTGGGTATCGGTGCGTTGGTTAGTTTTGTAAATCTGGCCATTGCCAATAATACAGTGTCGATTGTGATTACCGGAAGCATTGCAAAAGAGATTAACGATGAATATCATTTGAGTTCCCGTAAGACAGCAACAATACTGGATATCTTTTCATGTGTAGTTCAGGGAATATTACCATATGGCGCACAAGTATTACTATTGCTGAGTTTTGCCGGAGGAAAACTAGGCTTTTTGGATTTGATCGGAAACGCCTGGTATGTATTATTTCTGTTTCTGTTTACACTGATTGCGATCTACAGTAGGTTCTGGGACCGATTAGCTAATAAATTCTTTAAAGTTTAGCAACATAAGGAACGGATTAAAAACCGAATTGTTATATTTGTTACTTATTTCAAATAAACAAACTTAATCTTAAATATGAAATTACTGGAAGGAAAAACCGCAATCATCACAGGAGCGAGTAGAGGAATCGGAAGAGGAATTGCTGAAGTATTTGCTAAACAAGGTGCTAATGTAGCTTTTACTTATAGTGCTTCTGCCGAAGCAGCGAAAGCTTTGGAAAACGAATTATCGGCTTTGGGCGTAAAAGCAAAAGGCTATCAGTCAAATGCAGCTGATTTTAATGAAGCGCAAAAATTGGTTGATGACGTAATTGCAGAATTCGGAAACGTGGATATCCTGATCAATAATGCGGGAATAACAAAAGATAACCTTTTAATGCGTATTTCGGAAGAAGATTTCGACAGCGTTATTGACGTAAATTTAAAATCGGTTTTTAATATGACGAAAGCCGTTCAGCGAATTATGTTGAAAAACCGTGCCGGTTCTATCATTAACATGAGTTCAGTAGTAGGAGTAAAAGGAAATGCAGGTCAAACAAACTATGCGGCTTCAAAAGCGGGAGTTATCGGTTTTTCTAAATCTGTTGCATTAGAATTAGGTTCTCGTAATATTCGTTGTAACGTAATTGCTCCGGGCTTTATTGAAACGGAAATGACAGCAAAACTGAATGAAGATGTAGTAAAAGGATGGCGCGAAAATATTCCGTTGAAAAGAGGCGGATCTCCTGAAGATGTAGCAAATGCTTGCGTTTTCTTGGCATCAGACATGAGTGCTTATGTAACCGGTCAGGTGTTGAATGTTGACGGAGGAATGTTAACATAATAATTTAGATAAATAATAGTAAAGCGCTTAAAATTAAAAGATTAATACACTGAAATTATAATGACTGTATCTACGATTGTATTGCTGATATTAGCCGCTGTTATAGCTTTCGGTTTAGCGTTTTATCAATACTTATATAAAGTCGGAAACAGATCGAAAATCTATCTGTTTCTGACTTTTTTACGTTTTCTGACTATATTATCAATATTAGTGTTGCTGATCAATCCTGTTATATCACGAAAGACCTATCAGGATATTAAAACACCTTTGCCGATCATTGTAGATAATTCCCAGTCTATAAAGGAATTAAAACAGGAAAATCCGGCATTGACTCTTTCTCAAAAAATAGCAACCAATAGTGCTTTAAAAGAAAAATATGATGTTCAGCTTTATTCTTTTGATGCCGGTTTTAATACAGGGAAACAACCGGATTTTAGCGGAAAGCAAACGCATATTGATCTGGTTGCTCAGAATTTAAAACAATTTTATCGGAATCAGAATTACCCGGTTGTATTGTTAACGGATGGAAATCAGACGATAGGAAATGATTATGTCTTTAGTTTTCAGCAAAATACAACGGTTTATCCGCTGATTTTAGGTGATACTACTACCTTTTTAGACTTGAAAATCAATCAGTTGAATGTGAATAAATATGCATTCCTGAAAAATAAATTCCCGGTTGAAGTTTTTTTACAATATAGCGGAACAAAAAATGTTTCAGCTGTTTTTAGTATTCAGCAAGGAAACGGAACGGTTTATAAGCAAAATGTAAACTTCGGACCTAATAAAAAAGCGCAGTCTGTTTCGATATTATTAAATGCTGATAAAGTAGGAGTACAAACGTATAAGGCTGTAATCACATCGGCAGAAAACGAGAAAAACAAATACAATAATACCAAAAACTTTGCGGTTGAAGTTATTGATCAGCGTTCGGAAATTGCTTTAGTTGCTTCGTTAAATCATCCGGATTTAGGCGCTATAAAACGGGCAGTTGAATCGAATCAACAACGTAAAGTAACAATTGTTAATCCTAATGAAATCAGCAATTTAAATGATTACAATGTGTTGGTTTTGTATCAGCCCAATGCCGACTTTAAAAAGCTGTTGGAACAAAATAAAAACGCACAGTTAAACAGTTGGATTATCACCGGATTACAAACCGATTTTAATTTACTGAATCAATATCAGTCAGCTGTTCAGTTTCGGGTTGGTAGTCAGAAAGAAGATTTTTTAGCCGATTTTAATCCGCAATTTAATGCCTTTGCATTGGATAATATTGGCTTTGAGCAAATGCCTCCTTTACAAAATCCGTTCGGAACAATAACGGTTACCGGTAATGCCAATGTTTTGCTACAATCCAGAATCCGAAATATAAAATCCGGTAATCCGCTAATGGTATTTGCTGAAAACGGAGCAAAAAGGAGTGCTTATCTTTTCGGTGAAAATATTTGGAAATGGCGTGTTGAAAGTCATTTGAAAACAAAATCATTTGAACAGTTTGATATCTTTATTGATAAAACGATACAATTTCTGGCATCGAATGCCTTGAAAAAATCGTTGGTTGTTCAGCATGAAAGTTTTTATAATTCGGGTGAAACAATCGAAATTACGGCGCAGTATTTTAATAAGAATTATGAGTTTGATGAAAATGCGCGTCTGACGATACAAGTGAAAAATAAAGCGACCAATGCTGTTAAGAATTACGATTTCTTAAAAGGAAATAGTGAGTATAAAGTAAACCTTGATGGTTTGGCGGCCGGGCAGTACAGCTTTGTTGTAAAAGAAAATGAATCAAAAACTTCTTATAGCGGTAATTTTGAAGTTCTGGATTTTGAAATTGAAAAACAATTTGTCAATCCGGATGTAGCGCGATTAACACAATTGGCTGCTAATACTAACGGAAAAATGTATCATCCGAATCAGGTTGATGCTCTAATAAAGGCTTTAGCTGAAAATCCACAATATATTCCGGTACAAAAAGCTGTGATTACTCAGTCGCCGTTAATTGATTGGAAAGGTCTATTGATCATCTTGATAGTAAGTCTTGCCTTAGAATGGTTTATCCGCAAATACAACGGTCTGTTGTAATTTACACTTCTTTATAAAATAAAACCAGAATCTTTTAATTTCTAAATAGGCGAATCAATCTAATTGTATTGGCTTAAATACCTCAGGTGCGAGCGTCACACTCGTGTCCATGTCACTGTCTATATCTCAAAAGGTCTATCCGAAATACGGTAGCAATGCCTGTAAAATAAGCACCATCTTTTTCGTGGGATTTATCTTTTCTGCTCTTTTTTATTGGCGCTCGCGCCAGCGGAGGAATTTAACAAAAGGGAAAATAAAAAATCCTGACTTTTTCAAATCAGGATTCTTTATAATGGGTTTTTATTGTGTAACTGTAATGTTACTCTTCATCGTCTTCATCATCATCTTCCTCGTCATAATCACGGTCTTCATCGTCGTCATCATAATCATCATCGTCACCGTCTTCATCATCTTCATCATCTTCTTCGTCGTCATTCGATTTTTTTGGTTTAGCTGCTTTTGCTTTTTTAACATCGTCATCTTCACCGTCTTCAATGTCAAGTCCTTTGATATCTAAAGAGTCTTCTCCTGAGATATCTTCGTCATCATCATCAAAGTTTTCAATTCTGTCAGCAAGTTTAGTGCTCACTTTTACTAAGTAAATAGTGTCTTCAGTTCGTACTTCAACTGCTTCAACTGTTTCATTCTTAGCGTTTTTAAAACGGATGACATCTGAATCATCATATCCGTCCGGAAATTTCTCAACTAAGAGAGTTAAGATTTCATTAGTTAACTTAGCGTAATCTACAATTACTCTTTTCATTCGTTGTTTTTTAATGCTTGTTGTTGTTTCAAATGTAATATCCTAAATCTTATTTTCAAATAAAAAAGCTTGTTTTTTTTAGGGTAAACATTAAAAATTACATATCCAATAGATAAGCAAAAATAAGTGGTGCTACAATAGTTGCATCCGACTCAATTACAAATTTTGGTGTGTTGATATCCAATTTACCCCAAGTGATTTTTTCATTTGGAACAGCACCGGAATACGAACCGTAACTTGTAGTAGAATCAGATATCTGACAGAAATAACTCCAGAAAGGCACATCGTGCATTTCCATATCCTGATATAACATCGGAACTACACAAATAGGGAAGTCACCTGCAATACCACCACCGATTTGGAAGAATCCAACTCCTTTATCACTATTTTTAGTATACCAATCAGCTAGGAAAGTCATGTATTCAATACCTGATTTCATAGTTGTAGCTTTTAACTCACCTTTGATTACGTATGAAGCGAAAATGTTACCCATTGTACTATCTTCCCATCCCGGAACTACGATAGGTAGGTTTTTTTCTGCTGCTGCATACATCCAGCTATCTTTTAAATCAATTTCGTAATATTCCTCCAGACATCCTGAAAGTAACATTTTATACATAAATTCATGTGGGAAATAACGCTCACCTGCATCTTCAGCATCTTTCCAGATTTTGTGGATGTGTTTTTGTAAACGACGGAAAGCTTCATGTTCCGGAATACAAGTATCCGTTACTCGGTTTAAACCTCTTTCCAATAAATCCCATTCTTCCTGTGGTGTCAGATCACGATAGTTGGGAACACGCTCATAGTGTGAGTGTGCAACAAGGTTCATGATATCTTCTTCCAGGTTGGCACCTGTACAGGAGATGATTTGTACTTTATCTTGACGGATCATTTCAGCAAAAATCTTTCCTAATTCTGCTGTACTCATGGCTCCGGCTAATGTCACCATCATTTTTGCACCGTTCTGTAATTGAGCTTCGTAGGCTTTAGCCGCATCAACTACCGTCGCAGAGTTGAAATGTAAATAATACTTTTCAATAAACTGACTGATTGGTCCTTTACTCATTTCTTACTTATTTAAAATTATTGTTTGCTTTAATAGAAAGCCAAACATACTGAATTTATTTTTCTTTTTTCTCGTAACCTAAGATCTTTAAAACCTCATCGGCAGTTTGTTGTTCCGAAAATACTTCTGTTGCAACAATACCGTTTTCATCGCGATCAATAAGGATATGTTTCGGTTGCGGAATCAGACAGTGATGTAATCCTCCGAAACCACCGATAGTTTCCTGATAAGCACCGGTATTAAAGAAACCGATATATAATGGTTTTTCTTTATTGTACTTCGGAAGGTAAACGGCATTCATGTGTTGTTCCGAGTTGTAATAATCGTCACTATCACATGTTAAACCTCCCAAAAGAACTCTTTCATAGGTATCATTCCAACGGTTTACGGCCATCATAACAAAACGTTTGTTGATTGCCCAGGTATCCGGTAAAGTCGTAATAAAAGAAGAATCGATCATATTCCACTTTTCACGGTCATTTTGTTGTTTTTGGTATAAAACCTGATAGATAGCACCACCGGATTCACCAACAGTAAACGAACCGAATTCGGTAAAGATATGCGGTACCGGAACATCAGCATCGTCACAGGCAATTTTAATCTGGTTTAAGATTTCGCTGATCATGTATTCATAATCATATTCGAAAGCCAATGAGTTTTTAATCGGGAAACCGCCGCCGATATTAAGACTATCCAATGTCGGACATTCTTTTTTAAGGGCGATGTATACTTTCATACATTTTAAAAGCTCATTCCAGTAATAAGCCGTGTCGCGAATACCGGTATTGATAAAGAAGTGTAACATTTTCAGCTCCACATTCTTATTTTCCTGAATTTGTTTTCTGTAAAACGGTACGATGTTTTTGTATCCGATTCCTAAACGGGAAGTATAGAACTCAAATTTCGGCTCTTCTTCAGCAGCAATACGGATTCCGATTTTAAATTTCCCGTTGATTTTTTCCTGTAATAAATCTAATTCTTCAAAGTTGTCGATTACAGGGATTGTTTTTGTATGTCCGTTATTGATTAAACGTGCAATATTGTCGATATACTGTTCACGTTTGAAACCGTTACATACAACATAAGTGTTTTTATTGATTTTACCTTGTTCCATAAGGTTCTCCACAATATTCACATCAAAAGCAGAAGAAGTTTCGATATGGATATTGTTTTTAAACGCTTCGTTCATTACAAATTCGAAGTGGGAACTTTTGGTACAATAACAATAGTAGTACTTTCCTTCGTATTTGTGTTTTTCCATGGCTTTACGGAACCATCCTTTAGCCTTATTGATATTGTTGGAAATTTGAGGTAAATAGGTAAACTTTAACGGTGTACCATATTGTTCAACCAGTTTCATCAGATCGATATTGTGAAACTGAAGGTTGTCTTTATTTAATGTAAACTCTTCCTGAGGGAAGTAGAAAGTTTGATTGATAAGGTCGTAATATTTTGTGTTCATTTTGATAAATCGCTTTATAGGTTATAATAATAAATTCTTTTAAAAAGTATTCCTTAGTATAACGCGATTTTCAAACTCTAATATTAGCATACATTATCTGCAATTTTTCATGCAGCGGATTGGTAAAAAGGAAAATGTCAAAATTGCGTACACTTTTAATCGAAAAAACAATCCGTTGCATTTTTGACAAGGATCTGTTTTTCCGCGTGTTTCCGCAGTTTGGAATGTGGGGATTCTGACTATTTTTCATCGCGACAAATGTAAAAAATAATACCTCGTATTTAAAAACAATTTTTATTAAAAAAATCTTAGTTTTTATAATCTTCAAAAGCCTTAAAAATCAGGCCGTTTTCGATGTCCTGATCTGTTTTTACCGCACCGATTTCATTTAAAAGGACAAACTTCACTTTTCCGAAT
This sequence comes from Flavobacterium cerinum, assembly GCF_024496085.1. Taxonomy (NCBI): domain Bacteria; kingdom Pseudomonadati; phylum Bacteroidota; class Flavobacteriia; order Flavobacteriales; family Flavobacteriaceae; genus Flavobacterium; species Flavobacterium cerinum. The sequence goes on along the minus strand of NZ_CP101751.1, from coordinate 2,995,493 downwards.
TCATTTTTCTTATCGTGAATCAGTAAATCGATGATGCTGTTAATGTCATTTTCGGTAAAAGAAACCGTAGGATAAATATCAGTAATCACATATTTAATTTCGTGATATTCGGCATCGGTTAAAAATCCTTTTTTAAGTGATAAAAAGCTTTCCAGAATCATGCCGGCTGCAATTGCTTCACCATGTAATAAAGTTGTTTTATTTTCATTTTCGAGACAATAGCTCTCAATGGCATGTCCTAATGTATGACCGAAATTTAACGCTTTACGCAGTCCTTTTTCGGTAGGATCCTGTGTTACTACATTATTCTTAATAATAACTGATTGATGAATTAGCGCATTCAAGTCATCTGTATTAAGGTTGGAAAGGTCGCTAAATTGTCTCCAATAGTCATAATCTTGTATCAATCCGTGTTTTAGCATTTCGGCTAGTCCGGATCGCATTTGATTTTGCGGAAGTGTTCCTAAATAATGAGTATCGACCAATACCGCTTTCGGATTTTGAATAACACCGATCTGGTTTTTAAGATTCCCGAGATCGACACCGTTTTTACCGCCTACAGAAGCGTCAACCATAGCCAAAAGGGTAGTCGGTACATTGATAAAATCAATTCCTCTTTTATAGGTACAAGCGACAAATCCGCCAAGATCGGTTACAACACCGCCGCCTACATTAATAATGATACTTTTACGATCGGCGCCTAATTCGGTCAAAGCCTGCCATATTTGGGTACAGGTTTCGATGTTTTTAAATACCTCACCGGCATCAAATTCAATGATTTCAATAGGGACTTCCGTGGCCAAATTGGCTAAAAAGTCGGGCAAACAGTAATTAGCTGTTTCACTGTCAACTATGATAAAAATTTTAGAATAAACATCCGATTGAAGTGTTTCACTTAAATATGTATAACAGTTTTCGTTAAAAAAGATGGAATATCCGTTAGCCTGAATTGTTTGCATCGTTTGAAGTATTGATAATCTACCCGCAAAAATCGTGATTTTTTATGATATATTCTTAAACTGTAGTTATATTTGCATATCTATTTTCAATACATAATGGAAAAAATATTTAACAACACACAGGTTGCTTTTGCACTAAAAAGCGATACGGAGCTTGACAGAGCTTATTTTCTTTTTAAAATGATTGACAATGAACCTTTGGTGAAAATAGGAACTGCGGTGACTAATTTTGCATTAAAGGCACATTTACCGGTAGAAGGATTAATACGGGCCACTGTATTTGATCATTTTTGTGGAGGCGTTAGTGAGGATGACTGTCTGAAAGTAGTAGATAAAATGTTTACCAAAGGGGTAACATCAGTTTTAGATTATTCGGTTGAAGGAAAAGAAGATGAAGCACAGTTTGATGCGGCTTTGGAGATGACGTTAAAAACGATTGAATTTGCTAAAGAAAGAGAAGCAATCCCTTTTGCAGTATTCAAGCCAACCGGTTTAGGTCGTTTTTTCTTATATGAAAAACTGGGTGAGAAAAAACAATTAACACCGGAAGAACAAACGGAATGGGACAGAGTAGTGGCTCGTTTTGAAAAAGTTTGTCGTACGGCTTACGAAAAAGATGTCGCTTTATTAATTGACGGTGAAGAAAGTTGGATGCAGGATGCTGCTGATGATTTGGTAGCCGATATGATGCGTAAATACAACAAGCAAAAAGCGATTATTTATAATACACTTCAAATGTATCGTTGGGATCGTTTGGATTACCTGAAAAAACTACATTCGGAAGCAAAAGCGGAAGGTTTTCATATCGGAATGAAAATCGTTCGTGGTGCTTATATGGAAAAAGAGAACAAACGGGCAGAAGAGAAAGGTTATAAATCACCGATTTGTGTTTCGAAAGAAGCTACGGATATCAATTATGATAGTGCTATTCAATATATGATTGAAAATATTGATATGATGGCGATTTTTGCCGGAACACACAATGAAAACAGCTCATACCGTTTGATGCAGTTGATGGAAGAACACAATATTCCAAAACATGATTCAAGAGTGTTTTTCGGACAACTATACGGAATGAGTGATAATATCAGTTATAATTTAGCCGCTCATGATTTTAACGTATCGAAGTATTTACCGTTCGGACCGGTACGTGATGTTATGCCGTACTTAATCCGACGTGCAGAAGAAAATACTTCGGTTGCCGGACAAACCAGCAGAGAATTAACACTTTTGAAAAACGAAAGAAAACGTCGAAAAACAGAAGATAATTAATAAAAAGCCCCGCATGCGGGGCTTTTTTATGGAGTGTTGATTGGGTTAAATGTGTATTGTTTTGGCTCTGGCGCTTGCGATAAAACATCTGATAAAGACGTAATTTTATTTAAATAAAAAAAATAAAATTGAATGGTTTATCAGTATATGGAATCCAGCAAACGGCAGGCGAAATAAAAGTACAATACCTTTTTGAAAGTGTTGGGAAAAGTACAATAATCAAAGCAATAGAATATACGCCAGTAGCTTCTATGGGGAACAAGATAGTCTATAATTTTGGCTTCGGAGATTACGACGGAACTTTAGACAGAATAATAGATGATGTAAATAGTAATAACGGAGATATTTACAGAGTATTCAATACTGTTTTAAGCTCCGTTCCGCTGTTTTTTGAAGCAAATAAAGAAGCCGTTTTAATTGTCAGTGGCAGTGATAGTCATGATGAATTTATTATACGTTGTTTACCCACTTGTAAAAAGAAATGTAATGCGCATTGTAAAAATTATCAAAGAAGAATTAAAACATACCGGTATTACATTGATAAAAATTTTGAAGAATTAAGTATGGACTATATTTTTTTCGGATATGAAAGTAAAAGGGACGAATTTGTCCGGTATTTACCTAATAACCATTATGAAAGCATTTTGGTTTACAAGAAAAACGGTTAACTTTGTAATACATTAATTTTTAACACTATGACAACTCAAAAATTAAAAGTAAAGCATTTTGATGTCATTCCGATGTCTGCTACGGCACAGGAGCAGTTTGCTTTGGTTGCCGCTTCTATTAAAGATCAGGAACTATTTGCCGGTAAAATTAAGTCAGCTAAAAAAGTATTAAGCAGGGTAAAAAGACTTCCGCTTTAAAATAAAGAAAAGGATTACTATATTTTATAAAAAACTGCTTAGAAAACGCTAAGCAGTTTTTTTATGGCTACCTGATTGTAGCAAAATATCTCAGTGTAAAATTACACATTGTTATAAAATTAACCTCTATGAATAATCGCTTGGTTTACGGCATCAACAATCTTTTTGATATAATTTTCATCGCTAGAAGTAATGCTGTTTATTCTTGCTCCATTTGTTCCAATACATACAGTAAATAAATCCTTGATACAGATATGCCATATAACACCTAAGACAATTAAAATTGCACCAATAATTAATTGAAAATCATTTGGGATAAAAAGTGCGATAAAACCTGTAATTATTACAAACCTAGCACAAAATCGACATCCAATAATCTTATTAATTGTAACAAATGAAATGTTTTTTATCACATAAGTTTTATTATCAGTTATGTAGCGAAATTGTGTAACCTTAACTGTTAGATCTCGGTAAAAGACTTTTTCGTTGGTCTTTTTTTCCTTTTTATTTTCTTCCATAATAATTAAATGCTTTTGAAAGGTTAAAAGAAGAGAAATAACACTAGATCTTATTGTGAAAAGCCATAAGAAAAGATAAACTTTTTTTTATACTGGCAGAATTTTGAAACTTGTAATGTATGAAAATAATAAAATATCGATACAATTATGTAGCTTTACCGCTACATTTTACTTGATCATAAAACTTATGAAAGGATTATTAAAAATTTTATATGTCACATTTTTATTCCTGTTATCCGGATGTGCCAATTATTATTATCAGGGCGGACAAAAAAAAGTGGCCTCCGACCAAAATGATCGGTTTAATAAATTTCAATTGACGTTTGATGGAGGGAAGCAGAAAATGAATTTTTATACCTATGGTGATTATGTATACAATAGGGTGGATAAAGAATACATCTTTTTTAAAAATTCGGAAATGAAGCAGATTCTGCTTTATAAGAATCCTAAAAAATACACAGAACAATTTCTGTTTATGTATAGTAATCAGCCGACTTTTGCTACTATTTTTGGATTCTATTATAAAGGGATGTCAATTGAAGATATAAAAGATAACTATGCATCTGTGAGTTATAAGCAAACGGAAGATCAGCTTTTATCCCGCTATACTTTTGAAAAATTCCAGGTTTTTGATTTTTATAAAAATGTTGATGGCGGAATAATCCGGTTTATATCCCTTAATAATCCGGATGCAGATGACCTCGATTATAAGAAGTTTGAAAAAGAAATCCGGACTGTATTTTTTGAGGCAAATGATTTTATGGCAAAATAAAGACAAGTCTGACTGAAATACTGTAAAAAATCAACCAAAAGCTATTCCCAACGGAGTAGCTTTTGTATTTCATATAGAATCCTAAATTATACATATAGTGAATAATTTAATACTATTAGTTTTAGGATATGGAGTAAAGTAATTAGAATTTAGTGATACCAAAAGTTCTTGTTTTATTAAAAGGACTTTTTTAACCAATAGTAATTCAGGTATTTAAGATTTAGAGCTGTTTAGGAAGCAGGATTGTTTCTGGACACGGATATCAATAAATTAAATAATTATGAAGAAAAAAATTGTGGTTGTATTAGCAATGCTATTATTAAGTGTAATTGGTTGCAATAGAAAAGAAGATTTGATAAAAGATCAGGTTGTTAATCTTGAAAGTCGGATAATATATCGGTATATTCCGGATAAAATAATAGATGATGGGGATTATTTTAAAGTCTCATTTATTTTATCACATCAGCTCTTTAAAATCAAAAAAAATGCTGAAAATTCGGCTTATATCAATCAAATTGAACACGCAATAGCTGAAAAAGAACCTTTACGTTTTTTGTTACGACCTCAAACAAATGAAATCGTAAAGATTGAAAATCTTACCGGTAGTGATACGAGTTATTTTAACTCTTTTCATCCTGAAAAAAATCCGGAGCTGTCATTACCTCCTTTAGAGATAGGAGTTGTAGTTGGAAATGAAGCCTTAGATCAATTGTTTGCTAAAATCAAAAGTGAATCCTGTTCAGAAGATTTAACTGTAACGGATACCTGTATTACATTCCGATATCCGGTTGACGGTTGTTATGCAAGAGCGCATAAAATGCGGAAAATAATAGAGAGTAATAACTATTATTGTGAAAAACAGTTTGTTTATGGTCATTTAAGAGCTAAAGATGAAGTGAAAGATTGTTGTGTTGAATGGGGGTACCATGTTGCTGTACAAATAAGATATCAAGATTCAACGGGAGGTTTAATCAAAAAACTGATTATTGATCCATCGTTATTCAAGGATGCTCCTATAAGTGCAGAAATGTGGAGAGCTGCTTGTACGGCTTCATCTTGTGGAACGAGCTATATTTCATCATTTTCGACTGTGCCTGGAAATGTATATTACCGAAATGAAGCCGGTGATTATTATTTATTTGATGAGCAATATAAAAATACAAATTGTGTATTGGAAACATTTAAAAACCTCGTAGGATGTTATCCTTCACCGGCTCCGGATGTATCGCACTGTGGATTCTGAAAGAAAACCTTATCCTTTAAAAAGAACCCATATTTTGAATAAAAGGCGTTGTAAATTAGATTGTTATATATATAGTTTTAAGGTGATATACCTTTAATCTGACTAAAAAAAGTAACCAAATCTATTTCTAAAATTTCGAGTATTTGTAATAAACATTTAAGTGTAATTTCTTTTTTACCGTTTTCAATACGTCCATAATAACTTTGAGATATGCTTAATCTTGAAGCTATATATTCTTGAGAATAATTCTTTTCAAGTCTTGATAATCTGATTTTAGTAAGAGCCCTGCTAATCATTGTGAAGCGTTGTAAATGTTTAATAATGAGAGGGATTAGTAATATTAATAAATTTAATTTTCTTAAGAGTAGAATAAGAAATGATTATGCATAATGTGTATAATTTAATACAAATAGATTTGGGAAATGAAAAGTTAAGGTTTTTCTGATTCGGCCTTAATCTCAAATAAATTATAAACAAAATGAAAGTATTTTTATGTTAAAAATAAAATCATATCAAAGCCAAGTTAGTGTAGAGAATATACCTGATTTAAAACGAAAAAAGCAAAATCATAAAGCTGTTAATCTGAAAATAGTAGTTATAGTAGTAATGTTGGCTGTTTTATTTACAGACTGTTCAAACACGGATTCTTTTTCAAATATCGATTCAGAAAAGAATTTTCCGACACAGGAATCGGCAAGGAATGGACAGCCTTCTTTTAAAGGTAGTGTTCTTAAAGTTACCAAAGTAGGAAATGATTTAAAAATTACATTTAAATTACATGCTCAGTTTTTTACAATGGTATTGACGGAAGAAACGAATGGCTATTTTGAATTAGTAAAGAATGCGATGTCTAAAGGTTTGGTGCTGAATGTTTATTTAAAGGAAGGAACTAATGAGATTATAAAAGTAGACAAAGTTTCTGCAGCTGAACAAGAGTCTTTCAACGCAAGATTTAAGACTAAAAGAGTAGGAGTAGCAAATAATTTACAAACTGTACTACCGGATTTGAATACATTGAAACTAATGTATGAACGAATTAGAAATGAGTCCTGTTGGATATTTCATTCATTTACACAAGAATGCATTCCGTTTCGCTATCCTGTTGATGGCTGTTATGCCCGGGCGCATAAAATGAGGCAAATCTTAACAGAGAATGGATATGACTGTGAGAAACAATTTGTCTACGGTAATTTAAGAGCACAAAGTCTTGATAAAGCCTGTTGTGTAAATTGGTGCTATCATGTTGCTGTTTTGGTTAGTTATAAAGATGATTCAGGAGAAATCCAAAAACGAATTATTGACCCTTCGTTATTTAAAGATGGTCCTGTTACAGAAACTGATTGGAGAGCGGCATGCACCAATTCCAACTGTGGAGAAACTAATATTGTCTCATATGCGAATACTTCCGGGGATACATATTACAGAGGTCCGAAAGGAAAACTCTTTATGTATGATGATGAATATCGAAATACAGATTGTGTGCTAAATGTTTTTATGAGATATAAAGATTGTACACCTACGCCCGCACCGGACGTGTCTTTTTGTTCTTTTTAACTGATTTTTTAAAAGATCCCTTTTTTAAAGGGATCTCTTTTTTATATTTGAAAAATGAAAAATAGAATTTTTATATTACTGTTAATAATCTTGTGCTTTTCCTGCTCAAAGTCTACCAAAAGTATTATCTGGTATGATAAAATTGTTGTTAATGCTATAAATAAGGATGAAGAAAATGCCGAAAACTACAGAATCGCGCTTGGTATTAGCGCACAGGTTTTTTATTTATCTTCAAAAACGGAAAATTTCCCTCAACTTTTAAATAAGCTTTCAAAGAGTTATCGCGAACAAAAACCGGTAAAAATCGGAATTGAAAACGGTACAAATCAAATTAGAGAAGTGATCATGATCATAAAAAAGTAATTCTGTATATATAGAGTGAAACAAAGGAATTTTGGTTTTAATATTTGTTAAATTCTAAAATATTCAGTTATTTCGGACTTAATTTGAATGAAATAAATTGGAAAGAGAAAATAATTTCGACTTTTTAAGATTACTATTCTCCTCAACGGTAATTTTGTCACATTCTTATCCTTTATCTGGATATCCGGAATTCATGGAACAAGTAACAAATAACCAACTAAATCTCGGAACTTTATCTGTAAATATATTTTTTATTATTAGTGGCATCTAATAATGATCAGCTTAAAAAACAGCAAGACAGCAAGTCTCTTTGAACCGCTGCCACACGAATCCTTTCGTATTGTATTTTATTTCAACAAGTAATTTAGAAATTAAATGATAACAAATAAGTACCTGCAATGCCTAAAAGATTTACGAAGTAATCCAAATATTGAATTAGGCGAATTAAGCGAGACTAATTATTATGACTGCGAACCACCTTCCGAAAGATTTTTAGAAAGAAGAAAAAAAGAATTAGAGCAGGAAAACATTAAAATTTCCGACAAAGATTTGGAATACTTTAATTTAGCTGTTCTTGTCAATTGGAATAGTTTGTTGCAGCTAAGAAATGAAACTATGTTAAGAGCGGGTTTTGTGTTTAATGGCATCACAGATGCATTAATGCATCCGTCAGATGATTTTAAGGATGCAGTCAACATAAAAGGCGATGGTGATTATTCTCAGAAATTGGGATGGTTTGAGCGCTTACCTCGAGGTGTAGATGCCAATATGAGGGGGTGTTTTATAAAGCAAGAAGGCGATTTTCCGCCACCAATTGCGTTTTTCAACAAAGATTGGTATGTAAAACTTGATTTTGACTACCACAAATACATGGAGTTGTTGTTTGAGAATTACGGCTTTAAAGGGTGGCAATATTTTTATATAGATATTGTAAAAGAAATACCTCGGCTGGATGAAGTTTTAGAAGATATGCGCATAGCTGTTAAAACCCTTCCATTATTATTCCCGGATAAGGATTGGTTGTACCATCAAAAAAAATACGAGGATGTTTTGCAAAAATTAGGAAGAAAATAATGGTAGTGTCTCACTAACTGTGTAAGTTAAAAAGTTATTCTGAAAAATTTTTGAGCCCTCTAAAGCTCAAAAATAATTTTCGGAAATAACTTTTTATTATTTTTAACCTATATAGTTATGATCGACAAAGAAGACTTATTAAACAACAAGGATTTTTACAAGTCCTTTAAAAATGGAGAAGACTTAACTTCTTTCTTCAAAGAAATGCATAAAAGGGCTGTAGAGCATATGCTTGATGCAGAATTGGACGCTCATTTGGATAATGAGAAGCATCAAAAATCTGCCACAGGGAATTACAGAAACGGGCACGGAACCAAAAAGATAAAATCCGCCCGCTGCGCAAAGTCTCCTGACTTTGAGCAATATCAACCTAAACAATTTTTCTTAAATTTATCCCGTTTCTGAGAGTCTCCCAACTTTGAGAAGAAAATAATACTTAATGAAAGAAGGCTATACTATAAAAGATCAGGAAAAACCGCATTTTATTACTTGTACGGTAGTAGATTGGATAGATGTTTTCACAAGAAGGGTTTATAAAGATATCGTAGTTTCTTCTTTAGATTATTGTATAAAAGAAAGGGAATGATATTGTATGGTTATGTAATCATGAGTAATCACATTCATTTAATAGTGCAATCGAAAGATGGCAAATTATCAGATCTGATAAGAGATTTTAAAAAATTTAAAAGCAAAAATATTTTAGAAGCTATACAAACAGAACCTGAAAGCAGAAGGCAATGGATGTTTGATTTATTTAAAAAAGCTACAGAAACCCATAGCAGAGACAAGTCTTTTTGCTGTGTATCCATGCTAATATCCAGTTTCGGGAAAATTTCCGAAAAAATGGAGCAATAGTAAAATCATGAAAAAAGAACATATTTACCCGGTAGTATTAACCATAGCAGGTTTCGACGGTAGCGGTGGAGCCGGAATTCAGGCCGATATCAAGACAATTAGTGCATTGGGATGTTATGCTACATCGGTATTAACGGCACTTCCGGTTCAAAATACCTGTGGCGTAAAAGCAATCCATACGATTCCGACGGAGATTGTACAAATGCAATTGCAAACCATAATGGAAGATATACGCCCGGATGCCATTAAAATCGGAATGGTACATAGTTTGGAGCTGGTGCGGATTATAGCCGAAATGCTACAAGAATATCCCGAAATTCCGGTCGTATTTGATCCGGTTATGGTGGCCACAAGCGGACATCGCTTGATTAAAGAAGATACCATAAATGAAATTGTAAATACATTATTTCCCTTATCAACGATTATTACACCCAATTTAGATGAAGCAGCCGTATTAACCGGAGCACCAATCGGTAGTGTCGATGAAATGCGTTTATTGGGGACAAAGATCATGGAAAAAGGATGTCAGCATCTCCTGTTAAAAGGCGGACATTTACCGACTAAAGAATTGACCTCAATTTTATTCGATCAAAAAGGAATTATTGCGGAATATACTTCCGAAAAAATAGAGACAAATAATAGGCATGGTTCCGGTTGTACTTTATCATCGGCCATAGCGGCTTATTTGGCGCAGGGGAAAAAAATACCGGATGCTGTAAATCTGGCGCAACAGTATGTACATGAGGCAATAAAAGAAGGAGCAGATGTAGCTATAGGGAAGGGGAATGGTCCGTTAAATCATTTTTTTGCACCACAACAATTGTTAAAAAGAAAAGCCCCGCTATAACAACGAGGCTTCTCCCAAATAACCAAAATAACAAATAAAAAATAAAAAGCTATTTACAATCAGTCGATTGGCTGATGCTTTTTACGATTAAATACCCAGAAAATAATTGGGAATACCAGTAATGTTAATACAGTGGCAGTAATTAGTCCACCGATGATAACAATGGCCAGCGGTTTTTGTGACTCCGAACCGATTCCGGTTGAAGTCGCTGCGGGTAACAATCCGATTGAAGCCATTAAGGCGGTCATTACTACAGGACGTGTTCTGATTTTAACAGCTTCCATAATGGACGTATTCAGATCCATTTTTTCCTTCAGATTCTTATGGAACTCCGATATAAGAATGACTCCGTTCTGAATACAAATCCCGAATAAGGCAATGAATCCGACACCGGCTGATATTCCGAAATTAATGCCTGTAAGGTGTAAGGCTATAATACCGCCGATTACAGCAAACGGTACATTGGCCAGAACCAAAAGCGAATCTTTTATATTACCGAACATGATAAACAGTAAGACGAAAATACCTACTAAACTGATCGGAACTACCTGACTTAAACGTTGTGTAGCCCGAACCTGGTTTTCAAATTCACCGGTCCACCCGAAATGATATCCGTTTGGTAATTCCACATTTTTGTTTACAACCGCTTGTGCTTCTGCAATGGTACTACCTAAGTCACGATCACGAACAGAAAATTTTACAGCGATAAAACGCTTGGTATTGTCACGGTAAATAAATGCCGGACCGGTTACCTTTTTCACAGTAGCAATCTCCTTTAACGGAATTTTTACTCCGTCTATCGTCGGTACTTTAAGTTGAGCCAAATCGCTTTCATCTTTACGATATTCTTTGGTATAACGAACACGGACATCGAATTTCTTTTCACCTTCATATTTCTGAGTCGCGGTTTTTCCTCCGAAAGCCATTTCCAATACAGCCTGAGCATCGGCCAATGTAACACCGTAAGCAGCCATTTTTTCACGATCTAAAATCACGCTGACTTCCGGTTGTCCCACATTTCGAAGAATACCCACATCCTTTATTCCGTCGATGTCTTTAATTTGTGCTAATACTTTGGCAGCCAGATCATCCAGTTTGTTCAGATCTTCACCATATATTTTTACGGCATTTGATGCTTTAAAACCGGCAACGGCTTCTGCAACGTTGTCAATAACCGGTTGGGAATAATTGTAGGTAATTCCTTGAATTTGCTTTAGCTTAGCATCCATTTCCTCAATTAATTGTTCCTGAGAAATCGATCTTTTCCATTCTTTTTTAGGATACAAATCTACCTGGAACTGTGCAAAACCAAAACCATTCGGATCTGTTCCGTCGTTACTACGCCCGGTTTGCGAAAGTACCTGTTCCACTTCCGGAAAACTTCCCAATATGGTACGGATTTCGGCCGATATTTTATTACTCTCCGGAAGAGAAGTACTAATTGGCATTTCGGCAGTTACCCACAAGGCACCTTCGTTTAACTGAGGCAAGAATTCCGTTCCGAGGAATTTGGCAGAACCAAAGGTCAGAACCATAAAAGCAATGGAGACAAAAAGGGTTTTTTGTTTGTGTTTGAATGTGAAATTAAAGGATTTTTCAACGATTCTGTTCCAGAAATTGACAAACGGATTATTTTTTTCTTTAACGTTTTTATTTAATAAGATATGGGATAATACCGGCACCAATGTTAAGGTGAAAATTAAAGCACCCAATAAGGCAAAACCTAATGTATAAGCAAGTGGCGCAAACATTTTTCCTTCGACTTTCTGAAAGGAGAAAATCGGAATCAATGCTGTAATGATAATTAATTTGGAAAAGAAAATAGCTTTCCCCATTTCCGTTCCGGTTTTTTTGATCACACTACCGATGGCGAGCTTATTATAGGCTTTCATGCCCTTTTTATGAGCGAGGTGATCGAGTGTCACAAAGATTCCTTCGACCATTACAACGGCTCCGTCTATAATAATTCCGAAGTCAACTGCACCTAACGATAATAAATTGGCACTCATTCCTTTCAGTTTTAAACACAGGAAGGCGAAGAGTAGGGACAGCGGTATAATGATAGCAACGGTCAATGTCGTTCGCCAATCGGCCATAAATAGAAATACAATTACCGTTACGAAAATAATCCCTTCGAAAAGATTGTGCATTACTGTGGCAGTCGTAAAGTTCATCAGGTCGTCACGATCGTAAAAAGTCACCATTTTGATGTCTTTCGGTAATACCGTTTCATTGATTTCGTTGACTTTTTCCTTAATTGCAGTTAAAACTTCTTTAGGATTTTCACCTTTACGCATCACTACAATTCCTTCAACGACATCATTGTTTTTATCCAGTCCGACCTGTCCGACACGAGGATAAGAGCTTTCTGCTACATCGGCAAGATTTTTTACCAGAACCGGATTTCCTCCGGCATCGGCTACGATAATATTCTGAATATCGTCTATTGAACTCAGTAATCCTACACCACGGACTACATAGGCCTGTCCGTTCTTTTCAATTACGTCACCACCTACATTCAGGTTACTTTTATTAACCGCATCGAATACTTCCAACGGGGTAATATTGTATTTTGATAAACGACCCGGATCAACACTGATTTCATATGTTTTTTCCTGTCCGCCAAAGGCAACTACATCTGCCACACCCGGAACAGCACGTAACTGACGGTCGATTACCCAATTCTGATAGGTTAACAAATCACGTGTATCCCGATCCTTACTTTTTAAAACATAACGGAAAACCTCACCGGTTGGTCCATAAGGAGGCTGTACGTCCGGATCAACGCCATCGGGTAAAGAAACGGTACGCAATTGGTTATTGACCTGCTGACGGGCAAAAAAGTCATCGACATCATCTTCGAAAATAATTTTAATCACCGACAAACCAAACATCGTAATACTTCGCACACTGGTCTTTTTTTGTACGGAGTTCATTGCAATCTCGATAGGCGTGGTCACAAAACGCTCAATTTCTTCAGCACTTCGTCCGTTCCATTCGGTCACAATAATAATTTGCGTATTGGTTACATCGGGAAAGGCTTCGATCGGCATGTTTTTAAAGGCGATAAACCCTGAAATTGCCAGAATTCCAACCCAAAAAAACGTGAATGCTTTATTCTTGAGGGAAAAAGCAATAATATTTCGGATAAATTTATTCATAACTATTCATTTAGGGCACCGTATACTAACAACTGGTTTTGTGTCATTACTTTTTCGCCTTCGTTTATACCGCTTGAAATATAAGTGATAGCACCAACCTGGCGGAAAACTTCAACCTGACGCGCTTCGATGTTGTTACGGTCTTTATAGATTACTACGAAATTTTTGCTTTTGTCGAAGATGACAGCGGATGTCGGAACAGCCAACATTTTTTTATCACTCTCCATATAGGAAATTTTGATAGAAGCCCGCATTTCCGGTTTTAATACATATTCCGGATTGTTCAGTTTAATAAGCACTTTCATTGCTTTCGTATCCGGATCGATAATATTAAATATTTTATCCACTTTACCGTTAAAAACTTTATCCGGGTAACTCAATGTGGTAACCGCGGCATTTTCGCCTAATTTGATCTGATTAATATCGCTTTCGGTAACATTGGCTATAGCCCAAACATCGTTTATTTCGGCGATATCAAAAATATTATCACTTCGGTCGTTTCGCAGTAACATATTTTCGTTGATGTCCTTCTGAATGATAAAACCGCTTAACGGAGAACGGACTTCATAAATAGCACCCGATTTGATATTGTAAATTTTATAGGTTTCCTGAATACGCTGTAATTGCGATTTAGCCTTGTCATAATTACTTTTGGCTTCCAGAACATCTCTTTCCGCATTTAATTTTCCTTCGAATAATTCCTGAGCAACTTTAAGGTTGTTTTTGGCTACGATTACATCGTTTTTAGCATCGTCCAGTTCTTTTTCAAAATCAGCTACTTCCGTACTTCTTATAGTAGCTAATAATTGTCCCTTTTTGACATAATCACCCAATTCCACATATACCTTAGCAACGCTACCGCCAACAACCGGGAATACCTCGATCGTTTTGTTGTTATCGGTTGTGATTTTTCCGTAATAATTCAGTTCGTTACGCAGCGGTTCTAATGTTACGGGAGCGGTTTTAGTGGTTTGTAACATTTTATTACTCAACACAAAAGTTTCCTTTATTTCCGCTTTTTTTTCTTTGTCCTGGCAGGAAATTAAAGCCAATAGCGACAGACAGGTTATTATTGGATATTTCATATTAGAAGATGGTTGTATTGGTGATGTGATTGATTTGTTCTCCGGATAGGATCAGTTGTTTTCGCATTTCATTCAGTTGTAGCGTACTTTGATTATAGCTTTCCATAAAATCGGTAAATTCCAGTAGCGAAATATTACGACGTTGGAAGTTCTTCAATACGCCCTGATACACAGCGTCCAGGTTTTCGTTGATACTTTTGGATAGGGAAGTGTATTGCTTTTTTTGCTCTTTCCAAATCGATAAAGCACTGTTTACCTGACTTTTCAGTTCTAATGTTTTTTGATCTTTATTTACTTTTGACTGACTTAATTCGGCTTCAGCAATTTTAATGTTTCCTTTATTGCGGTTCCAGAGCGGAAGCGGAATTCCCAATGTAAAGTTGACTTCATTTTTAAAGGCGCCGCCAACCTGATCGTAAGCAAGTCCGGCAGTGATATCCGGGACGGATAACGATTTTTGTAGCTTAACGGCCAATTCCTGATTTTCAACCTGTTTCATAGCTGTTAGATAGTCCGGATTTTTTTCTTTGGCGATGTTAAACAATTCTCCTTCGTTGTATTTCGGACTATTAAAGTTTAGAATCAACTCATTCTCATCGGCCATCGGACTTAATTCTTCGTCGATTCCGGTTAAAATATTCAGATTTTGTTTGTTTTCGGTGATCTCTTTCTGAATGGCAATCCGATCGTTTTTAAGATTTAATAATAGCGATTGCAAACGTACTACATCCTTTAACGGAACATTTCCTTTATCGGCCTGTACTTCATAAGATTGTAAAAGATTTTCAATTTGCGTGGTTTGCGATTCGATACTGGCAATTTTTCGCTGATCGAAAAAGATAGCGTAGAAGCTTTGGCGTAATTCGTGTTTCAGATTCTGCATTAATTCTTCAAATTGCAGTTCTGCTAACGCCACATTGGATTTAGCCAATTTAATTTCGTTACGTTTCTTTCCGCCAATATGAATAAGTTGATCTACGGCGACTGCTTTCTGACCGTTTTTGCCTACATCAAAATACCGTTTTTCATCCGGATTTATGGCGTTAAAAGCCAATGACAGATTAGGATGATCCCAAATTTTAGCCTGGATTACGGCAGCTTGTGCAGCTGAGATATTGTATTGCTCAGCTAATAATTGGAAATTGTTTTTTTGCATGGCATCTTCACACTCTTTCAGTGTAACGTTTTTTTGTGAAAACGTGAGCTGAAAAAACAGAAGTGATAGTATAAATGGCGTTATTTTCATCTATAAAAGAATTTAATTCTTTACAAAGATGTTGGCAGTAACCTTAAAAGCGCCTTAAAGCCGACCTTAAAAAAAACTTAAAAATGATTTTAAGGTTCTTTTTACGGATTTTAGGAAGGAAAAATAATAATGAATTCGTGTTGTTCCGCAGCATCATCATAATGATACGCTAATTTTGCCTTATGCAGATCGAGAATGCGTTTGGCAATACGTAAACCCAATCCGGAACCCTGAATTTTTTGATTTTTAGTACCGCGAACAAAAGAATTGAAAATTTTATTTTCTTCTTCCGGTGAAAGTTTTTCACCTTTATTGATCAATTTAATTTGGATGTCATGCTGAGCACTATCTTCTATGATCACATTGATCTTGCGATCGTATGAATACAAATAAGCATTTTTAAAAAGATTGGCGAAAACAATTTCAAGTAAGGATGTTATTCCTTTGACTTCCAGATCCGATTCTGTGGTTCCGATTTCAAAATTCATTTGAAAATCAGGGAAATTCTTAATCGTTTTTTCATAAACCTGAAAGATAATCTCATCGACACGTACTTGTTGGAAGGTCGATCCGAAACTGGATGCGTTGATTTGTGCCAAGAGTAGAAGTGAATTGATCAAATCAGAAATCTGATTCACATCTTTGCTCATATTGTTCAGGTAATTCAAGGTGTGTTCGCTATGACCTCCTTGCTGAATCAGATTTTCCAATTGTAACGTTAACCTACTGATAGGTGTTCGCAGTTCATGCGATGCATTCGACGTAAATTCTTTCTGCGCCAGATAGGAGCGTTCGATACGAAGTAACATCTGGTTGAAAGCTTTGGCTAATAAACTGATTTCGTCTGACTTAGAGGATTCAATTACCTGTGTATTTAATTTGTTGATTGAAATACTGGTAATAATTTTTTGGAAATTATCCAGCGGTTCCAATAATTTCCGGATCAGAAAATAGGTGGTAAGCCATACCAATGTAGTTCCGAGGATAAAAGACAGAATCAAGATCTGGTATAAGAATTCCAGTTTACTCATACCGGATTTGTCCTCGGCCGCAATTATGATATAATAATCCGTATTGTTGTAAATATGAAAAACGCCCAGTACATCTTTCTCTTTTTCGATCGTATAAACCCTTTTGTGCTTTTTGATTTTTTGAAGAAAGTTGACGTCCCATTTAACGGAAGCATCATCGATACTACTGTAAATTAACTTATAGTTACTGTCGAAAATAAGTGTTTTTTCGTTGTATAACTTATTAATTGTATTTCGATCTATAAGCTTTAAAATCTGAGTATCTACGTCTTTTACTTCAAGTAATAGTTTAGTAGTGGTTAACGCTTTTTCTTCCAACCTTTCCATAAATTCTTCCTTACGGAAAGTCGAAAATGAAATATAGATGAATATAGCTGATATTCCGTAAATCACAGAAAAGGCAATACTGACATTTACAGCTATACGTCTCTTTAAAGTCATCTTATTCGTCTTTTAGATAATACCCGAAACCCGGACGCGTATGTATCAGTTTGTTTTCGTAATTCTTATCGATTTTTTTTCTCAGAAAGTTAATGTACACCTCAATAGTATTCAGATTTGTATCAAAGTGAGCGTCCCATATTTGCTCTGATATTGTTTGTTTGGATAGTGTTCTTCCTTTCGCTTTAGCCAATAAGAGTAATAACTGATATTCTTTTTGCGTTAGTTCGATTGTTGTACCGGCACGTTTTACCGTCATGGAATTCGGCGCTATTTCAAGATCGTCGATGGTAATCAGTTTTTCTTCATTTTGCGGAGTTGTACTGCGTCTTAGAAGTGCTAAAACGCGTATCAGTAATTCTTCAAGGTGAAAAGGTTTAACCAGATAATCATCGGCTCCCAACTTAAAGGCGTCCATTTTATCGTTAAGATCACCATATGCACTGATCATCAGAATAGGGGTTGTCGGATCGGTTTCCCGGATAGTGCTGCAAACATCCAATCCGTTGATTTTCGGTACGTTGATATCCAATAAATAGATATTGTATTGCTCGGAACGAATTTGTCGGAAAAAGACTTCACCATCGAATACGCAATCACACTCAATGTCTTTTGTTTTTAAGAAGTCACTGATTTCTTTTGAGAGTACTAAATCGTCTTCCAGGAGCAGTGTTTTAATCATTTGAAGAGAGGCTATTATATAACAGAATAGTAAAAGTAGGAAAGTTATGTGATTTTAGAAAATAATGCTTTCGGAATAATCGGCTTAAACTTTGTTTTCGCAAAGATTGACAATCATTTTACAAAGCTGTTTCGGTTCAAACGGTTTGATAATAATACCGTTCATCGAAGCAGCATATACTTGTTCGGATATCTCCTGTTTGTCGAAAGCGGTTAAAGCGATTACCGGGATCATATTGCCTTGTTCGCGAATACGTTTGGTGGTTTCAAAACCGTTGATAGCCGGCATGTTTATATCCATCAGCACAATGTCAAAAGTCTCTTTTTGTAATAAATCAAGAGCATCAAAACCATTGTCGACAATAACATTGGTAAAATTATTATCATCCAGAATCTTTTTGGTTACAATCTGGTTGATTTTATTGTCTTCGACCACTAAAACACGATAATTGTTTTCCAGTAAATATTCGACTTCGAGATTATCTGTGTACTTTTTAATTTCCTCCGGATCAGAATCAAATCCGATAATGACCGTCATGGTTGTACCCACGTTTTCTTTACTCTTAATCGTGATTTCTCCGTTAAAAAGGTTTACAAGCTGTTTTACAATCGGAAGGCCTAATCCGGTTCCTTGATAATCGTCTTCTTTACGTTCGATCTGAACGAATTTTTCAAACACCTTTTCCTGATCTTCTTCGGCAATACCGATACCGTTATCGATCACTTCAAATCTGATATAGAAAACCGTTCCTTCCACTTTTTCAATTTGAGCGGTAATTTTAACCCGTCCTTTTTGTGTGAATTTTAAAGCATTACCGATCAGATTCATAAAAATCTGCGATAAACGTACACGATCACCGATTAACAATGTTGGAATGTCCTCGTCAACTTCCAGTATGAGTCGGTTTTTATTTTTTTCGGCCAAAAACATCAGACTATCTGTAACCTGGTGTAAATCTTCGATGATATTAAAAGCTGAATTTTCAAGTTTGATCTTATTCTCGTCAATTTTATAAACCTGTAAAATATCATTAACTAAAGACAACAGGTATTTAGCTGAAAACTTCAACGATTTCAGATAAGAGCTTTCTGAAAGTTCTTTGTGTTCATCGGTAATAATATCCGTAATTCCGACAACACCGTATAGGGGAGTCCGCAATTCGTGGCTAATAGTAGATATAAACTGTGATTTAAGTTGCGAAACTTCCTCGGCCTGATCTTTAGCGTCTTTTAATTGCTTATTCGCAATTTTAAGCTCATTATTGATCTTTTTCCGGATTTCGTTGTTCTTGTATAAAGAGAAAAGAAATAGCAATAAAAATAGCAGGGTGATAATAAATAATACCACAATAATACGGGACTGTTGTAAACTTCTGGCTTGAAGCTGTTTTTCGTTTTCAATTCGCGTTACCAGCCTTTTATATTCGTCCAGTTCAATTTGGCTTCCGGCCTTTTTTACCTCGCTGATACGCTCCTCATTATAAATCTGATCTTTAGTAGTAGTGTATTTGTCAAGGTAAAAATACGCATTCTCGAAGTCCTTAATCTTAAAATAGTATTGGGCAAAATCTTTATAAAGATCACAGGCGTTGGTTTGAAGAAACTCGACTTTGTTTTTTTTGCAAAGGTCTAAAGCTTCTTTGTAGAAAGCTTCTGCTTTTTCAAAGTTATTGGAATGAGTATAATAGGAGCCAAGCAAGGAATTGAGTGAAATCTGAGCTTCCAGTTCGCCTTTATTTTGTATGTATTTCTCCAGTCCGGTCAGATATTTAATGCCTTCGTTGTATTTTTTGGTTTCAAAATACGCACTGGCAATGTTTAACCGGGTATAAATAATTTCACTACTGTCTTTTAGTTTTTCAGAGTAGTGTAATCCGATTTTATAATGTTGAATGCCTTTATTGAAGTCGAGTTTATGAAAACAGTAAGCACTGCCGAGATTGTTGTGAAGCCAGTCTTTTATCGTATCGTTGTCGGTTTGATTAGCATAACGCAGGCCTTTTTCATAATACTGAATGGCTTTTTTAAAATCGGAAAATTCTTCGTGGTTTAAGCCGATGATATTGTAGGCTTTGGCAATCAGTGATTTATCGTTAATCCGGTAGGCCTCATTCAATGCGTTTTTAGCGGCAATAAGTGATTTTTCACATTCCAGATTTAGCATATGACCGCTGGCTTTAGCAATCATTTTAGAAATCTCTTTTCGGGTCATCTCTTCTGTTTGGGCATAAACAAACTGAGAAGACAACAATACTAATAAAAATGTACGTAATGGCTTATTAGTCATTGATTACTTGAAAAACTACTGTTATAATTACACGGATCCGGGCTGTATTAAAATTGTAATTATTTGGCATAACAATATTAGTACAAAAATACTATAAAGAGAATGTTTTGAGAATTAAATTGTTCTCATTATGTGAGAATTAAAGTTTTCTCACTTTTTTTAAGACTAAAATTGTTTTTTGTTAAAAAGTTTTTAAATGTTTATGTTGAACTTCTATTATTTAAAAAAAATTAACAGTTTTATTTTAATTAAGTTAGTTATTTGATTTGTGATTATTTGTTTATGTGTCAATATGTAGAGAATAAAGCAATTATAGCTGACATAAAATGATTTTTTATCTTCTTTATTCGACTGATATTTAAAATAATAAATTAAAAAAGCATCTTTTTTAGAGCAAAATGTCCCCTTTTTTTAAGTGGGAAATAATTAAAAATGAAGAGGACAAAAAAAAATCCTGTATTTTTTACAGGATTTTAACGAAATGTTATTGAGGATGTTAATATTTACCGCTTAATAATGCGCCTCCGATCGGAGCTTTTGCTTCCAAACCTAATTTTTTCATCATCTCATAGGTCGTGCAGACTGCCGCTGAAGTAACCGGAATTCCAATTTCCTTTTGGATCAGATCGATGGCTTCCAGAGAAGGCATTTGTACGCAGGCAGAAGCAACTAAAACGTCTACACCTTCTAAGTTTAATCGCTTGTAGATGTCCAGAAGATTCATCGGATCCTGTGCTGCCACTTCAAGGTTGTCAGGGATTTCTAAAGCAATGGAATCAACAACTTCAAAACCTTGATGCTCAATATAATCGACAACTAAATCGGTTAACGGACGCATATAAGGTGTGATAACCGCTACTTTTTTGGCTCCTAAAACTTTTAACCCGTTAATTAAGGCGCCGGCGCTGGTTACAATTGGAGTAGGGAAGTCATTTTTAATCGTTTCCTGATGGAGGTTAACTTCAGATACGCAGTGATAACCACGTCCCATACTCATGATGGCTACAAGGCAGGCATAGCCCATTACATCGACATGAGCATCAGATAATTCCTGTGCACATTTTAGACTCATGGCATCCATGGCTTCCAGTTCTTCTTTGGTTACTTTTTTCATTCGCATCCGACTGGAATGAAAGGTAAAACGTTCCGGAAGTACGGTTTCTCTGGAACGAAAAATAGCCGGAATTTCAGTCTCCATTGTGACATTTGAGCTGGGAACAATCTGGCCGATTCTATATTTTTTCATGGGTTATTTTGTATTCTTTTTATTTTATAAAGATTTGATTGTATTGGTTATAGTTCCGATCTTGTCAACAGTTGCTTCAACTATATCTCCGTCCCACATCCATTCCTGTGGTGTTCTTCCGGCACCTACACCGGCCGGTGTTCCGGTTGCAATAATATCACCCGGTTCCAATGTGAAAACGATACTTAAATCTTCGATCAGTTCGTTGATGTTAAACAACATAAATTTGGTATTCGAGTTTTGTTTTTCAACACCGTTTAATTTAAGAGAAAGATCAAGATTATACGGATCCGGAATTTCATCTTTTGTAACCAAAACAGGGCCCATAGGAGCAAAAGTATCTTGTCCTTTTGAAACGATCCATTGTCCGGAACGACGACAATCCCGCGCGCTGATATCGTTAATTACCGTATAACCGAAAACATAATCCAATGCTTCTTCTTTCGGAACATATTTTCCTTTTTTTCCGATGATAACAGCTAATTCCACTTCCCAGTCCAATTGTTGCGTCAATTTCGGATTATGAATAATATAATCATCTGTTCCGATTACGGCAGTAGGCGGTTTTGAGAAGATAACCGGTTGTTGCGGCAATTCATTGGAAGTATCCAGTGTACGCGCACTTTCGGCAACGTGTTCGGTATAATTAAGTCCGATTCCGATAATGTTTTTACGAGGTTTCGGGATCGGTGCCAGAAACGTAACATTGGATAGCGGATAATAACAGTTGCTTTTTTCTTCTGCTGTAAGGCTGTCCAGAATGTGTTGGATTCGGTCAACTTCTTCCAGTCCGGCGTCAATAAGATCCAGCATTGTTTCCGGAAGGGTTATATTTTTAATTTTAGCCACATCTTCAAGGTCAACCATATGATTGTCCTTTACAACACCTAAACGGGGAGTGGTATGATTAATTCTGTAGGTAGCAAGTTTCATTATTGTATTAATTTATTTTTTGGTAACCGTTGTTTTCTAAATATGCTTTTTCCTGATACAATCCCAATGATTTGATTACTGGTAAATCATTAAATGAAAATAAGCAGGCGTCTTCCGTTTCGGAAAGATTAACATGTTCGTGATACACCCAAGACGGAACACAGAAAATATCCCGTTCTTTCCAATCGTAGCGTTTGCCACCGATTACGGAGTAACCATGACCTTTAGCACATTGATATACTATAGATCCGGTATGTTTATGGGCTTTGGTGTGTTCGCCGGCACGTAATAACTGCATGGAAGCGCCCATAGTTTGCATTACAGGACCGCCGGTAAGCGGATTGGTATAATCCATGATGATGCCGTCATAAGGGGAACCTTCATTTACTTTTGCTGCTTCCAGTAAAGCCGGGTAAACGGATTTCCAGGAATATTTAAAAAGCGGAGAATAGGGTTTATCCCAAACTTTATCCGCCGGAATTAAACCGGCTCCTCCATAAGTTAGCGGAGAATAATTAAGTGGTGCTTCTAACGGCTGTTTACCGTCAAATACAGCATAATCGTTGGCTTCAAGAGCATTGACTAACGGAATATCCAGTCCGTCCTGCCAGATACAGGTTTTTCCGTTTTCTTCTACTCCGTGTTCGTGCCAGGTTGAGTTAGGTGTAATAACAAAATCGTTAACCTCAAGCATGATTTTATTACCGTCGACTACAGTATAACCACCGGAACCTTCCATGATAAAACGAAGGGCTGAAGCTTTATGACGATGGGCTGAAGTGCTTTCTCCGGGACGTGTTACCTGAATACCGGTATACAACCATCCTACAGCAGCACTAACGTCTTTTCGTTTGTCATTTACAAGATAAACAACACGACGTCCGGCTTGTTCAGGCGTTACCAGCTCAGACGATTTTAAAACCAGTTCACGCAAATTTTCATATTTCCAAAGCATCGGAACGGATGAAGTTCGCGGTTCCCAGGGTTCAATATCGTTGGCAACGGTCCACAAAGCTCCGGCACCAAGTGTTTCCAGTTCTTTATAATAGGCTTCGAGTTCCGGTGTGTCTTTTACACGGGCTCTTCCGATTACATCATCATTAAATGGTTCTTTCATGATTATTTTGCGTTAAACTCTTCGTGTGAATTAATAAAAGTAATTTTTCGGGTCGGAGCGATGTTGACTCTAAGATCAAAAATGTCAAATCGATTGTAATGCCCTAATATATCGTGCATTTGTTTAGGTTGAATGCATTTGGATAAGTCGATTTCTGCGTAAGAGATTCCTTCATCATCAATGATCGGTTCGCCGATTACAGCACCATTCGGACCGATAAAACCGGAAAAAGCGGAGTTCTTACGGGTTAAAAGTGTTTCAGCATCCGGAACATCTTCTTTTAAAATATCCATGATTTCCTGCGAAATCGTAGAACAGGACACAATAGTGAATAGTTTTCCTTCAAAAGAGTGCGCTGCTGCCCGTATTTTAATAGCCTCTGCCATATTATAATCGGGTGGTGCGACCGGTAATGAAATATAATTGGCAATATGAATCAGTTCTCCTTGTGATAATAAAGTGAAACGAGCCAGTGTATTGGTGTTTTCGCCACACGCCAAAGTTCCGATCGGACCTACTTTTGTCGGGTATACTTTTAATGAAGAACCGTCACCGGAAGTCCAGGTCAGTTTTTCGGCCCAGGTAGGAACCAATTTTCGGTGTTTTCCGATCAATTGTCCGGTATTGTCTATAATAAGATTAGTGTTGTAAATTTCACCGTAACTTGTGCCGCGTTCGTTAATACCGATTACGACATGTATATTGTTTTCGCGAGCGGCCTGTTCGATTCGTTTTATTTCCGGATCATCGGCAGCAACAGCATTTTTATAAAGTCTTTCGTACCATTTGCTTCCTTGAACCGGCGTCATGATCCAGTTCCAATACGGATATCCGGCAATAAATACTTCGGGGAAAGCGATTAGTTCGGCTCCGTTGGCGGCGGCTTCTTTGATAATATTGATTGTCTTATCGACCGTTTTTTCTACATTCAGAAAAACCGGTGCCGTTTGGACAGTTGCCGCTTTGAATTTTGAGAATTCCATTTTGTTTATCAGGTTAAACACTACGGCTACAAGGTAACCAGCAGGTATTGGTTTATTTTGTGTTTCATTGTATCGTCAAAAGCTTCGGCCTTGATACTATCGCGGTCGGGATTAAAAGCCACATTTACAAGAGTTACTTCTCCTTCGAGACAGGTATTTTCGTTTTCATCTTCAAAACGGAAACCGCAAAGCAGGGAAGCACCGCCTATATTTTTTACCCATAATTTTTTGGTTAGTATTTCACCAAGTCGGGCGGCTTTTTTAAATTGTACTTTTAGGTCAACTGTAGGAATGCCGTTGGTTTCATGCATTTTGAAAAAAGGACGTTCTAAAGCTTCTTCAAACCAGTCTTCTACAAGGCAGTTTAGCATTTCAAGAAAACGGGGATAAAAAACAATACCGGCATAATCAACATGCTGGAAACGTACTTTTTCAGTTTTTATAAAGATTTGGTTCATTTTTTATATAAGATTAAAAACTTTCGGCTTTGGCTTTTTTCCAGAAAAATAAAAAGGGTGCAGGAACAGTATTTTCGTTCAATAAACAGCCTTTTTCGATCTCAGGATACATTTCATAATAGGTTTCTATTTTGGTACCGCTTACCCGGGCACTGATTACGGTACGATCTACATCGTCCGGATGTTCGATTCCGGCTGAAGCCATTAACTCCATGGCGCTTTTTACGGTTTCATGTTGAAAACGGGCTACGCGTACACTTTTTTCTTCCGGAACAAGTCCTTTTACAAGTTTCGGATCCTGAGTGGCAACTCCGGTCGGACACGTGTTGGCATGACATTCCAATGCCTGAATACAACCAAGAGCGAACATCATTCCGCGTGCCGAATTACAGACATCGGCACCGATTGAAAGGCATTTTATTATATCAAAACCGGTTACAACTTTACCGCTGGCAATAATTTTGATTTCATTTTTGATAGCAAAACCATTTAAACAGTCATACACAAAAGCTAATGCTTCGCGCAACGGCATACCAACGTGATCGGAATATTCCTGAGGAGCTGCTCCGGTTCCGCCTTCGCCACCGTCGACTGTTATAAAATCAAAATAGGTTTTAGTTTCGACCATCGCTTTACAGATTGCAATAAATTCCGATTTATTACCGATACAGATTTTCATCCCGATTGGTTTTCCGCCGGAACCTTTTCGAAGTGTTTTAATGAAATCCATTAATTCTAAAGGAGTGCTGAAAGCAGAATGTCTTGGCGGTGAAATAATATCCTGTCCTTTCTGAACTAAACGAATTGCAGCAATTTCATCGGTCACTTTTTGTTTCGGTAAAATTCCGCCGTGACCGGGTTTAGCGCCCTGAGAGAATTTGATTTCAATCATTTTGACATTGTCCAGCGTGGCTCTTTTGGTGAATTCTTCGTATGAAAACCGACCGTTATTGTCGCGACAGCTAAAATATCCGGTTCCGATATTCCATACAATATCACCGCCGTTTTGAAGATGGTAAGGAGAAAGGCCTCCTTCGCCGGTATTATGGTAAAATCCGCCTTGTTTGGCACCGGAGTTTAATGCCAGAATTGCGTTTTTGCTTAATGAGCCGTAGCTCATCGCACTAATGTTAAACAAGCTGGCCATATGTGGCTTTTCGCATTGAGAAGATCCGATTTTGATTTTTGGATCGGAATCAACTTCAGAAAAAGGAATGGCTTTAATACTGTGATTGATCCATTTATAGCCGGGTTCGTATACATTTAACTGTGTTCCGAAAGGCATGGAATCGGTTTCTTTTTTACTGCGTTGGTAGACTAAACTACGCTGTAAACGGTTAAAAGGTTTACCATCGGTATCTGTTTCAATAAAATACTGACGCATTTCAGGTCCGATTGACTCTAAAAGATACCGCATACGACCTAATAATGGAAAATTTCGCTTTATGGTTTGTTTGGATTGATACATATCGTGCAATCCCATTAAAACCAACGGGATAAAAATCAGTAGTAAAAAACTGAATTTCCAATTGACATAAATTAGTATAGCCGTAATGGATAAAACGGTTATGCTAAAAACCACAAATGCTTTTCTCATAATATTACTGTTTTAGTTTATAACGTTGTATTTTTCCGGTTTCGGTTTTGGGTAAACTTTCCATAAAACGAACTTCTCTCGGATATTTATACGGTGCGGCAACTTCTTTAAACCAATTTTGAATGGATTTTCCAAAATCAGGGCCGGCTTTAGTTTTGTCTTTTAAAACAATATAAGAACAGACAAGCATGCCGCGTTCTTCATCCGGAAGTCCGACAACAGCACATTCTGCAATTTCCGGGTGTGTGAGCAATACATTTTCTACTTCAATTGCGGCAATATTATACCCGGAGGAAATAATCATATCGTCTCCGCGGGCGACAAACCAGAAATAACCTTCTTCATCTTTTCTAAAAATATCACCGGTCAGATTCCACCCGTTTTGAACGTACTCTTTTTGTTTGTCGATTCGATTTAAATAGCGACAACCGGTAATTCCTCTGACAGCAAGTCTTCCGGGTTCATTGATTCCTAGTTCGTTTCCTTTTTTGTCCACAATTTTGGCTTCATAACCGTGAATCGGTAAACCTGTTGCGCCTTTTTTCATATTTGTTTCGTTAGACGAAATGAAAATATGAAGCATTTCTGTAGCACCAATACCGTCAATGATCTTGAGCCCGGTAGCATTGTACCAGTCTTCCCAGACCTTTAAAGGTAATGTTTCTCCGGCAGATATACACTTTCGTAACGAAGAAATGTCGTAATCTTTAACTTTTGTGGTCAGAATACGCCAGGCCGTCGGTGCGGTAAAGCATACTGTTATTTTGTGTTCCTGAATAGCTTGTAGTAGTAATTCAGGTGTTGGTTTTTCAATTAAAAAAGTAGCAGCTCCGTAATAAAACGGAAACAATACCAGTCCGCCTAAACCAAAAGTAAAGCCTAATGGCGGGCTTCCGGTAAAAAGATCTTCCGGTTTGGGTTGCAATGAATATTTAGGAAAAGCTTCGCAGATTAATAGCACATCCCGGTGAAAATGAGCTGTCATTTTAGGTTTTCCGGTTGTGCCGGAAGTAAAACCGATCAGGGATACCGAATCGGATCGGGTAGGATAGTTGTCAAACGTTTTGGATTTTCCGGATATCGCTAGTTCAAGTTCCTGTTCACTTTGTTCGGAACCATCAAAATAAATCACTTTTTTAAGATCCGGTTCTTGTACCAGTTCCATTTCGTCTTTTAAACGATAATCGCAGAAAACATGACTAATCCGGGCGCTTTCGACCATAACGGATAGTTCTTTTTCGCGTAACAAAGGCATTGTAGCAACAACAATTCCGCCGGCTTTTAGTATGGCAAACCAACAAGCAACAAACATGGGATTATTTGCAGAGCGAATTAAAACCCGGTTTCCGCTTACAAATCCGGTATCGGCAATAAGAAAATTGGCAATCTGATTCGCTTTATCATATAAATCCTGGTAGGTCCAGATAGCGTCGAATGTACGGATTGCGATATGATGGCCGCGTCCTTCTTTAATATGAAGATCCAATAGTTGTTCGACACAATTCAGGTCTTCAGGAAAGTCAAAGTCCGGATGATTAAAATGATATTCCGGTTGCCATTTTGTTGCCGGAAGATTTTCATGTGCGAAATTATCGAGATAATGGTTCATTCTGGGGTAGTTAAACGTTGGTAGTGTTGCGTTAGTTTTTTTTATGACTTTCCGGTTTTAATAGCTTTTTCATTCCTTCAACGGCTTTGCGTTCGGAGCCTTTTAGCGGATAAAGGTGGGATATACCGGCTTGATACGGTTGCGGAATGTCGTCTGTTTTAAATTGTTCGTAAGCCTGTGCGTTTCGTACAAAATTCGGATCCAGTAATAAAGGACGACCTAAAGCCACTAAATCAGCGCGACCGTTTAAAAGGATTGTGTTGATTTGATCAATATCTTGAATATAACCCGTTGTAATTGTTGGTATTGCTACAGTGTTGCGAATCGTATCTGAAAAAGGAGTTTGCCACATTCGGCCGATTAATGGCTGTTGTGTACTAACCGTATTTCCGGTAGAAACATTAATGATGTCAGCACCGGCATTTTTAAAAGCGCGGGAAATCAAAATGCAATCTTCTTCTGTGATTCCGTTTTCGGCCCAGTCGGATGCCGAAATGCGTACCGATATCGGTTTTTCGATCGGAAAAGCATTGCGTATAGCTGTAAACACTAATAATGGGAATTTTAAACGATTTTCAATGCTTCCGCCAAAACTATCCTGTCTTTTATTAGTTAATGGTGATAAAAAGGAAGCCAATAAGAAACCGTGATGCGCTTGTAATTCGATCATGTCAAAACCGGCTTTATCAGCATTTCGGGCTGCTTGGGCAAATTCATTGATCAGTTGTTCCATATCCTGCAAATCAATTGCTTTTGGTGTTGCGGCTTTTTCATTAAAAGGAATCGCAGAAGCAGCAATTAAATCCCATGGATTTTCAATCGGTTCATGATTACCTTCCCACGGTTTTTTTACGGCGCCTTTCCGTCCGGAATGGCCTAGTTGAATTCCGATTTTAGAGGCGGTATTCTGATGGATAAAATCAGTAATTCTTTTCCAGTTAACTATTTGTTCTTCAGTATATATTCCGGGACAACCTAAAGTGATACGTCCGGTTTCGGAAATAGCAGTCATTTCGGTTAAAATCAAGCCGACACCACCTGTAGCACGTGCTCCGTAATGCATAAAATGCCAGTCGGAAACCAATCCGTTTTCAGCGGAATATTGGCCCATCGGACTCATTACGATTCGGTTTTTCAGCGTCATTTCCCGCAGTTGAAAAGGCGTAAATGCAGCCGGAGTTTCCGGTAGGTTTTTATTGCGAATATTAAAATCGGTCAATACTTTTTGTGTAAAAGAGGTATCCCGAAGTGCCATGTTTTCAAAAGTTACTTTTTTAGAACGGGTCATAACACCGAATGCAAATTGCATAAAATCATGTTGCATGTGTCGGTCCATATGTTCAAACCAATCCAGAGAAACATTAGCGGCGTGCTGAATCATTTCGACCCGGTTACGACGTACTTTCTCATATTGATCAAATGCAGATTTTGTATCATTCGGATGTTTGCTAACTGCTTCTGATAATGCGATAGCGCATTCCATTGCCAGTTTTGTTCCGGAACCGATAGAGTAGTGTGCGGTTGCTTTGGCATCGCCCAATAAAACAATATTGTCTTTATGCCAGTTGGCATTTGTAATGGCAGGAAACTGACGCCAGTGCGAACGGTTTGAAATCAGAGTATGGCCGTCTAATTCATCTTTAAATATTGCTTCCAGTTTTTGAATGGTATCGGCTTCATCCGTTTCTTGAAAACCGGCTTTTTGCCAGGTTGCATCCGAACATTCAAAAATCCAGGTACTGCGACCGGCTTCATATTGATAGGTGTGTGCGACAAAGGTTCCGTATGGTGTAGATCGGAAAAAATAAGTAAATGCATCCAGAGGTCTTGTTGAACCCATCCAGACAAAACGGTTGTTTTTCAATACTTTTTCAGTGCCGAAATCGGAAGTCATCTGATCGCGGAAAACACTGTTAATTCCATCCGATACAACTATTACATCGCTATCCTGAAATTGATTAAGATCAGTAATATTGGTTTCAAAATGGAGGTTTACACCTTCTTCGCGACAGCGTTGCTGTAATAATTCCAATAATGTTTTTCGGGAACAACCGCAAAATCCGTTTCCGGTAATACGTACGACATCTCCATCGCGGGCAACATCAAGATCGTCCCAATAAGCAAAACGACTGCGGATTAATTCATATGATTTAGGATCCTTAGTAAGGAATTCACTTAATGTTTCATCAGAAAAAACGACACCAAAACCGAAACTGTCATCTGCTTTGTTGCGTTCGTATAAATCAATCTGACAATCGGGTAGTGCCTTTTTGGTTAAAATAGAAAAATATAAACCGCCGGGCCCGCCACCTATAACTGTAATCTTCATTTTTTAAGCTCTTTTAATGGAGAAAATCTCTCCTAATTTTGAATAATTTGATCCGGCCAGACGCGCAACGGGTTTATAAGTCTCCATGTTGATACGGTAGTTGTCGGATAATATGGTTTCATCAATATGAAACATAACAACTCGCCCGATAACAATTGTTGCGCCGCCGTGTTTGTGATCTTCAAGGGAATAATGATGTACAACTTTACATTCCATGGCAACCGGACTTTCCAATACACGCGGTGCTTTTACAATTAAGCAAGGTGCCTGAGTTAGTTCTGCCAGTTCGAATTCATTTTGATCCGGAGGTAAACTGGCGGAAGTCAGATTCATTTTTTCAACCAGATCTTCTGTAACCAGGTTGACTACAAATTCACCGGTTTCCAATACATTATTTAAGGTATCTTTATTGGAATCGTTTGGACGTACTGTGGAAAACATAACATGAGGCGGATCTTCTCCAACTGCATTAAAAAAAGAAAACGGAGCCAGATTTATATTGCCTTCTTTGCTTATCGAGGAAATCCATCCGATAGGACGGGGAATAACAGTCCCGGTCAGTAGTTTGTAAACTGCCGATTGGTCTAATATAGACGGGTCAAAATGCATAGTGTTGTTTGTTTTATCGCAAATTAAACCTTTTTTTTTGTAATTGATATTTTTAAAAAGATAAAAATAGACACTATGTATTTATATTCTTTATTCTTTGAGGATTGTGTATTTTTAAAGGAAAAAGTATAACAAAGTTAGTATGCTTTGTTATAACTTTTTAAGTTGACGCCACTTGGTTAACGGGTAATAGATGCCTTCTTCGTCCATAACAAAGATTTCGTTGGTTTTTGCTTTAATCTTAACGAATCCGATAGCGGTACAAGTGCCTAAACGTTCCGGATAGAGTCGGCGTACCTCGATATAATAAAACGGATCTGCTTTAGTTGGTTTTTGCGTCATCCAGGTTAACAACGTATGGAATCCGCCATTTCCGCTTATTTGTCCGCGAACTTCTTTTAAAGACCAGATCAAGTCATGTATATGCAGGTCTTCTTTTGGTAATGACGCTATGATTTTTTGATAGAAAGCTTCTCGATTTTCCGGTGTCAGATAATCAGTGTTTTGGAATAGCAATTTAGCGGTTTTGTCATCGACATAATCAGCATCTATATAGATAAAAGCGCTATCATTCGGATGCAGACGGATAATAGTGGTATAGAAAAGCTTTTCGGTTTCAATAGCAGCCTCGATTGAGTCAAAGGAAGTTGTTTTAGTGCTGTCGACTGTTTTTAAAGATTGATCATTTGATTTTTTTATGTGTTGTTGACAGGATAGCAATAAAAACGGAATCAGGAATAAAGATTTTAAGAAAGAATTCATATTGAGATAGTTGTGGGCTGAAATTTTAAAACAGGATATTTATTGATTTAAATTCAAATATATATCTTTAAATATGTGTTAAATGTAAATTTTTCTTTAAAAAAATAAATAATCATTAGGTGTATATTTGCTAAAATAATATATTTATGCAAAATAATTATACATGGAGATTTTAGCCTGTCCGAAATGCAAAAACAACGCAATTGTTAAAAGTGGTGTTATTAATCAAAAACAGAGGTACTTATGTAAAAAATGCAATTATTATTTTACCGTTAACAAATTGGGTAAAAAGATCGATGATTACTATGTTACCAAAGCATTACAGCTCTATCTGGAAGGGTTGAGTTATCGCGAAATAGAGCGTATTTTGGGGGTTTCCCACGTTACGGTAGGCAATTGGGTAAAAGAATTTAGAGTTAAACGGTTAAATCAGGGAGACTATCATCCGACATATAAGATTTTTAGTCATTTGGAGCTGATTGAATACCTGAAAAACAAAGAACAATTGTCGGGAGCAGGAATGATTATTACCGAGTTGGGCGATAAGTTTATGCTGATAAAATGGGAGCGTTTTAAAGATTAGCTATAGTGCTTTACAAAAATATATATACAAAAATTTTTGTTCCGTTTCAATTTTAGAATTTGGTGAAGCAAAATAAACAAAAAACAACCAAATTACTGTACATTATGAAACGAATCTTTTTACTGGCCGGATTGCTGTTTTTATCAGCGGAAGGCTATTCCCAGGGTTCGACGGATTATGGTTCGGGATTAAAAGTAAATTTCAACGAAGACGGCTCAAAATACATGCGTTTTATAGCCTGGAATCAAATCTGGTTTCGCTCTTCTGAAATGAATCCCGGAACGATGATAGCCGATGAACCGGCCACCAATAATACGGATATTGGTAACCGTCGTTTACGAATGCTGGCTTATGCCCAAATCTCCAAAAGGTATATGATTGTAACCCATTTTGGAATTAACAATCAAACGTTTACCAGTCCGGCGGGATCGACAAAAAAGCCGGGAATGTTCTTTCACGATGCCTGGAATGAATATGCTGTCGTTTTACCGGAAGCGGATAAAAAATTCAGCCTGTCGATTGGAGGAGGATTGCATTACTACATGGGATTATCCCGAATGACAATGGCATCGACCTTAAACTTTTTAACTATTGATGCTCCTATTTTTAACTGGCCGTTAATTGACAATGCCGATCAGTTTGCAAGACAAGTCGGGATTTTTGCTAAAGGAAAATACGGGAAGTTAGAATATCGTATGAGTATTAATAAACCTTTTGCGACTAATTCAACGCCTGTTGATGTGACCAATGCGGATAATGCTGTAGCAGTAGATAACAGCGGTAATACCCGATGGTCGAAAGCCGGATATTTTGAATATCAATTCTTAGAACAGGAATCAAATTTACTACCGTATAAAGTAGGTTCTTATCTGGGTACTAAAAAAGTCTTTAATCTGGGCGCCGGATTTTATACCGCTCCGGAAGCTACCCGAACGTCGGTTAACGGTATTGTCGAAAAACACGATATGAAGCTATTTGCTGCCGATGCCTTCCTTGATATGCCATTGGGCGTAAAAGAAAAGAAAATGGCACTTACGGCTTATTCCGTACTTTATAATTATGATTTTGGTCCCAACTACCTTCGAAATATAGGAATCATGAATGTCGGTGTCGCTGATCCCGGATTTACAGGCGACAGAGCACTGGCAGGAGCCGGTAATACCCAACCGATGATCGGTACCGGAACAATATGGTATACACAGGCCGGTTTTTTATTGCCTTGTAAAGCAGAAAAACCAACCGTCCGAATTCAACCGTTTGGAGCGTATACCTATAAAAAATTTGAAGCACTTGAAAAATCCAGTTCCCAGTTTGACATCGGTGCCAACTTTTTTCTTGACGGACACCATGCAAAAATCACTACACAATATTCAACACGACCGGTCTATATCGCTAAAGATAACGTCGATGGGATGAAAGGGGATTTTCTGGTACAGTTGCAAATCTATTTATAAACCAACACTGCTAAAACATTTATGAGTAATAAAGGAACAAAAGGAATCTGGAGCGTAATTACCGCTTCATCTGTAGGAACACTAATCGAATGGTATGACTTCTATATTTTCGGAAGTTTGGCCGTTGTGATTTCCACTAAATTCTTCCCGGCCGATAATCCCACAGCGGCTTTTTTATCAACCCTGGCAACTTTTGCAGCCGGATTTGTAGTTCGCCCGTTCGGAGCCTTGTTTTTCGGACGTTTAGGTGATATCATCGGAAGAAAATATACATTTATGGTAACCTTACTTTTAATGGGAGGAGCTACCTTTTTAATCGGATGTATTCCGAGTTATGAAACGATTGGCTTTTTGGCGCCGCTATTAGTACTTGTTCTTCGATTATTACAAGGATTAGCTTTAGGCGGTGAATATGGCGGTGCGGCCACTTATGTTGCCGAACACGCGCCGGTCGGACAAAGAGGATATTGGACTTCGTGGATACAAACCACCGCAACTGCCGGACTATTTGTATCTTTAATGGTCATCTTGTTGACAAAAACAACTTTATCGGATGCTGCATTCGACGAATGGGGATGGCGAGTACCGTTTTGGGTATCGATATTGATGGTATTGGTTTCGTATCTGATCCGTAAAAACATGCACGAATCACCGGTATTTGCCAAAGCGAAAGCAGAAGGAAAAACCAGTACGAATCCGTTAAAAGAAAGTTTCGGAAACCGATATAATCTGAAGTTTGTGTTACTGGCATTATTTGGTGCGGCAATGGGTCAGGGTGTTGTTTGGTATACCGGACAGTTTTATGCAATGAACTTCCTGAAAACGGTTATGAATGTCGACTCGACTCAGGTTGATACCTTATTGGGAATCGCATTATTAGTCGGAACACCGTTTTTCGTTGTGTTTGGTTGGCTAAGTGATAAAGTAGGACGAAAAAGTATTATGATGACAGGGATGTTGCTGGCTATATTTTTATACCGTCCGATTTATAAGACGATGTATGAAACCACCGATGTCAGTCTGAAAACGGAGATAGTGGAAAAAACAAAAGTGTTGGCTATCACTAAAGAAAATACACATCAAACAATTGATTCGGTTTATACAACAACAAAAGAATTTACAGACGGGACAAAATGGGAGCAAATTAAAACCGTACATCTGGAAGACGGTAAGCCGATTTTAGTAGAAGGCAAAGCGAAAACCGATACGAAAACAACGGTGCATATCAATAGTTCCGACCGATGGATGCTGATCTTCCTGGTTTTTATTCAGGTGATCTTTGTGACGATGGTTTACGGTCCGATTGCAGCCTTTTTGGTGGAAATGTTCCCGGTTAAGATTCGCTATACTTCGATGTCATTACCGTACCATGTCGGAAACGGAATTTTCGGAGGACTATTGCCGGCTATTTCAACCTACCTGGTTACAGTGGCTAAAGATAACGGAAACCCGACCTTTTATCTGGAAGGATTATGGTATCCGATTATCATTGCGGCGATCAGCTTTGTGATAGGAATATTTTATATTAACGGAAAAAATCAAAATACTAACGAATAACAAGGATATTTATGGACAAAATAAAAAGAATTCTCGGAATTGTTTGGCTATTATTAGCATTGGCTGCTGCCTATTTTTGTATCTTTATATTCGGCTTGCCAAAGTTTACA
The DNA here is from genome assembly GCF_024496085.1 of Flavobacterium cerinum. Classification (NCBI taxonomy): domain Bacteria; kingdom Pseudomonadati; phylum Bacteroidota; class Flavobacteriia; order Flavobacteriales; family Flavobacteriaceae; genus Flavobacterium; species Flavobacterium cerinum. The sequence continues at coordinate 2,959,891 of NZ_CP101751.1, read as the reverse complement.
ACGGGAAAACAGGACGATCTCGTTTTTGGAATCATTATCCTGTTTATACTGACCCCTTTGATTGTTTTGGGTCTCGGAACTTTTGGTTATTATGCCCTGATTGGAGAATACGATACTGAAAAATAACCTTATAACTACCTGGTTACTAATGGGAATCCGGTTTCTTTCGGGGAGCCGGAACCTTTAGTTTGAGATTGCAATGAAAAAACGACACGAACAGAAATTAATCATCTTATCCTTAACGCTTTTACTGGCTTTTAATTTGCCGTTGGTATTGCTGTTTGATAAAGCAGATGCTGTCTTAGGAATGCCGGTTATCTATTTTTACTTTTTTTCCGTATGGATATTTTCAATATTGGTTTCATTATTAGTTGTTAAGCGCTATTATGAATAGTTTAAGTTTACTGATCATATTATTGCTTTATCTGAGCATTTTGTTTTTTGTGGCCCATTGGGCTGAAAAAAAAGCAAACAGCAAGTGGACTAATAATCCGTATGTCTATACTTTTTCACTCGCAGTATACTGTTCGGCGTGGACGTATTACGGAAGTATAGGAGTAGCGGCACATTCAGGGTTAAGTTATCTGACCGTTTACCTCGGTCCGGTAATTGTGATTCCGGCCTGGATGGTGATTCTAAGAAAGATTATTCGGATTTCCAGAGTCAATAAAATTTCCAGTCTGGCCGATTTTATTTCCCTACGCTACGGAAACAGTCGTTTTCTCGGCGCATTGGTTACGGTTATCAGTGTAATCGGAATTATACCGTATATCGCACTGCAACTCAAAGCAATTGCCGAAACATTTACTATCGTAACACAAACATCATTAAGCTCAAATGTTTTTAATGATACAACAACATATGTCGCCATTGCATTGGCCCTTTTTGCTTCCTATTATGGTACCCGTTATGTAGATGCCTCCGAAAAAAGAAAAGGAATTGTAACAGCCGTTGCTATGGAATCGGTTTTAAAATTGTTTTTCTTTATACTTGTTGGTGTCTATGTAACCTATTTTGTATTTGACGGTTTTGATGATATTTATAGCAAAGCCAGTCTGATCAACGGATTCCGTGAAAAAAACACGATAGGTGGTGTTCCGCAAGCTTTAAATTGGTTTTTCTTATGTTTGTTATCGTTGTTTGCGATGTTTTTGCTACCGCGTCAGTTTCAGATGGCTGTAGTCGAAAATAACCGAGAAAGTCATATCAAAACTGCTATCTGGCTATTTCCGCTGTATTTATTATTGTTTAATGTTTTTGTATATCCGATTGCCTGGGGCGGAAATATCCTTTTCCCGGATAATACTGGTAATGCAGATACCTATTCGCTTTTAATTCCGCAATATTTTGACAATACTACTATAACCGTTCTGGTCTTTCTGGGTGGTTTTTCCGCTTCGATATCGATGATTGTAGTGGCTTCCATTGGTCTGTCAATAATGCTGAGTAACAACCTGTTGATTCCGTATGGTTTTCTGGGAACATTACAAAGCGAAGCACAGGATGTAAACAGTAAACGAATTGTGAATATTCGTAAAGTGTGTATCTTTTTATTGATCATTGTAGCTTATCTGATTTATCGTTTTTATGTATTGGATTACAATCTGTTTTCAATCGGACTCGTTTCTTTTGTGATTATGGCGCAATTGGCACCGGCTTTTTTCGGTGCGCTGTTGTGGCGTCGCGGATCTCGATTGGGAGCAATCTCAGGAATGATTGTCGGCTTTCTGATTTGTATTTACACATTATTGATTCCGTATGCTATGGGAATCAGTAACAGTACGGATAGTTTTATAGCAGAAGGACCTTTCGCAATTACGCTTTTAAAGCCGTTTCAGCTTTTCGGACTGGATTATCTGACACCGATTCCGCATGCGCTTTTCTGGAGTTTGTTATTTAATACCATGATTTATTTGTCGGTTTCCGTAAGCTTTAAAGGAAATTACCGCGAACGGAATTATGCCGAAATGTTTATTGATATCTATAAATACAGTACGCTACACGAAAATGCTTTTGTATGGAAAGGAACTGCGTATACGCGTGATATTGAAAAAGTATTAAAGCGTTTTTTAGGAGAAGAACGAACTAAAAGAGCGCTTACTATTTTTAATTTGAAGTATAATGTTGATAAAAATCAGGAACAGGCGGATGCCCGACTAGTGAAATTTGCTGAAAATCTACTTACAGGACATATCGGGACAGCTTCGGCCAGAATCCTAATTTCCAGTGTGGTAAAAGAGGAAAAAGTATCCCTTCAGGAAGTACTGCATATTCTGGAAGAATCCAGAGAAAATATTATCATTAATAAAAAGCTGACGGAAACCTCAAATGAACTCAAACAGATTACGGCGCAATTACAAGATGCTAATGATCAATTGGTTTTAAAAGATGCTCAGAAAGATGAATTTCTCGATACGGTTACACATGAATTACGCACACCGATTACCGCAATCAAAGCATCCAGCGAGATTTTATATGAAGATGATGATATTCCGGAGGATTTACGCAAACAATTTTTAAAGAATATTATATCCGAATCGGATCGTTTAAATAGGTTGATCAATAAGATTTTAGACCTGGAAAAATTTGAAACCGGAAAACAGCAGATCCAACTGGTAAAAAATAGTCTTGATCATACAATAGTAACAGCATTGGAACCGTTACAACAACTGATACGAAATAAAAATATTGCCGTTCATTTTTTAACTGAAACAACAGCTGAAGCCTGGTATGACGAAGAACGGATTATTCAGGTGGTAACGAATCTGGTTTCGAATGCAGTTAAATTTTGTCCGGAAAAAAACGGTCAGATTGCGATAACGATAACCGATACCGGAAATGAAATCCAAACTAGTGTAAAAGATAACGGAAAAGGTATCGCACCTGAAGATCTGGATGCGATTTTTGATAAATTTTATCAGTCAACCAACCAAAATATTAAAAAACCGGTGGGTAGCGGATTGGGATTAGCGATCTGTAAACAGATTATCGAACATCATAAAGGGAAAATATGGGCGGAAAATAATGATAACGGAGCCGTTTTCTATTTTACATTGCCCAAACATAATACTACAGAAAATGAATAAAATGCGGAAAATTTTAATTGTCGATGACGAGCCGAATATCGTAATGTCGCTGGAATACACGTTTAAAAAGAATAATTATGAGGTTTTTATAGCCCGCGACGGTCAGGAAGCTTTGGATATACTGAAAGTTCAACTGCCTGACATTATTATCTTGGACGTGATGATGCCTATGGTTGACGGATATGCCACGTTGGAACAAATTAAAAAAGACGAGCGTTTACAACATTGTAAAGTGGTGTTTTTGTCGGCTAAAAACAAAGAAAAAGACATTGAAAAAGGACTTTCTCTTGGGGCCGATTTGTACATGACAAAACCCTTCTCGGTTAAAAAACTGGTAGAGCAAACCAATGAACTGCTAACGGATTAAAAACAAACAACAAATAACAACTATGAGTTATGATGCATTTTATAAAAGAAGTATAGTCGATCCGGAAGGTTTCTGGAAGGAACAGACGAATGCTTTGGAATGGTATATTCCTCCGAAGACAATACTTTCTGAGGATCAAAACGGCTATCCGCAATGGTTTGCAGACGGAGAGCTTAATATTTGTTACCTGACGATCGATAAACACATTCAGGACGGTTATGGTGATCAAATCGCTTTTATCTATGATTCGCCGGTAACCCAAACGATCCGAAAATATACTTTTAATGAGGTAAAAACGGAAGTCGCTAAACTGGCCGGCGGTTTAACTTCTTTAGGTATAACAAAAGGGGATACCGCTGTAATTTATATGCCGATGATCCCGCAGGTTGCTTTTGCCATGTTGGCCTGTGCGCGTTTAGGTGTTACACATTCTGTTGTTTTCGGCGGATTTGCACCACATGAATTAGCAATTCGAATTGATGATTCCCGACCAAAAGCCATTATTACCGCATCTTCCGGAATTGAAGTCGACCGACTAATTGCTTATAAACCGTTAGTTGATGAAGCTATAGCTATGGCAGCATATAAACCGGAAAAAGTGATCATCTTTAATCGTAAACTGGGAGCTAAAATCCCGTTTCAGGAATATGATGTTGATTATGAAAAATTAGTCAGCCAGTCGGAAGAAGTGCCTTGTGTGCCCTTACAGTCGACGCATCCGTTGTATATTTTATACACATCAGGGACAACCGGAAAGCCAAAAGGAATTGTAAGAGATACAGGAGGTTATGCCACCGCACTTAAATTTTCAATGCAGCATATTTATGATGTAAAAGAAGGCGAAACGTTTTGGGCGGCATCCGATATGGGATGGGCTGTCGGACATAGTTATATTTTATACGGACCGTTATTAAATCGCAATACAACTGTTATTTTTGAAGGAAAACCGATCCGAACTCCGGATGCGAGTACGTATTGGCGGGTTATGGCCGATCATAAAGTGAGTGTAATGTTTACAGCGCCAACTGCCATTCGGGCGATTAAAAAAGAAGATCCGGAAGGTCTGTTTATCAAAAACTACGACCTGAGTAATCTGAGAATTCAGTTTTTAGCCGGAGAACGTTGTGATGTGGCGACTTTGGAATGGTATCGCGATCACGTACCGGTTCCGGTTATTGATCATTGGTGGCAGACCGAATCCGGTTGGCCGATGATTGCAAATATGATGGGAGTGGAATATCTTCCAGTAAAACCGGGTTCAGCAGGGAAAGCAGTTACCGGTTATCAAATCGTTATTTTTGATGAAAACGGGAAAGAATTACCGCCAAACGAAGAAGGATATGTGGTAATAAAACTACCTTTGCCACCGGGAACCATGTTGGGTTTATGGGAAGATGAAATCCGCTTTAAAGCCGGATATTTAACGCGTTTCCCGGGGTATTATTTCTCCGGTGACGGCGGGTATAAAGACAAAGATGATTATATTTACATCACAGGTCGTGTGGACGATGTGATTAATGTAGCCGGACATCGTCTTTCAACTGCCGAAATGGAAGAAATTGTAGCGTCACACAATGCCGTGGCCGAATGTGCCGTTATTGGAATCAACGATGCTTTAAAAGGTCAGATTCCGTTGGCATTGGCTGTAATTAAATCAGGTGATGATACCGAACACTTTCAGTTGGAATACGAAGTCGTTCAATTGGTACGGGAAAAAATCGGAGCTGTAGCTTCATTGCGAAATGTTGTGATTGTACAGCGTTTACCGAAAACCCGTTCCGGAAAAATCCTTCGTAAATTACTGCGAAATATTGTTGATGGTGAAAAATACCAGATCCCGTCCACTATCGACGATGAAACTATTATAGGGGAAGTAACCGAAGCCTTTAAAAACTATGGTATCGGGGTATTTAAATGAATATGAAAAAATTAACAAGTCATGAGTTATTATAAAATAAACAACTTAGAAGAATACTTCAAACATTATAAAAAATCAATCCGGGAGCCTCGTAAATTCTGGGGAAAAGTTGCAGAAGAAAATTTTACATGGTACCAGACATGGGATAAAGTAATGGAATTTGATATGGCAGAAGCCGATATTAAATGGTTTACGAATGCCAAAGTAAACATTACGAAAAACTGTATTGACCGTCATTTGGCCAAAAGAGGAAACAAAAATGCGATTATTTTTGAACCGAATGATCCGAAAGAAGCGGCGCAGTATATCACCTATAATGAGTTGTATGATCGTGTAGCCAAAATGGCGAATGTATTACGCGAACAAGGCATTAAAAAAGGAGATCGTATTTGTATTTATCTGCCGATGATTCCGGAACTGGCCGTAGCAGTTTTAGCTTGTGCCCGAATCGGAGCGATTCACTCGGTGGTATTTGCCGGTTTTTCGGCATCTGCTATTGCATCCCGTATCATCGATTGCGAATGCAAAATGGTGATTACTTCAGACGGAGCTTACAGAGGGAACAAAACCATTGATCTAAAGTCGATTGTAGATGAAGCTTTGGAAAAATGTCCTACGGTAACTACGGTTTTGGTTGCCAAAAGAACGAATACCGAAGTAAAAATGAAAGAAGGACGTGATTTATGGCTACAACCGTTATTGGATGAAGCAATTCCGAATAACGTAGCGGAAATCATGGATGCAGAAGATCCGTTGTTTATTTTATATACGTCCGGTTCAACCGGAAAACCGAAAGGAATGTTGCATACAACAGCCGGATATATGGTTTATACCGCGTATACGTTTAAAAATATTTTTAATTACGAGGAAAATGATATTTACTGGTGTACAGCCGATATCGGTTGGATTACCGGCCATTCCTATATATTATACGGACCGCTTTTAAACGGAGCGACAACGGTTATTTTTGAAGGTGTTCCTTCTTATCCGGATTTCGGACGTTTTTGGGAAGTAATCGACAAACACAAAGTGAGTCAGTTTTACACGGCACCGACGGCTATTCGTTCTTTGGCTAAAGAAAGCACGGAATGGGTTGATAAACATGATCTGTCAAGTTTAAAAGTAATCGGATCGGTAGGAGAGCCGATTAATGAGGAAGCATGGCACTGGTATAATGATCATGTCGGAAAGAAAAAATGTCCGATTGTAGATACCTGGTGGCAAACCGAAACCGGAGGTATTATGATTTCACCGGTTCCGTTTGTAACACCAACCAAGCCGACATATGCGACTTTACCATTACCGGGAATTCAACCGGTATTGATGGATGAAAAGCGAAATGAAATTGAAGGAAATCAGGTTGTGGGTAGCTTGTGTATCAAGTTTCCGTGGCCGTCAATTGCCCGAACTATTTGGGGTGATCATCAACGGTATAAAGAAACGTATTTCTCAGCTTTCCCGGGTAAATATTTTACCGGTGACGGAGCTTTACGCGATGAAGTTGGATATTACCGTATTACAGGTCGGGTTGATGATGTGGTAATTGTATCCGGACATAATCTGGGTACGGCGCCGATTGAAGATGCAATTAACGAACATCCGGCTGTAGCAGAATCGGCAATTGTAGGTTTCCCGCATGATATTAAAGGCAATGCGTTATACGGTTTTATTATTTTGAAAGAAATAGGAGAATATCGTGATCGTGACAATTTAAGAAAAGAAATCAATGAGCATGTGGCCAGTCATATTGGTCCGATTGCGAAATTGGATAAAATTCAGTTTGTATCGGGATTACCGAAAACCCGTTCCGGAAAAATTATGCGTAGAATTTTACGTAAAATTGCAGAAGGAGATTTCTCTAACTTCGGAGATATTACAACCTTATTGAATCCTGAAATCGTAGAAGAAATCAAAAATGAAAGATTATAAATTTCAATTATCGATTTATAATATATAATCTTTTTAAAAATATAGAATCAAAAGGAGTTGTTTCAAAAGGAGCAACTCTTTTTTTTGAGGTATTTAAGATAGTACAATTTTGATGCTTTGACTTCTAAGTATTGTTGTTTGATTGTATTCTCAATGATTTTTTGTTATTTATTTGTGTTTTTTATAACTTTTTGTTATATTTATTTAAAACAGGTGAAGTTGTATTTTGTGTGGCTTATAAAAAGACAAATTAATGAATAGACGAAAATTTATAAAAAAAACAGTCTTGAGTTCTGTTTTAATCGGAATTGGAGGAACCTATGTATCATGTTCTACGGATTCGGATTATAATATAGATAGTACTGACTTTGAATTAATAACTAAAAGTATTAGAAAAAATAAAATTTTTATAGTTAGTAGTAATAATGAAAAAAAGGTAAATAATAAATTATATTATAAAAATACCCTCGGAACATCTCGATCAATAATAGTAGTTGGACATATTATTAATACAGCATGTGTAACCCAAAACATGATTAATAATCCAAATTTAAGAGTTAAAAGATATACTGATACACATTCGATTATAGAATATAATAGACCAGCTGAAGTTAAAATATCTGAAAATAATACTAAACATAAACTTGTATGTATTTCGGAATATAATGTATTGTACAAAAATTTTGAAATAGTTCAATATACATTATAGTAGAGTTTGAATGAGTCGATTTATAAAAGTTAATAGTGATTTATGTACTGAATGTACATTATGTGAACCTGTTTGCGATGTTAATGCAATTAAAGTAGGAAGAAAATATATTTCAGGAGGTTGGGAACAGGATTATTTTTATATTGGTGCTAATATAGCTATCAATCATATCATTTGCCATAGTTGTTGGGAATGTGTTGAAATTTGTCCGACAGGGGCAATTTCGATAAACGGATCGACAAATCCCGGATTTGGCAATGGGAATTCAGATGGATTACCATCGTTCGTAATTCAAAACTATTCATTTTTTACTCAATACAATAACAGCTTATTAAAGGAAAAAATGGATGGTCTGGAGTTGGTTAATGGAATAAAAGGATTAAATGCTGTTGCTGTTGAAAAGTTAGTTAGCTCTTTAGGAGGAGAATTGACTACAGATGCTAAGTATATTTTAAAAGATCCTTTAGGTAAAATTGCGGCTGTTGGTACTGTTTTACAAGGGATTAGTACTATAGTTGCATTTTCTGATGGTGAGATTACCAACGAAGATTGGACAAATTTAGGATTGACATTATTAGGAGCCGCAGGTTTTATTCCGGGGCCAATAGGACTCATCGCAACAGGGATTTCTGTTGGTATAGCAATATATGATTCTCAAAATACTAATTAATAAATAGTATGCTCAAATCAAAATATAGTTATAGAATCATTATACCGGTTGCTTGGTATTTGATTCTAGTACTTTTTACACTAAAATACGCTTGGGAAATTATTCATAATGGCCAATTTTTGTCGCCGTTAGTGATAAAAAGTAATCTATTGGATACTATGATTAGCCTTATTTTATTAATATGTTGTTTTTTAGTACCTTATTTTATAGCGAATCATTTTGTACGCTTAACCGTAACGGATAAAGAGGTTCGGTTTGTAATCTTATTTTTTAAAAGCAGAATAATCTCTAAAAAAAATATTATTTGTTCAAGCGAAAAAGAAAGCTTTTCACAATATTCTATGCCAAATAAATATTTTGTAATAGAAGATAAAAGTAATCCGAAAACCAAGATAAAAATATCGGAATATTATATTCGAAATTATAATCAGATTCGGAATTATTTTTCTTTGTAATTCCGGATTAAAAAATTACTTCTAACAACACAACTCTTTTTTTGTAGTGTAAAGTATACACGGATTAAAAATGGGTTTTATCAGCTAAAAAAATCCTTTTTTCTGTACTTTTCAATCATTTCCTTGTTGCCGATCGTGTCTTTTTTCATTTTTGAAAGTAAACAATGATCATATTTAGTAAGATAATGAGGAACAGCGAACAGGAATATAATTTTAAGCTTGAAATACTGGAGAATGTATTTTTAACCGTATTAATCTATACCGGTTATTTTATTTCAACTTTAATTATGTTACCATCCTTTTTTCGATGTAAGCTAAAAGTTGAAATAACCGGTGATGTGATAAAAATAAAAAGAGTCTTTAGAAAGTCTTGTTTTATACATCAAAGCAATGTCGTATGTAGTAGGGAGTATGTAAAGTTACCGCGCTATTTTTCACTCCGCTACTTTGTTATAACCGATAAAAGCAATCCGAAGATTAAAATAAAAGTTAGTCAGTATAACCTTCAAAACTATACCGAAATCCGGAATTTTTTACGAGTCGTCCCGCTTCGGTCTGATCTTTAATTTTTGAAAACAATAAGACCTTATGTAATTGTAAACACGGATTGCAAATCCGCGTTATCGAACGTATTATAAGTGTCCCCTGAATTTTTTTTCTCAATTTCTTATCAAAAGTGGTAACTCGTTTGTAATCGCAAACACGGATTACAAATCCGTGTTATCGTATTATCTAATCTTTAAAAGCAAAAACAGGTTACAAAAGCGCATTGTCGGATTCTCTTAAAATAAGATAATTACTTTTTTTATTTGTATAGTAAAAGTGATAGTTCCGGAAGATTTAAAAAAAAGTAAGTTAAAAATTAGTGAAAATACGTATTGTTTATAGGAGTGTATAACTTATTTTTACGTAACTTTTTTACTACTAATTTTATAACAAATGATAATTTGTTATCACAGGATAGTATGAAAAGATGTAAAAATAATGCTGTTTTATGAATACAAGAGGACTTCTTGATCGGATCAGTACCGGTTTAGGCACACTAAAAAATAAAATTGAAATTGAAAATTCAAATAATGAAAATAGTATTAATGTTCAGATAGAAACGATTTTCTTAAAGATACTTAATGTTTTATTTGATTATGATTTAGTCAATACCAATTTAATTTCTAAAAATTTCCCTGCAATTGATGGTTTGGATAAAGACAAAAGAGTTTTTGTGCAAATTACAGCGACATTCTCTAATGAAAAGATAGAGCATACGATCAATCAGATTATCGATAAAGGAATGGATCAGGATTTTGATCAATTATATTTTCTTTTTTTGAAAAACAAGAAGAAGTTAAGTGCTCCATTCAAAGAAAAGATAAATACCCTGACAAAAGGCAAATTTACGGTTGATTTAGAGGATTGCCTTATTGATATAAATGATATTTACCGGGTAATAGCAAATCAGCAGGATATCGGAAAAGCATTAGAGGTAAAAAAAATCATAGACGAGTTTTTATATAATATCCCACAAAGTAAACTTTCCGGCCTGGATTGCATCGGCGTTTCTTTTGATGATGAAGATTTTGATAATGCGGTTGTACTCATTGAAACGATTATTAAATCCGGTATTAATGTCGTTGTAAGTTCTAAAAAGATTTATGAAAATTTTAAAAATGAAAGATCCCGTTATTATGATTATTTAATAATGCTGCTTCCGGATCAGAAAAAAGATTTTATTTCGAAATATATTTTTATTGTCTCTAACAGTTATATAAGGAAAAATATTAATGCATCGGATGCTATATGCCCGCTTTTTTTAAGTTGCTGTGACCAGGGTAATACTTTTCAGCTGGTTACTTTTTCACCGTTTTTAAATAGAATCGATGATAAAAGGTTTAAAAATCCTAAAACATTAAGTATTGAGAATCCTAAAAAAATTGAAGATCTGATCAATGCTATTTTTGTAGAAAAACCATCTTCCAAGTATAATTTTGATGATATAAAAGATACATTAATAAAGTTATATCCGGTTTTCTCGATTAATATTCTGGAAGAAGAAAAACATTATTGCTTTTACAATTTTAAAAAAGAAGATATTAATGTCGGCTTAAATTATCTGATTTTCAGTCATGAATATAAAAGAAATGAGGTAATAGATGACTTTAATAAAAAGTATAAGAATAGTAAATATCTGAATAATTTAATAATACTAATACCTAAAGATTATAATCAGATAACCGAATTAAGAATCAAATATATTAAGGATAAATTCCCTAATAATACGGTTCAGTATCTGGATGAGTATTTATATGATAATAGTTTGGCAACGATACAACAAACACAACAATTAAGTACTGATTTCTTTATTGATCCATTATTTGAGATCAATGGAAGTAAAGAGCGAATTAATGATATACTTGATTGGCTAAAAAATGATTCTAATTGTTCTGTAGCCTTTATTATCGGAGCCGGAGGTGATGGAAAAACAACAGTCTGTCAAAAAATTCATGATGATATTATTCAGGACTTTGATAAAAATATTGTCTTTTTTCTTGATGCTCAATCCTATATTACAGAAATCAAGAATCGGGAACGGATTGATAACTGGAATTTTGACTTAAATACAATATTTGAAATATGTAATGAGCAAGCCGGTAAAATTGATTTGACAACGATAAAGTCAAATTTTGCATTAGGTAACATAACGGTCATTATAGATGGGATTGATGAAATTATTTCAACGTTACCTAATTTTAATCTAAAAGATTTTATTGAAGATTTCAATACTTTAAAGGAACAAATAGGAAGAGGGAAGCTAATTATAAATTGCAGAGACATTTATATGAAAGAGCTTCTTAGTGATGATGATGATTTTGAAAAAAACTACAGAATATTTCATTTATTAAAATTTGATCAAGCTTTAGCACAGCAGTACTTTGAAAAGCATTTTGAATATCAATCGGGATATAATCTGAAAAAAGTTGCAGAATGTAAGAAAGTATTGGGTGAGTTTTATGAAGATATCGGTAATGAAATTTTTACCTATTCACCATTTGTACTGGAAATTATTGCCTTGATTGTTGAAAATGATTTTGATTATCAGCAGATTGAGTATTTATTTGATTCGAAAATTTTATTAAAGGAAAACAGCAACGACTATTTAATTTATAAAATTTGTCAACGCGAGATCGCTAAAAAAGAAAGTAATGGTTTTGTTCCTCCTGTAGATGATTATATAAAATTATTGTGTCTTATCGCTATTGAGAAAAACGGGAACTTTAACGATACCGATTTTATTACTTTTTTAAGAAGAATAAATATCGATTTAAAATCAGAAAAAGTAAAAAATAGTCTTCGGGACAATCCTTTTTTCGGACTGGACAGAAATAATAATTATATTTTCCGTTTTGATTTTTATAATTCGCTATTTAAATATAATGCGATTTATTTAGAAATAATATTGGAAGAATCCTTTTTTCTGTCGGATGCATTCATCCATATGCTTTCTAATGATTTTAAATATAATTCACTTATTTTTAACGGATTAAGAAATAAACTGAAAGCGACTAGCAACCAGGTTGATTTTTACAAAGCGAAAATAAAAAAAGTAATTCTTGAAATCAATAATTATAAAAAAGAGGACAAGAATCAGGGGAATGTTTTCCAGAAAAAAATGGCAATTAGTAATCTGGTCGTCTTCTTACTTTCCATTAATAAAGAAAAAGTGACCAATGCCGAAATCATCAAATTTCTGTTTAGTGATGATGAAGAGCAAAATAAGACAAGTATTGTAACCATAAAGGATTTCTATTTTATTGATGTATTGACGACATCGCAATTATTAATCGACTTTACGGATATGTATTTTAGAAATTGCCATATTGAAAATTACCAAAACTTTTTAAACTGCACTTTTGCCGAATCAACATTTTTTGATCATAACTGTAATATTAGTAATGTAACTTACAGGGGAATTGATCTGAATAAGACGACTTTGAGTAAAAAGAATTTTGATGATAGAATTCTATCCAACGATAATTCTCTGTATTCAATAATCTCTTTAAAGGAAAATGGAGGTGAATCGGTTACAAATCAACTCAAAAAGTATTTCAGATCGTTTTTGAAAGGTAATAAATTGAATTATAAAATTATGGCTAATAGTATTCATTTTGAAAGAAAAATGAACTTAACGATTACAGATCTTAATGAAATCTTATTAGATAATAAGATTATTGTTTCCTATAATAAAGAGGAAGTACTATTAAATAGTGACATGAAAAATAAGATTTTGAAGTTTTTAAATCAAAGTATTATTTTTCCTGAATTGAATAAAAGTATAAGAGAAATAAACGAACTGATGATTAGCGTAAATGCTTGATTTATAAAGTTAAATTGTGTTTTATAATTCAGATTACAACTTTAATTTTCGTTTTAGTTTTAAAAACAATAATGCCGTAATATAAGCGTCTCCGGATGCGGTATGACGGTCACTTTTCTTTATTTTAAAGAGATCACACAATTCATCGAGACTATGATGTTTGTCTTCCGGAAGGTTTTTAAATTTCTGGTACATGACATCAACGTCCAACATGATGTTTTTTAGTTTTCCGAGATTCAAGCGCTTTAAAGCTTGATTGATCATCTCTACATCAAAATTGATGTTGTGACCGACAAGAGTGGCGTCTTTTATAAAATCGATAAAACGGATAATAGCTTCCGCTTCAATAATTTTTTCTTCTTTGCCTTCTTTTAAGATCCCGGTTAGAATCGCATTTTCAGGATTAAAAACTTCTTGTTTTAGGAATACTTCAAAAAAATCGCCCACTTTTATTTCATCATTGATCACCGAAATAGCACCGATAGAAAGAATCACATCATCTTTCCAGTCCAAACCGGTTGTTTCGGTATCGAAAATAACATAGCGTTTGGTACCATTTTGTTCTTCTTTGTCAAAATGGGCCATATATTGTTTCCAGAATTGCGGGATATCTTTACCCGTAAGCCAGTCTAATACCATAATATTAAGTGAAATAGGTCAGTTGAAAACGATTTTTAATTAAATCCTGTATATCATTAATCGGTTGGAAGCAGTTTTTTAATTTTACTTTATCCACTTTTGAAAGTTCCTGCATATTGATGTAACTTCCGTTTGAGCTGTTTTGTAAACCTTCATCGGTGCGGAACCAGGTCAATGTATTAAAAGCTTCTGCGCATTCCAGATATAAATCGGCATTTTGCGGTTCAATATCCGCCAGTTTCTTATAACGTTGGTAGGTATTGGTTATTCCTTTAATACCACGACTAATTGTTAATACTCTTGCGGCATCAACCAAAGGCATAATCGCCCGGTTTTTTATGTCGAAAGCATCTTTATGTTCCTCGTCCTGTTCCAAAAGAAACTGTCGGAAGAAACCTAACGGTGCCGGTTTTTTTATTGCATTCGTTCCTAAAAAAGCATAGAACAATTGATTGTTATCAGCACTGTTGAAAATACTTTCTGTCAATGAATTTTCGAACGAAACATCACCGTAAATTAAATCATAATCAAAGAAAATAGTACTAAGATTAATCCCTTTTTCACCTGGAGTATTAATCCAGGTATTGTATTGTTTTATCCAGTCAGTCAGAGATTTACACCAAAGTTCATTGTTAGCCATTAGGTTTTGCGGACAAGGTTCATATCCGACTTTCTCCAGTGTTTCAATTACTTTTTCAGCCAACTGTAAAAAGTATTGTTTAACATCGTCATAGCGTTCCGCTTCCACATCTTCAAAGATCAGAATATTGTCGATATCCGTCAATAACAGTTGTTCTTTTCGACCTTGACTTCCCAGATTAAACCAGGCAAATCGGGTAGGCGGAGGCGTTTCCATTTTATCGATAGCCAGATCAATAGCTCTTTTCGTTAGCGCAATATTTATCTCGGCAGCCACACTGGTAATATGAGTAATCGGAATATTTTTATCGATTGAATTTTGAATCAGATCGGTTAATTTATCCCGAACCACTTTTAATTCTTTTGAACGGGTCGCCCGACGTGTCAACTTTAATAAAATCCCCGGATTATTGGCCTGAGCCGCTACAATATCATGTTCGGTTATAATCCCGGATACCGGACTTTTCGGAGTTCCGTCACGCGTCACACATAAATGACCTACATTGTGTTTTAACAACATCATTTGTGCTTCGGCAATTGAAATGTTTTCCGGTACGGTAATTACCGGTGACGACATTATTTTATCAGCTTGTGTATCAATCGGGAACAAACCGGTAGCAATTTTGGAACGAAGGTCTTTATCCGTTATAATCCCGATCGGTAATTGGTTATCGTGTATAATAACACTTCCGATCTGACTATTCGACATCGTTTGTGCAATGTATTTAATAATATCGCTGGAACTCGCTGTAATCGGGTTTTTAGTATATTTTATCGGTTGGAAATACTGGATATCCGTAGCACTTTGCTCATCAAAAATGATATTTTCCGATATTAATTTTCCTCTATGATCTTTATCATACGGATTACGGGTATTGGAAGCAAAACTCTCCAACAGGAAATTCTGAACATTAATGTTATTCTGAACATAAGGTTGGAAAACGCTAATCGGAATCGCATATACGATACTTTCTTCACGTGCTTTTGCTGTCATCAGATAATTGTTCTTAGCAAAAAACGGACGTAAACCCAGAATATCACCTTCGTCACATTTATCGATCAGAAATTCTTCCGCATCCGAAATTACAGAAAGACCAATTGCGCCGTTTGCTACCACATAAAAATCGGTATGAGTAACATCACCGACTTTAAACAGGATTTGATGCTTTTCCAGATATTTTACACTGATATGTTCAGAAATTGTAACTAATTCCTGGTAATTTAAACTGGTAAAAGGTGGATAATGCTTTAAAAAATCCGCAATTCTTTCTGCAATGGGGTTTTTCATAATCGGAAATTAATTCTTAAAAATACTAAATTTTACAGAACTTCAAAATATAAAGTAGACTTAAAAGGTGTATAACTGAGAGATAGTGATGACAATTATGGCCAAAACAGCCAAAAATATTCCCAAATAGTTCAAACGGGATACTTTTTCTTTGAAAACAAGAATGCCAATCAGGGTGCCTAAAATAATAACACCAAAATTCATCGATGCAAAAACCGTTGAAGGATTATCGCTCAGCGCTTTGTGGGCTTTCAGGTAAAAGAGAATATTTCCGAAATTTAATAATCCCAATATAACGCCGAACAAAAGACTGACACCGTTTAGTTTTTCTTTTTTGGAAATTAACCGGAAAACAGTAATAACAGTCGCAATTACAAGCGCACCGCAGAAAACCAGAAACAGGGAAGTAGTATACGGAATTTCGTTATGTGTCGCTATTAATTTAAAGCAAATATCAATAATTCCGAAGCCTAACAATACAACAACCGGATACTTCCAATTATTTTGATCATTCGGATTGCTTTCTTTTCGGTACAGAATCAGAAAAATTGCGATTAAACCGATCGCCAGTCCTAACCATTTTATCGGACTTATCGTTTCATGAAAAACCAAAAAAGCCGCCATGATAGAAATGATCAATGAAAAACGCTGTGCTATATCCGTTTTAACAATACCGATATGCTGAACGGAAGCGGCCAATACCAGAAAAACCGTAGGCAATAATACTGACAGTGCGCCATAAACGATCCAGGGTGCATTTGAATTGACTACTTTTATATCCGGCTGATAGGCACTATAACAAAGGAGTATGGCGATTACATAATTATAATTGATGATTTGCTGAAAAGAAACGGGATAACGTTTGGCTATTTTAAAGAGGATTCCGACGGAAACACTGCAAAGTATACTGAAGAGTAAGAAAAGCATTTTACAATTTAAAATTAAAAATAACGGTAAAGGTACACTATAATCTTATTTGGGAAATCATTCATCCGGATAAAAAAATCCTGTAAAAGAAGTACAGGATTTTTAGAATTAGCGTAGGTTATATTAGAGTAGATTATACTATGGATTGGTCGACCAAAGTCCTACATCCTTAACAAAAGCTCTACGGTTAAGTTTTAAATGGGATACTAATAATTCGGCAAAATCTTCCGGTTGTAATACACTTTCCGGATTACCGTCAGTTAGGTTTAGGTTTACCGATAAATCAGTAGCAATTGTACTTGGGTTCATTGTAAAGACACGGATATTCGATTTACGAACTTCCTGCATCAAAGCTTCTGATAATCCGTTTAAACCGAATTTAGAAGCACTATAAGCACTGGTTAAAGCCGATGCTCGTAAGCCCGCACTTGATGCTACATTTACGATATCGCCGGTCTGACGTTCTAACATTTCCGGTAAAACCGCACGAATCACATAATAAGCGCCTAAAAGATTAACTTTAATGATGTTTTCCCATTCGCTCACTTCATAATCCATGAATTTGCCGAATTTTCCGATACCGGCATTGTTGATTAAGATATCAATTGCACCGATTTTATTTTTCAGATTGGCAATCGACGTTGAAACCGAATTAAAATCCGATACATCAGCCGTTTCGTAAGCTACAGTAACATCCGGATAATCTTTATTGATTTCTGCCATCAATGCTACCAGATCCGATTCGGTTCTGGCCAGTAAAGCCAAATTAATACCTTCAGCTGCAAAAGCCAATGCAACCGCTTTACCTAATCCTTTTCCCGCACCGGTAATCAGAGCGGTTTTTCCTTTTAATTGTTCCATATTTTTATACTTTACACGTGATTAAAGTGTTTTCTTTTTGTTTTCGATGAAAAAATAATACCATTGCGATCAGAATTCCAATAAAAGCTAATCCAAAACCAACCCAGTCGGGTGATGTATAATCGTAACCCATCGTAAGCGGAATTCCCGCCAGATAAGCACCTAATGCGTTTCCGGCGTTCATTGCTGCCGGACTAATCGATGATCCCAGAATTTCAGCTCCTTTAGCCGATTGCATCATCATAATCTGAACCGGAGCAACAATCGCAAAAGCCACTGCACCGATTACAAAAGTCATGATTGTTACCGTGATTTGATTATCTGCTACAAATGTCAGCAACATCAATACCAAACACATTCCGATTAACAAACCGATTGTTGCAAAAAGCGGGGAGTAGGTATCCGATAATTTTCCGCCGAGGAAATTTCCGAAGGTCATTCCCAATCCGGCCACGACCATTAAATAGGTTACCATACCGGCATCAAATTTGGACACTTCAGTAAATAAAGGTGCAATATAACTATACCAGCTAAAAAATCCTCCTGTACCGATGATCGCAATTAATAATACCAACCATAAATCGACACGTTTAAAAATAGCCAAATCCTTTTTAAAGCTGGAATTTTCATTCGCCTGAAATTTCGGAAGCCAATAAATAATACTCACGATTGTTGCTAATCCGATTACACCGACGATACAAAACGTAATACGCCAATTAATATAATGTCCGATATAAGTCCCTAAAGGAACACCAATTACATTAGCGATTGTCAATCCTGAAAACATTACGGCAATTGCTTGCGCTGTTTTGCCTTCTTTGGCCAGTTTTCCGGCTACTACAGCCCCGATCCCAAAGAAAGTACCGTGTGGCAATCCCGATAAAAATCGCATGATCAATAAAGACCAATAATCATTGGCTACAGCCGATAAGCTATTAAAAACCATAATCCAGGCAGCCAGAATGATCAAAGCCGTTTTTGGCGGTTTATTTTGAAGAAAAACGGTTAAAAACGGGGCGCCGACTACGACACCCAGCGCATACGCCGATATAAAATGCCCGGCTTCCGGAATGGTAATTTTTAACGAAGCGGCGAGATCAGGGAGAATTCCCATCATTACAAATTCCGTCATTCCGATAGTAAACGCTCCGATAGCCAGCGCAATAAGTCCTTTTTGCATATAATTAAAACAGTTGTTTGGGATACAAAAATCTGCTAATTTTGAAACTTATAAGTGAAATTAAATTTAAAAAGCCTTTTTATTCATCATTATTGAATTTTATGATACAATCGGTAAAAAAAGCATTCGACATACTGGAATACATCACACAGAACGGAAACCTGGTACGGCTTAATGATATTGCGAATGCATTGGAGTTACAAAATACAACGGTACACAATTTACTTCACACGCTAAAAGAGCTGGGCTATGTGGAACAAGACGAATTGAGTCCGCGTTACCGGGTGACCACAAAGATGCAATGTTTGTATCCGCCGCCGGTATCTGTATCGGTTTTAAAAAACACATTGCGCCCGACATTGGAAAAAATAACGGAACTGACGAATGAAACATCCTATTTATCCGTACAAATGGGGACTTATTTCCGTCATGAACTGATATCCGAGCCGGAGCGTTCGGTAAAAATCTCGTTAGAGTTAAACAAGGATTACGAAATGACACGAACTGCGATCGGGAAAGTATTTATGGCGCATTCGGAACATCTGCAAAACACGCTGTTAAAAAACCTGGATGAACCGGTACAAAAAAAGCTGCAATTGGAATTAAGTGAAATTTTAAAAAACGGGTATGCCTTAGATTTAGAAGAATACGAACCGGATCTAAACTGCGCTGCAATTCCGTATTATCAGGGAAATCGGGTAGTAGCAGTGTTATGTGTCTCGGGACCGGCTTTTCGCTACCGATTACCCGAAATGATAAAAGCGATAGAAATTATGAATAGTTTGAAGTAAAATTTAGGGAATGAGACTATTAGCATTCTTTTGTTAGGTAAAAGTGTTATTTTAGTGAGTCTTATTATTTATTATGGAATTATTTGAAGAATTTAGAATATGAGAAATAAAAATGATAAAATTTTATCACCATGTATTATATCTTGGGCAAAATTCGCACCTAAGATTAAATTAGATAAACCTAAAAATCCCAAAAAATGTACAGAGACATATTGGCAAAATGTAATCGATACAATTTTATCAAAACCAGAATATATTCGTTATTGTGAAAATAGAAATTTAGCATTTTAGAGTTATAACTATGTAAGAGTGAAATGAAAAAAAGTTTCCGGTCTTAAACAATCAAATAATAAATAAATATGAAAAATGCATTATTAAGTTTTTTACTTGTCTTTACCTCGTTTTGTTTTAGTCAAAAATCTAATGTAAAAGTTAATTCATTAGAAACAAAGTTAACAGCAAAATGTAATACAGAAATAAGTTGTAGTCAAAAGTTTGGTATTACTGAAATCCCAAGAGATTATACGTTGACTGTTATTTTTGATAAAGAAAATTTAAAGTTCACTACTCGCGATAATCCAATTTTGAAAGGAATGAATAATTATGTGGTAACAAAGAGAACTGATAAATATGTTATAGGCAGCAATGTGGAAGGTAATTTTGCATTTTTTGATATAAAAAAGAAACAGTTTTATTATATCGATTATTTTATGAGTCGTTATATTACGGCTGGCTATGGAGCCGAAACATCAGAGATAAAACAAAACGTTTTAAAAATAATGGATATATTAAATGATAGTAGTTCACAAAAAGATGCAATACAATATTTAATAAAACAAGCGGAATAAGATTTTATAGATGCTGAAAATTAAATCTTTATGTAGGAATAATTAACTTATCTGAAAAAAATCGGATATCGTTTTCCTGATATCAGGAAAACGATCATAATCCCAAAAAGAGTAAAACGTATTTTTTATTCATCATAAGATACCCATTAATAATAGTAACATTAATTCTAAAACCGTCTTCGAAGCAAAAAAACATGTGTGAAATATTAAACGAGATAAAATTGAGTATCTATACTCATAAAATTTATGATCAACTTTAAAAAGGATGGATTACTTAGTTTTGATTTTTATTTCAAAAATCAAATAGCAATATACCCAAACAATGACAAACGAACTTAAAAAATCCATAGAACAACTTTATACCACCTTTTCAAGTTATCCGTTTCCATCGACAATCGTAGGTTGTCCTTGTTGTGTTTCGGATACCGATAAAGCGAAAATCCATAACAGTCAACTTAGAGAATTAAGTGAAGAAGATCTTTCGAGGTATGCCTTTAAGGCGATGACAACCTGGGGAGATGTGAATGATTTTAAATACTATTTACCGCGTATTCTGGAGTTGCTGTCAACCACCGATTTTATTGTGGATACCTTTGTTGTTTTAGGAAAATTGAATTACGGAAAATGGACAACCTGGACAATCGAGGAACAGACTGTAGTTAAACAGTTCTTGCTCGCATGGTGGGAAGATTTGATCAAAAATAAAAGCTATTTTGATCAGGAAGCTTTTATTGAAATATACAAATTACTTGGTGCTGTAGATGAATTGCTTAACAAATGGGAAATTTCTTTTAATGACAATAGCTTTCAAAATGTAGTTGATATGATTGATCGTTGCTATTTGGATTTGATCAATGACAGTAAGGATTATAAAGATTTTGATAAAAAGGAGGTCGAAAAAATACGGCTTTGGCTAACAAGTAAAAAAGAAATAATTGAAACCGGTTTTTTCTACTACGAGAATAGCGATAAGGAATTAGCTCAGAAAATATCAAATGCACTTTACATACTAGAATACTATTAAAGTGAATTTATTATAATGATTTTCTGAAAGAAAAAACGCTATTTTTACTACGAAAATCAATCTTGCTTTTAAAACTAGGTTTAGTATAAAATGTTGAAATTTAAATTGTAATAATAGCACATGCGATATATTCTATTAACTGTAATTCTTATCTGTATTTCATGTGGTAAAAATGAAAAAGCAGAAGTCAGTGAGAAAATTAGACCCAAAGCAACCTCAACTAATCATTTTTTTAAGTCTAAAGAAATCAGCATAGGAAATACATTTTTTGCCGGAGAAGAATTAATTGATTTTACGGTTGCAGAAATGAATGATTTTGATGCTATAGACAGCTTATCGTATTCTATTTATAAAAGTAATGATCATGATTTTCATATCGTAGC
Organism: Flavobacterium cerinum; assembly: GCF_024496085.1. Lineage (NCBI taxonomy): Bacteria > Pseudomonadati > Bacteroidota > Flavobacteriia > Flavobacteriales > Flavobacteriaceae > Flavobacterium > Flavobacterium cerinum. Next base: position 2,937,808 of record NZ_CP101751.1, on the reverse strand, counting down.
AATAGAAAAATTCCTGGAAAATGAAGAGGTCGAACATTATCAAATAATGGATACCGTTATCGTTAAGGATATAAAGGATTTACGATTTAAAGAACAGTTGAAGTCAAAAGCAAAGCTGACTATTCAGTTGTTTTCAAAAAATAAACTTTTAAAGGAATGGAATTATACCAAACCCCGTAAAAAAGAGCTTTCCTCAAAATGGTTGGGATTATATGAATTAAACATTAATAAAGACGCAGATAATCCGGAACACGGATGTACTATTACTTTTGAAGTTGCCCAAGATTCTATATTATATAAAATAAACGGTTCTAAGGCATATGAAAAATATGAATTGTTAGGCGAGGTTAAGAATAATGAATTGTATCTGATATATAGAAGATATATTGACGGTTTTGAAAAACCATCGATAGCAAAATATACGGATTTTGGACGTATTATGTTTGACGGCACTAATTATAGTTTAGAAAGTCCCGGCTTGAATAATCGTTTTAATGACGGAGAACACGAACGCTATATCTTAAACAAAAAAGTAACCCGATAATTAATTGACTTATAGCGGTGCGGACTACTAAATCGACAGCAATGAAATACATCACGATCCTTTCTCTTTTTATCACGTCGCATCTTTGGGCACAATCCACTAAAATTTCAGATGATCAATTAGTTATACTGGCGAAAGTCTGGGGCGTGATGAAGTACTATCATCCGGCGGTTTCACAAGGAAAAGTGGATTGGGATAAAACATTGATCAATACATTAGAAAGTCCATTTAAGCGGACGGATAACGAGATTATAACCGAATGGTTGGAAATGGCCGATAAAACTTCATTTGAGATACTTACGCCTTCAAAAGCAACTTGCGATAGTATTACGTTTCGGAATTTTGATAGCAAATGGATTGAAAAGTCCCGACTTAATACGATAAGCAAAACAAGATTACTTAAGTTGATCAACCAAAATCAAAATATTGGAACCTATTATAGTAATCCGACTTTAAAAAGCATCCGGCTAGATAGTCAAAAAGAGAAAATATATGAAGGATTTTCGGCCAATGTAAAACTATTGGAGTTGTTCCGGATCTGGAATGCCGTTACTTATTTTTATCCGTATAAATATTTACTGGATACGCATTGGGACAAAGTGCTGAAAAAATACATCCCGATTTTTAAAAATATCCAAAACGAGCAAGATTATAAATTGGCTATTACCTTGTTGGCTGCTGAAATTCAGGATACACATACCGGTCTAAAAGATACGCATCAATATGCTGTTTTCGGGAAATTAACAGCTCCGTTTACGATTCAGATAGTAGACAATGGTGCGCTAATCACAGGGATAAAAGACGAAAAGATAATGCAAAAAGCCAATATCAAAGTAGGTGATTTTATTACGAAAATTAACGGTAAAAAGATACATCAGATTATAGCCGAAAAATCTAAATACTATCCCGCTTCGAACCAATCGGTACAACTTCGGGAAGCCTATAACTATTTGTTTAGCGGAAATGAGCCGGCTTTTACGATAGAAGGCACTACAGAAGACGGAAAGACATTTAAAACGAATGTAGAAAGAATGCCGCGTACATTTGCTGAAGAATGGGATAAAGACGGTATTCCGAATTATAAATTGACCTATAAAGGAAAATCATATGATTATCTGGTCTGGAACGCGGATCAAAATCGGTTAAATCCGGTTTTTCGGTTAGAAGATAAAGCGTATGTCGAATTTTCATCTTTACGCGCAGGGGAAATCGACAGTCTGATGTGTTCTTTTCAAAATACAAAAGGTATAGTATTCGATTTACGAAGTTATAATGATAACGGAGCGTTACTTAAAGTTTTTGATCATCTCTTATCAAAACCGCAATTCTTCGGTATCAAAACACAACCTGAATTTGATCAACCCGGAAAATTTTGCTTTGTTGATTATATCATTACAAAGGAATACAAATTGATCGGTAAGGAAAATCCGGATGCTTATAAAGGCCGGGTTATTGTCTTGATTAATGAATATACCCAAAGCGCAGCCGAATTATGGGCTATGATCTTTAAAAAAGTACCAAATGTAATCTTTGTCGGAAGTCAAACTGCCGGTGCCGACGGAAACATGGTTTCGATAAAACTAACGGACGGAAATGCACTTTATTTTTCCGGTTTAGGAATCTATTATCCGGATGGTACAGAAACGCAACGAATTGGTATCAAGCCTGATATTGTAGTTCGACCGACCTTAAAAAGTATCCGTAATAAAGCGGATTTGTTATTAGAAAAGGCTTTCCAATTAATTGATGAACAAAAAAAGTAACATATAAAATTGTGTTTTGTAATCAATTCTGTGATATTACTGTGACTGTATACGTGTAGTACAATTTTTCTGACATAGAGACGTTAGTAACTTTAGCAAATCAATCGTAAAAAATAGTATGAAAAAAGCACTGGTTGGAGTTATCTTACTTGCAGTAGTAACAGTATCGTTTACAGTAGCAAAAGGCAGTCATAAGGATGACAAAAAGTTTATCGGAAGCTGGGTTGGTTCTGAAAAAGACAACCAGATGGAAGGGGTAACCAAACATTGGGTTCAAACCCGATACAATGACGGAACCTTTATATTAATGTTTACTACCGTTGAAGATTGTGAAGTAGGACATCTGGTTGAAAAGGGAAAATGGCATATCAAAGACGGATTGTTCTATGAATATCATGAGGTTAGCGGTAAAACAGACGTTTATAGTTATGAGATTCTGGACAACAATCGCATCAAGTTTAAAGTAAAACAAATGGGTATTGAACTAAATAATGATGCATATGAATTTATTGATACCCGATTGGAATAAGCTGATGTAAACCTTATAAAAAAACCGACAGATGAAACCTATTGTAATTGTCTTATTTCTTATTCTTATTTCCTGTAAAAATCAGGACAGTAAACAAATAAAAGAACCAACGTTTCTTACAATTCCTGAAAACCTGCAATCCGGTTTTGATAGTCTCGCAAAAAAAATAACACCTGATAAGCAATATCAGTATTGGCATTATGCAACTTATCATCAAGAATACGGAAGCGGAAAGGAGACCTATACAATTATCGCTCAGGGTGGTGATACATTACTTCGGAAATCTGTAAATACCAAAATAAATCCGTTGGAGACTAAAGGTTTATTCGAAGGAGGCCATCCCGGTTTTCGAAGTAATTATCTTGTTGTAATTGAGGGGGGGAAAATAAAATATCTCGATTCGATGGAGCAGCTTAGGGATTTTATCGGTAAAATAGACAATCTGGAAGAGGCATTGTTATTTGCAAAATCATATGACTATTCGATAGGTATCAAATCCACCGGAAAAGTATACTACTTTAAGAATAACGTATTTACATTGCATTTGGTTCATTACCAGGATTACTATTTCAGACCGAAAGGAGAACTTGTTGAATTGACCATTATTACTGATGGCTTTATAAAAACCAAAAGCCTCGGACTGTATTGTCAGGGGAGGGACTGCTTATAATAGGCTTTAAATTGGTTTATTTTTTCTCTTTTACATTTACCAAATATGTTGTTTGAAAATAAAACGGAACGACTTTTTAAAAAAGTGTCTATTGATTGGTTATGTAATCGATATCGGTAGCGCTAATTCCGGATTTAAATAAGTTTACCTTTACTGAATTCTCAGAAAGAAACGGTTGGGGAAACCGGGTTAAAAAGGAACGGTTTGATTAAACTAAAAACTTCTTTTTATAAGGAAAAAGCTATATTTGGTCCAAAATAACGAATAGTCCAGACTATTCTATCAGAATAGAAATTTCCTAAATTCAATTCATATGAATCCGATTCAAAAAAAAGGACAAAAACAAACAATTCAAGTGTCTATCAGTATTTTACTGGTGTCTGTTAATACTATATATTCCTATATTTCAAAATTGGGAACCGACCGAATTTTAGAGCAGGGAATTCGATTTGTATTAACCGTTGCACTTTTAGTAGTGCTTTATAAAGGAAAGAAGTGGGCAAGAGTAGTGGCACTATTCCTGTTTGGGATTGCTATTTTTCGGGCTATAGGAGGATTGTTTATACTCGAAGCGGATCTTTTAGCTAAAGTTCCTGTTATCGTTATGATAGTGGTTTATTCTGTCGCCATTTATCATTTCGGAGCGTCCGATTATTATATGGCATTTGCACGTTACCAAAACGGAGTAAAATAAACCAGACGGTATCTGTTGATCAACACATTATTTGTAAAATGAAATCGTATAATATAAAACCTGTTATAAATAAAAACCGAATCAAAAAAACGAGTGTTTTATTATTGATAATGATTTCGCTATCCTGTAAAAAAGAAAGTCAATTAGAAGATATGCTTACTTCGGAAACAAAAAAATGGTGTTTATATTTGGATGACTATGAACCGGGCTTGCCATTGTTGGCTTACACCATATTCCATAAAAACGGAAGCCATGAATTATATTATCGCGTACAAAACAAGGAAACACCGGTTAAAAAAGGAAAGTGGTACTATTCGGAAAAAGACAGTACTTTAAACTGGAATGGTGTCAACCTGAAAGTACAAAGTATTGAACAGGATACTATTTTTCTTAAAGTAAAGGAACATAATATTTTATTGATCAATAGAAAATAGCCTTTCGGTCACTTAAAATTAAACTTTAAATCTGATTTTATATCGTAATAGCCAACCGTTGAACATCTTAATATGAGCATAACTGAACAAATCAATGACTATATCGGCAGTCAGTCGGAAGTAAAGCGTAGCGAACTGCAAACGTTACACGATCTTATTCTGAACATAAAACCAAACTGTCAACTGTGGTTTTTAGACGGAAAAAACAGTGACGGTAAGGTGGTTTCTAATCCTAATATCGGATATGGATCGTATGGCATACAATATGCTGACGGAACGACTAAGGAATTTTATCGGGTTGGAATCAGTGCGAATACAACCGGAATTTCAGTTTATATAATGGGAATTGAAGATAAAAAGTATTTAGCCGAAACTTATGGTAAAAACCTCGGAAAAGCAAGTGTAAGCGGTTATTGCATTAAGTTTAAAACGCTAAAAGATATTCATATCGATATACTGGAAGCTGCCATACGGGATAGATTAGAACAAAAATAGTATGTACAACAAGTATTTGTGATCTAAAAGATAATAATGTTACAGAAAGGAATTTACACCGGATCGTATACTTTTTTAAACCCGGAAACCAATAAAATCAGAGGATTCGAATATACAAACTTTGAAATCGAAATTATAACAGTTGATGCAACCGGATTTACCGGAAAAGTTCAAGATGATTTAACAACCGGAGGAACGGAAGGTGTCGGAACTGTTACCGGACAAATTAAGGGCGATAAAATTGAGTTTGTAAAACAAATGCCGGTGAAGACTTTGATAGTCGACAAAGAAGGAACAAGAAAAACCTTTAATAAAAAACACAGCCCGATTTATTATTCCGGGCAATTTTCAGCCGATAAAAGATCGGTAACCGGAACCTGGCGTTTTAAATTCAGTTTTGTCTGGATTGGTATCATTCCGGTGCCGACAAGAGCATCCAAAGGAACCTGGAAAATGACGTTTAAAGAAGAAATGTAATACCAGTATTCAAAAAACTAAAATAGTAGTATTTCGAAAATATGATAATAAGCGAGGATACTTATAATGATTTAATCACTGCCTTTTCCTATAAGCTCACATTAGAAAGTAGTTTCTATTGGAAAAAGGCAACAAACCGTCTTGTTGAAGTTTTTATTCTGGATTATGCACTTATCTCAGACACTGATGAAGATTATAACAGTGGACTTGATACGGAAGAAGAACAGGAAGTGAAAGAAGCGATTATCGCAAGTGAGGAAAATAGCGATACCCATTTGTTTATTCCGAGATTATCGGTTGATGAACGAATCGAAATAATGAAGCATTTTATTCAGATTCAAACCGATCTTAATCAGAAACAATCCTTAGAAAACACCTTGACAACATTAATCAATTTAAAAAAGGCTAAACCGATTGATTTAATAAAAAACGGATTTGAAATGGGTTTTGATTTTAATAATCTGACGAAAAACACAAAAGAATTAACTGATTCATGGATAGTATTTTATAGGAGTCAAACTAAACCTTTTGTTGATAAATGGTTGACAGCTATTAAAAATAACAATTTGGTTTAAATCGGGTAAAAATAAAAGACAATCTATGAATTTGATCCGAAATATAATTTTAGCTTTTTTTCTATTTCTTTTTCTGTCTTGTGAGAATTTTTATATGTCATCGATTATAAATGATGCTGCAAATCCAATTGTTGTTAAAGTAAAGATGGATAAAATAGCAATTGCAAAACAACGTAGAGAATATATAAAGAAAGGATTTTTAGTAAGTGATGAAGAACCTAAGGATTATGAAGTTAAAATTAATCCCGCAGAATCCTATGAGTTTGAAGGAAGATTACATAGTCGCCCCGATTTTTATGATATTAAAGAAATCGAAATTTATTCGGGCGATACTTTAATTCTAAAATGCAGAAAAGATCAGCTGCTAAAACTTTTTTCAACTGAAACTTCACCGGGATGTTTTGATTTGATCATAAAATAATAACGCTATATCATTTTATATAAAGCCATGAAAAAACAAATTTTAATTTTCGTTATTCTGATCTGTTTTCAGAATTTATCTGCTCAGACTTTAAAAGAAAAATTGGATAAAATAACTACAGTTGAAGAAGCAAAAGCATTTATTTCGAATAATCCGGAACTGGATCCGGAGTTATATACAATTGAACCGGAAATGGATACTTTGACGTCAGCAAATTTTAAAGCATTAAAGCTAGGTGATGTTTTTAATATAGAGGGAAATGATAATCTTTTTAAGGTTGTAGGGATGAGCAAAGGGAATGCCTTTCGGGTTAGTTATATTTATCTGGACGGTAGTAAAAAGTCGCTAAATGAAATCAATAAACTTCGCCCTGAAATAATAAAACAGTATAGAAAAGGAACTCCGTTTTTAGATTTGGTTAAAAAATATACGATGGATGGAAATCCTACCGGAGAATTAGACTGGTTTATGAATGGTTCGATGGTTCCTGAATTTGAAGCCGCAGTAAAGGCGCATAAAAAAGGGGAAATTTTCACGGTTGATGTGCCGGAAAAAAAGTGGTATTACGTAACGCTAAAAACCCATGATGACAGAGGAACGACCGGACTGGAAATTTTAACGGTGAAAAACATTAACTGATTTCAGGATGAAAATGAGGTATTAGAAGAAATAAAAAATCAAATAGAAAACATGAAGAAGTACTACACAAATAGTATTTCGGTACAATAACTTTTATACCTGCAATTACAAACACGATATGAAAACAAAATCAATATTGTTTATCTTTTTTATAGTATTCTCTCCTACACTTCAGGCGCAAAATAACCTTGCCGTTAAAATTGATGACCGGATGGAAGCGTTGAGTATTTTTTATACGTTAGCAACGGCAGATACTTTAGACGTTAAGCCAACACCTTCTACCTACTACAAAGACGTTAAAACCTATTTTGAACCATACAAAAATCATGCATCATTAAACTGGTACCGGAATTTAGAAAACTGGGATGGCTATGATATGGCTTCACTAGGACTGTTTTTATCCGATAAATACCCGTTTACCGTAAAAATAAAACCGGAAACGAACTATATCAGAAGTACTGGCATAGAAGAATTTCTATCGCATTTTAATGCGTTCTATCAAGAATGTCACGTCAAAAAGTTTATTCTTGATCATAATAAACAGTACCAATCCATTTGTAAAACAGCTAACGATTTCGTACAAGCGTCGGGTATTTTAAAAGAGATCAACCGGTTTTACGGTCAGACAAAAAAGGGAAAATTCGTAGTCTATATCGACGTATTAAACAATCTGGGAAACAACGCTATTCCGTCTGATGATAAGCAATTTGAAGGAAACAGAATGTTCCGGTTGGCCTATCTGAACGATACGGCTAAAAACGTTACAGATGAGAGTCCCGTTCAGTTTACACCGTACTTAAATGTGGTTATTCACGAAATAAGCCATCTTTTTTTAGAGCGCTTTGTAAAAGAGTACCACAACGATTTATTTGAAATCAGAAACCTTTTTTTAACCACAACCAAAGGAGAAAAACTAAAGGAATCGGCATGGGAAAATGAAGCAGACGAGTTGATTGTTCGGGTTTGTACCGCAAAAATAATTGCACAAAAATCAGGTGAAGAAGCCGGTCTAAAGGAAATTGAAAATCAGGCAAAACATTTTAAACAGGCATTGCCGTTATACCGTTTTTTTGATGCATATTCGTCTGATAGAAAACAATACAAAACGATTCAGGCTTTCTATCCTGAAATCCTTAAATTTTTAAAAAAGAGTGCTTTATAACAAATGTAAATTGACTTAAAGTATTTAAAGAACGGATAATCGAATAGCGTTAACAAGCAGTAAAATTAAAGTTGTAGATAATTAAAACAAAAGAGATAATCTCTCGTGAATCGTATGAAAAAAAGGTATTATATAGTGTTATTCACTTTTTTATTTCTGATAAGCTGCAATAGCTCAAGTGAAAAAAAAGAAACAACAACAACAGAAAAAAAAGCCGATACAATGGTTGTTACACCGGTTAAAATGCTTAAAGCAGCCGGACTTATTCTACCGGTAGTTGACAGCTTGCGGGATTCGAGTGCGTATTGTTGTGTGGTAACTCCCGAATCCGGTTTTATCGTGTATGACAAACCTAACGGAAAAGCTATCGGAACCGTAAAAAGAGAAATCGATGAAAGTGATAATCAATCGCCATATGTGCTCTATTTGATTTCCGGCACCAATAAAGAGAAAATCGAGACAGAAGCTTTTAAAGAAATTGGCTATGATCTTTTTGCAATCAATTACAGCGAAACGGCTGACGGTTATGTACGCGTTTTCGATAGTAGCAAAAACTATTGGCTAAAAGTAGCCGAAATCAATCATAAGGGCTTTAAGGCCATAGACTGGATGGAACATTTATTAAAAGAACGCGATTTGGTTTTAGGGTATTATGCCAATGAACCCGGTTTAAAATTGCGAAAAGAACCCAACAGTAATAGTGAAGTTATTAGTACCATTCGCGGCGATTTGTTTGAAATTAAACTTTCCGAAAAAGTTTCAGGACAATGGTGTAAAGTGATCATCACAAAATATAAAGAGCATCCTTGTGAAACGGAATTGAAAGAGTCGGAAAATAAAGTGGATACCAAAGAAGGTTGGTTAAAAATTATCGATGATAACGGAGAACCTAATATCTGGAGTTATAGTAAAGGTTGTTAATAATTTGATAGAATAAAGTATTGGTTTGAAAATTGACAAGGTTTAACGAATAATCACTTTAAACAAAAATCATAAACATGGCAAGTTGTTTTATTACATTTAAAGATGGCAGATGTTATTCCAGAAGATGGACAATATATGACGCAATTCTTCATATTGCCATACAGGAATTGGAACGAATTCCGGGTGGTATGCCTTTATCGGAATGGCTGAAATTACAGATTCCGGTTGAAGAAGCCGAACATCAAAGTGATGCCTGTTATGGCTTCTATAATTCAAGAATTGATGAATGGAAAAACAGGGAATTGGACGTTAGAAGTCTGACACCGGAAAATCAGGAGCTTTTCTGGGAAGCAATACGGAATGGCCGAATCCGGTTGGTTGAAGAAGGTGAGGCTTATTCTCCGTTGAATATCGATTATTTTGATGAGTTTTATACGATGTATGAACTGGCTGAAAAAGGAGAACCGCCAATGGATTACAATCATTTAATAATAGTTGCCGAACCGTGCAAAGAAAAGAATGGTCCGGGTTGGTAAAAAACAATAAAACAGGAATTTGATTTAAAAGAAAACGACCGTTATATTTAAGCTATGAAAACAGTACTATGGTTAGTAACCGTATTTTTTAGTATCACAATACAAGCACAAAATATTCAGCAAATAGATTCTCTGAATGTTGTGTTATGTCAATCATTAAAAGACCTGGGAACTATTGATGAACAGGGTATAGATAAGGTTTTAGAAAAGCATTTACCGGATTTTTTTGAACGCCATAAAATCGATACTAAAGAAAAATCGGATTCAATTCATATGTTAATTTATTTCAGACTTCAAAAGGAGTGCCATCCGTTTGTAGCGTACCTGGCTACTTTAGATGAAAATAAAAGTGATTGGAAGATACTGAATGAAAAACCAAAAAATAATAGTACTAAAGCCGAATTAAAAAAGTTCTTTTCGACTACCGACTTTTACTATAAAGAGTATGAAGGAAATAGTATAACGGTAAAAATAAATTCAAATCAATATAGTGAAAAATTTGAAGACGGGAGTTTTTCTAAACTGGAATTTATAAAAACATCCGATTCGACCTTTAGCTTAAAGTTTATTGAAAGCGATAACAGAAAACGAAAAAATCTTAGTGTAAAAGGAGAAATTTATCACTACGGGATTTACGGTAAAGGAGATACTTATTATGATGTTTGGACAACAACTGATAATAAACAGTATTATGCCTTTCGATTTTATATAGGTAAACCATAAGTTTTAGTTTAAGTGTTTAAAATATTGAAATACAATATCTTAATTTTTTAATAATATGAAAAATACAATATTATTTTATTTCCTTTTTGGAATGATAACGATTGGATTCGGCCAGGAGCTTTCTGAGAGAAAGACAAATTACGATCTTGACATTATGGAATATTTAGACAAGTCGACAGATCAGGAAACAATCACATTTCAAACTTTTTTAACCAATAGTAAACCTTTTTCAAAATGGGATGCAAGACCGGTGAATCATCAAAGCGTCTGGCTGTTTAATACGATTCATAAGTCAAGTGAAGTGCCGAATTTTATTTACGGGATTTTCTCGGTTAACAAATACAATATAACTAAAGATGAAGCTTTGAAAATGCCGAATCAATTTCTTGCTGAAGCAACCGATAAAAAATCGGTATTAATAGAACATTTAAAAGGTAATGTAAAGAAATTTCAGGACGTTTCGAAGCTTATCGGTGAAAGTGATAATACGATATTTTTGAATCAGAGCAGTCAGCAACGAATTGATAATTTATATAAAGAGAACGATAAATACTGGCAATATAAAATACCGTCGGATTCTCCTTTTCCGATGTCAAACACTATTGAAACCAATTTAAAAGCGTCATTTTCTAAAAAACAGGTTTCCGTTTTAAATTTGCTTAAAGAGTTAAATGTGTATGCGGCAATAAAAACCACTAAAGGGATTTTTTATTTGGCGGATGGTTTAACGGATAATTCCTATGGTTTTTATTTTACCGGGAAAGGAGCAATGGAAACGGATAACCATTTGTTTGAAATCATAGGAACTGAAAAAATCAACGAAAATTTTTATTATTATATCGCAAATTAATACGCACTTATTATTTAATAAAATGATCAAAAAAATAACCACTTTTCTTTTATTCATAACGGCAACATTTTCTTACTGTCAGACAGACCCCCTTTTTTTAATCATTGAAAACGGAAAAATAGGCTATATAAACGAAAAAGGAGCGGTAAAAATCCAACCCCGGTTTTTAAACGGAAACGAATTCGCTGAAGGATTAGCTTCGGTACGGAAAAACGGCTTATATGGCTTTATTAATACTAAAGGTGATTTTGTGATCCAACCGCAATACGACTATGCGCATAGCTTTTTAAATGGAATTGCCCGTGTCTACAAAAACGGAAGACCACTGTTTATTAATAAACAAAATACACCGATAATTGATAGTCGTTATCAATCATTTTCTGGTATCAGTCCCGATAAAGGAATTGTAAAGACAAAGTCCGGAAAACACGGTATGATTGATTTAAAAACACAAAAACTGATTGTTGATACGCTGTATCATAGAATTAGAAATTTTAAAAAAGAAGGTGTTGCTATCGTAGAAAAACTGGAAGTCAATAAAAGAAACAAGATGAAAACGATAAAATATGCTGTTGTTGATAGTCTGGGCCGGTTTATTGTAAAATTTGATCAATATGAATCAATAAATGGTTTTTCAGAAGGTTATGCATCGGTCAATATGCAGGATAATCGTTTTTTAGAAGGAGTTATTGACACAAAAGGAAATTTACTTTTTAAGCGGTCAACTAATGATAAATCCCATATAAAAGAGGAATTTAAAAACGGATTGGCGGTTATTAGTTTATATAAACACTGGATTCCCGAAAAACCTAATGTTAGTTATACAAGTGAAAAAATATACAACGGCTATATAAACCTGAAAGGAGAAATTGTATTAAACGATACTTTGATCGAACAAGCCGGAAATTTTTCAAACGACAGAGCTTTTATTAAAGAAAAAGCATCGAATGAATACAAATTGATTGATACCCGATTCCAACCTGTGGGGGAACTCACTTATAAACGCATTCTGAATGATGAATTTAAAGATGGATTTGCAATTGTTAAAATGGATAGTCAATGGGGTATAATTGATACCGACGGTAAGTTTGTCATATATCCGACATACGATTATATAGATGAAGTCGGTATTAAGGACAACTTCTTTTTCTTTGGAATTGACGGGTATAATGATGAAGTGCTGTTTGGAATTGCCAATTTAGAGGGAAAAATCATTCTACAACCGATTATCCAACAATTTGATAAAAAAGGCTTTTCAAACGGACTTCTAAAAGCAATAGTAAACAACCGACTTACTTATATCGATAAAACCGGGAATATTATCTGGCAGGAGAAAAAAGCAAATGAACAAAATGTAACACCGCTAAATATTGATTTTATGAATAGAGGCTATTTTTATGCCTATTCAACTCCGGATGAACAGGACTTAAGAGGCGGATGGGGCGTTTCTAAAAATATTCTGCAAATAAACGAGATTATAAATATATCCGATTTAGGAAAACTAAAACTGTTAATTAAAACAGAAGAGAAAGCGGTTTTTCAGGATTTTTATTCCGGTTATAAATTCTATGTTCAAAACAATACGAATGACACTATCGCCTTTGAAGCACAAGACAGCAGACTTTATTTAAAACTCCAGGCTCAAAACAAAAAAGGCGAGTGGAAAGATATCGAATACCTGCCATCCAGCTGGTGTGGCAATAGTTATCATACAGTAAAACTCGATCCGAATACCAGTTGGGAATTTATAATCCCTGAATATGAAGGCGAATTTAAAACCAAAATCAGAGCAGAACTACAATATTTAGGGGCTAAGGATAAAAAGCTTTTTATCTATAGTAATGAAATTCAATCAAGTATCAATCCGGCTCAGTTTTGGAACAAGATGGAGTATGTTCCGGGCGGTTTAATGGATCCCTATTACGATTAAATAAAATTATAAATAACAACCGATAGAAAAGGGGACAATTGATGTTATCCTGTTATTCAAACCAAAATTTTAACCTTATGAAAAACAGCTGTTTATTGCTTTTTATTTTTACAATATTGATCTCGTGTAAAAAGGACACAGAAAAAACAGAAAGCGTTTCCGTTCCGGATATTACAATTCAGAAAACGGATACTATTGTTAAAAAAGAAAGTACAGCACTAAAATCGGTTTATGATGCCGATACAATTGCATTGGAAAGCATATTGATTAATAATCATAAAATGCTCCTGTCTATAGACGAATTCAATACTATTTATAAAAATACAATTGATTCTACAAAATCAGAATTTTGGGAATGTGGAAATCCGTTTGAATGGTTAGATGAACAATGGATGAAAAAAACATATGGTAAAGAAATGGAAAATTACGATGGTGAAATAACAACCATTTACAGTAAAGGAAATCAATTTAGCAGTAATACGCATCTTGTTTTATTAGATCAGACACTTATGAAACACAATGCTTTAAAAATTATTTCTTATGATATCCTATTGGATCAAAACACAACATGGGAGGCGTTTAAAAAAATGTTCCCAAAAGCAGAATCGCTGAGAAAAAATCTGGCGTCTGATGAATTTAAGGTTTTAATTCCGTTCTTAAGAAGCACCTATAGTGATAGTCTGTTAGAGTTCCATTTTAAAAACGGAAAATTGAATAGTTTTATTATATGGTGGAACATGTGTTAAAATTGAACGATTTTTTTATAAATATTGTCTTTTTTCAATACTTTTTTTAAGATGTTAAACCTTTTGACTATGTTTAAATCAATTAAAGGTTGATGTATAATTTAAAATCATAATAATAAATGGGAGTTGATTACGCAATAAGAATGTATATAAGAGAAGAAAACTTAGGTAATAGTCTAAGATGGTTGTTCCAAAATACGTGCAATGATTGTAATCCGCTTTCCGTTTCGGTAGATGATTCTATAATTAAGTTAAACGGTTCCGGCTTTAAACTGAACCAATCGTATCTTACTCATAATGCCGAAAACGATCAGAAAATTGTTGTAAATGACGATTTCCGGGCATTATATTATACAACCAATTTGCGCTTTGATTTAGAACCGAAACTAATCGAGTATTATTTCGATACTGTTTATCATGAAAACGGATTAGAAACGTTTAATGAGCAGTTTACTTCGCTTTATGACGGTAACGGAAAAATAGTAATCGGAAACTTTATGGCGTCGATACATAAATTACCTGATTTACCGGTTATTGAGTTTGATTTTCTGGCTGTAACTTCCGGAATAAGCCGGATATTGGAAGAATCAATAGCGGCAAGAAAATGGATTCATGAATTTTCAGAAGCATCAGAAGCAATCATGAGTTATATTGATATGGAATACAGGGGAAGTAAAATCGTTTATTATAAAGGCAATAAAATGGAGGTCACTCTTAAAGATTGCTTTGAAACGAACGATTCTATGTATACGATTCAAAATCTTATAACGGATTATTTTCATTTGGAAAAAAGATTGGACTTAAATAATGATAAAAAATATAGTGTTTTACCGGAAAAGATGAATATCATAGAAGATGCTAAATATACAGTTTCTATTCATATTGATAAATGGTATTTAACGATTGAGTACGGTTACAATGTACAAATGGAGCTAAATGAAAATCAAGTTACAAGGGTAAAAAGAGAAGGCAAAAAATATATGGATGATTTTGTAAATGATTGGTTTAACAATCGAAAAAACTAAAAATATAAAATGACAGTAACGATAGCCATTATAGTAGGATTGATCATTTCCGGTATCATCATATATGGAATTTTAAACCCGTATGCCCTTAAACCCAAAAAGGGAATCGAGTATGAGGATCTGGTAAATCGGACTCAGGAGCGAATTGCTAAAGCCAATGGTGCTTTAATAGAACAATTCTCACTCAAAAACCAATCGGACGATAACGCGGACTTTTATAAAGATGCCGAGTTTGTCAATAAAGAGTGTACCAGTCTGGATGATTTTATTATCAACGACCAAATCAATTCATTTGACCTCAGGAAATTAGCCGATTTAAACGGAATCCAATTGCAAATAGCACAAGGATGGCATGCATTGCTGATTGAAATGCTTCAGGAATTAGATGCAAAGGGTTGGGATAGAAGGGTTTCGTGCATTAAAGAAAAATATGCATCGCTACGTTTTTATACCCGCTGTGAATATAATGATCCGATATTTATGATATTGGAACATTATGAATATAAATCGGAACAGGTTTGTGAAACCTGCGGTGAAAAAGGGGAGATGCGCCATAATTCCGGTTGGGATTATATTGCCTGTCAGCTGCATTATACGGAAAACAGAGGGAAAGTTACTGTTGAAGATTCCGGTTTTACGCATAACGGCACTTTCTATCCCTGGAACGATATAAAAGATGCCGTTTTTGAAGATGCTGATTATTACAAGAAGTACCGGTTTTTAAAAATAGCGTTAAAGAAAACAAATGTACAGCATCCGGGTTGGTCGGATAACACATTATATGTTTCCAGACATGTTATCGGATTCGGTAATTTTTTGAATCATTTACCCAAACAGCTTCAGAGTTTGGATTATACTTACATCAAAAATTTTGAACAGGCTGCGTTTTGCGAAGTTTGCGGGTATAAAGCCGTCTATTTTGAAGAATGTGAATGTTGTGAAAAGAGAACCTGGTTGGCCTATCTGAAAGAATTTAACGATAACGATAGTAATGAGGAAAGAATCCGGCATTTAAAATACAGCCAAATGAACTGGACAAAAAAAGAGGGAGAAAAATATGAAATGCTGAATAATAATTATAGCAAAAACCCGGATTACACTATTTTGTATACCGAAGAGGAATTAAACAAAAGTTATAAAGACGAAGAAGATGAGTTATATAATGGTTGATATTGAATCGGACGGACCTATTCCCGGCGATTATTCGATGATTTCATTCGGAGCTGTTCTGGTTGATGATCATTTAGATAAGACGTTTTACGGAAAGTTAAAACCGATTTCCGACAAATGGATTCCGGAAGCATTAGCCGTTTCGGGATTTAGTCGAGAAGAAACGCTAACATTTGAAGAACCGCATATTGTAATGCAAAATTTCGCCGATTGGATTAAAGAACATTCAAAAGGGCGCCAACCGGTTTTTATCAGCGATAATAATGGTTTTGACTGGATGTTTATCTGTTGGTATTTTCATCATTTTATCCAAAAAAATCCGTTCGGACACAGTTCTCAAAATTTAGGAAGCCTATATAAAGGCGTTGTAAAAGATATGTTTCAGAATTTTAAGCACTTAAGAGTCACCAAGCATACGCATAATCCTGTGGATGACGCAAAAGGAAATGCCGAAGCATTATTGACAATTAAAAAGGAATTTGAATTAAAGATAAGTTTGAAGTAATAGTCAAAATGCATCTTAAAATAAATTGTAACCAAAACCAAATCCAATATGAAGAAAAAATTACTTTTTGCTTTTTTGTTTTTAACTGCATTTGCAGAGCACTCTTTTTCCCAGACATATGTGCCGATGTTAAACAATTCGTCATGGAATATTGTAAGCGCTAATTTTGGCGGAGGTCAAAATTTAGTCATTAATCCGGGTGTTGATGTGGTAATCGGTTCTTATACCTATAAGAAATTCTTTGATCCGTCAACCAATTCTGATGTATACCTGCGGGAAGATACAACTGCCCGAAAAGTATACCGGAATATAAATGGTGTTGACCGACTATTATACGATTTTAGCCTACAGGTTTCAAGTACCATTACGTTAGGCAACGGGAGTACTTATACCGTAATTTCTATCACTGATGTTACTGTTAACGGCGGTACAAGAAGACGATTTTCGTTAGATAACGGTTTTTTTAGCGAAACCTGGATTGAAGGAGTAGGAAGTAGTCAGCATCCGTTCCGACCTTCTTATGAAATGCCTTCGGATCCTTATATTTATCTGACGTGTAGTGCTCAAAATGGTGTAAATGTTTACAATCATAATCTTGCCAACGGGCAATCGACTCCAACGGATTGTTCAATGTTAGGTCTGGATGATCCGAAATATTCAAACCGTGAAATCCATTTTGCACCCAATCCTTTCCAAACGGAACTAACGATAACAACAAAATCAGGTTTCCGAAATGCGACATTAGAAATATACAATTCAATTGGCCAACTGGTTAAAAAAGTATCCGATTTAAACGGAGAGACAGTAAATATTAAGCGGGAAAACCTAACTAGCGGACTCTATTTTACCCATTTAACAGAAGCAGGAAAAACGATTTCAAAAAATAAGATAATTATTACAGACTAAAAAAAGTGGTAAAGCGTTATCACTAATAAAGAAAAGGTGAAAAAAGCAATATTTATAGTATTAGGTATATTCCTGATTTTACAATCCTGTATAAAAGAGAAAGCAGATAAAAAAGCATTTTATTATGTGATCAATCATGATAAAAAAGAAGTAAGGTCTGATGATTCTCCTCCGCCACCGCCAAAGCTGTTTTACGGAGAATCTAATTTTATACTATTAGATTCTATAAGAGTGTTTTATCACGATAATTATGTTTTTCATTGGTGTGGTACCGGTGTTGATTATACAAAACCGTCTCTGTTGAATATTACTCCTGATAGCTTAACGGAAATAAGGCTAAATGATTTGCCTGTATTTTTAAAGCAGTTAAAATCGCCGTTAATGGAATATGAAAACAAATATTCAGTTATAATTTCTTCACCGACGGATACGATAAAAAACAAAGCTTTTGAGATCATTTCTGAGTTTTTTAAAGCAAAAAGTATCGGTATTTACTCCGTTCGAAACTGGACAGAAGAAGAAAAATATGTGGTGACAGCAAAAGTCGAAAATACGAAATACGATCCGTTAAAAATCAAATGGAAAATCGGTTTTGATGTAGAAATGATCCCGCTTACTAAAAATGAAATTGAAGATGCGGAAAGACGGTATAAATAATTTATAGCCAAATAATCATAAAAGAGTAAAGTCTTGTTATTTGATGCAACAAAATGGGATGGAAACAGTAAAATACAAAGACTGGGAGTTTGAAGTTGATCGGGAATTGACGATAAAAACATATAAAAACGTTACAATTAGCGGAGCTGAAAGTTGTATTTGCGATGATTGTAAAAATTATATTCTTTATAGAGACACAGTTTTCCCGGAGGAAATAAAACAACTTTTTAATGATTTAGGAATTGATCTTAAAAAAGAAGTAGAAATTGTGTCTTATGAGACACTACCAAACGGATTCCAACGAATTGGAGGATGGTTTCATTTTAAAGGAAAACTTTTAAATGGTAACAATTGTTATATTCCGATTCCCGATGGCTACGGATTTACGATCTATATGACCAAGGTGGTAGATGATTTTTCAATAGGTTTTACAAAAGCTAACGCTTTGACTTTTTTTGAGAAGACTGAAGATTTAGTTCAGGTAGAGTTTTTGACTAGTATTCCTATGAATAAACAAGAGGAAATTAAAAATTAAAAATGGAAATAAAGTATACAAAAGGAGATGCAACAAATCCTACAACAGAGGGAAATAAAATCATAGTACACATCTGTAATGATATAGGAGGTTGGGGAAAAGGATTTGTTATGGCGATTTCTAAAAAGTGGAAAAAACCGGAGGAGGAATACAGAGCGTGGTTTAAATCGAAAGCGAACTTTGCTTTGGGAGAAGTTCAATTTGTTGAAGCTGAGCCGTCAGTTTGGATAGCCAATATTATCGGTCAACATAAAATAAACAAAGATGAAAACGGTGATCCGCCAATTCGATATGAGGCCGTTTTATCCGGACTTGAAAAAGTAGGACAATTTGCTGAAAATAATCAGGCTTCCGTTCATATGCCCAGAATCGGTTGCGGATTAGCCGGCGGTACCTGGGACAAAATAGAACCTTTGATCAAAAGTAGTTTAAGTGATAAAGGGATTTCAGTGACGGTGTATGATTTTTAATATATAAGTCAAAGTTAAATAATAGCTAAAGATAATATGCGTATACCTAAACCTTGTTATGAAAACTGGAATTCAATGTCGCCTGATGCAAAAGGTAAATTTTGTAATTCTTGTAATAAAACGGTAATTGATTTTACCAAAATGAAAGATCAGGAAATTCAAAAGTATTTTATTGAAAATTCTGAAACAAAAGATATTTGTGGTCGCTTTAAGCAAAATCAAATTAAAACTGACAATAAGCCGGGATACAATACTATAAAAAATTGCTTTGATCGGATTAGAATTAAACCGATTCAAAAAATCGCCTTATTTTCATTGAGTACGCTTCTTTTATTTACGAGTTGTATTATGGGAAAAGTAGCTGATCCGGAAGAACCGGTAGTATTTGACAATGAAACAATAAACGATGGTGAAATCAGCAAACAGGATGAAAGTGTAATAAAAGAATCTGATTCTATAAAAAGACAAGCTATTTCGGAAGAGAAAAACAGTAACAATCCGAAATAATGTAAATGGTGTAATACTATAGCATTTCAAATAACATTCATATTACAATAAAATAGGCTACCTAGTTGATAGCCTATTTATATATAAACCCGACAGGTTTTTAACATCTGTCGGGTTTACTATTTTAATCTGTCAGAATTTAAATCCTGACAGGTTTTATTATTTAATTACAATTTTCTGAACTTCTTTTCTTTCACCGTCCTGAACCGTAACGATATAAATTCCGGTCTGAACGTTTCTTAATTCCAGATTTTGGTTAAATAAACCGGTATTTTGGAACGATTTCGTAAAGATTTCTCTACCGCGGATATCGTGTACATTCACTTTGATATCGTTAGCTGAAGCCGATTTAAACTGAATATTAAAATTACCGTTATTCGGATTCGGGAAAATCATAAAATCCTGTAATCCGAAACTATCAGTTCCTAAAACAGCCGTTTCGTAACATACTTCAACCGACCATGAATTTAAATTACCGGTATCACCCTGGAAATAGTCATTTATCAATAATTGCCAGTTTCCATTAGAAACTTTTCCGTTTAAAGCGGATAACGGTTGGTTCGGTGCAAAAGTACCGGTTGTAATCGGAGCAGTACAAACAATACTCGGAGAACCGTCATTAAATGTAATATTAAAACCGTCCTGGTCATTACAAATACGGCTAGCTAAAGCCACTTCCGTTCCGTCAGGGTGTTTTACTCTGGTTATCAAATCACGGATCCATTGATGCGTTACGTTAACATTTACATTTACATCAGTAATTGTTTGAGCTGCTGTAACATTCAAATTAGAAGTCAATGTCGGTCCGGCAGTAGACGTAGTAGGGTTTGGACCGTCAGGAATAGCAGTAACGGTATTATTGGTAAAAGTTTCACAAGCATTGGTAATAGTATAACCAACAGCAATGTTTTTAGACAAAGCATAGAAAATATTCCCCACGGCTTCGATCATAATACGACAATTAGGAGAAGCGGTATTCGGTACCGTAATTACTTCCGATCCGTCGTTTGGTGTATTAGCTACTAATGTTGTAAAAGTCACACCGTTATCCATAGAGATACGGATATTAACGTTTGCAGTATTAATTCCGTTTGCGGTTGTTCCGGCTACATCCCATGTTACTGTTTGTGATGAACCTCTATCCCAGGAAACATTCGCAACACTAGGAGAGGTGATACGGAAAGGTCCTGTATTAGCAAAAGTAACTGTCATATCGCCACGTCCGGTTTGTCCGCCGTTAGGAGCTTTATTATCTCTTACTGTTAATGCAAAATTCATAGTACGGGCAACATTCGGAACTACTTCCCATGTTGGTACAAGATTACCGGCCATAACATCTTCAAAACGCGGCATAAAACGGTTAGGTGATGTAGAAGGAGGTAAGGATCTGAAATTCGGTCCGGTAGTAGCAGTAGCTGTTGGCGGCTGCGTACTTACCTGATTATTCGTTTGTTCCCAACAGTAGGTTAATGATTCTCCTGCTGTATCTGTAGCACTTCCTTTTAGAATAAAAGCAGTACCATAAGGAATAGTAAAGTTTGCACCGGCATTTACAATCGGAGCAGCATTTCCGTTGTTTGTAGTAACGGCACAACTACCACCTGCATTTACAAATGTTTGCATCTGAGCAATACTTACCGTATGGAAGTGAGCATCAGAATGCGCTTGTACGTTTGGCGCACAAATTCCGGCATATCCCATAATTGTACTGGCGCTTCCCGGTTCAACAGCGGTAGCATCCGTACGGTTACAAGCGTTGTTTTGTGTATGAGTAGCTCCGTATTGGTGACCCATTTCATGTGCTACATAATCAATATCAAAAGGATCTCCAACCGGGTTTGGCTGTCCTGTAATTCCTCTTGCTTTATTACTTGTACATGGAGAGTTCAATTGAGCAATTCCGGAATCGGTAGTACAAACACCATGACCGATATCATAATTACCGGCACCGATAGCAGCATCTACAATCGGCTGAATTTCATTAATCATCGTTGGTGAATTCGTAAAGTTATCACTGTCGATATAGATAATTAAGTCATTATTGGCAACGATATTCATATGTAAAGACATATCTCTTTCATACAAACCGTTAACACGAGTCATTGTAACATTCATTGCGGCCAAAACAGCTGCTTTTTTTTGTGCCAATGTACCGCCGCTTAGACCGGCTGCATTAACATGGTAGGCCGCATATTCAATAGTACAAGCCATTGCAAGTCGGTATACGCGATATTTCCCGTCACTAGCCATAGCTGTTTCCGGATTTTGGATCAGACGTCCTGAAACAGCTTCATGATCGTCCTGAACCATACAACTAAAAGCACGTGATGATTGTAGTGCTTTTTTGTTATAAATGATGTAATTTTTTAAATCCTTAGTGTACGGATCGATATAAGAAGTACCTGTTTTTCCGGACAATGTCATCGTATGAAGACCAAAAAGGGTCACACTAAAATTAATAGTTGCAGAAGGATCGTCAATACCTTTACCGATATACGATTTAATACCCGGATATTTTGCAGCTAATTCCGCTTCCATAACAGGAGATTCATAAATCTGGTAATTTTCTATTTTTCCGTTGGCAGCAGGAAAAGAAAGAATAAGGTTAGAAATAGCATTAGATCGCATCGGAGCAGCTTCTAATTTTGCTTTTAAAGCAGGAAGATCAAGTGAAAACAATTGGAAATCATTCGGTTGAGAAGCTCTTTCCGTTTTTTCATACATCTTCAGTCGCTCAGGGCTCGTCTTGGTCCACAAAGAACCTTGGCCGTAAGCTGAAGCGAACAGACAGAAACTGGTCGCGACATAGAGTAGCTTTTTTTTCATTCGTTAATTTTTTACAGTTGTTATTTAGTCATAATGTCATAAAAATACATTTTTTAATTTAATATGTTAATTTTTCATTAATTTTTTAATTTGTTAAAAAATTAATACTTTGATTTTCAATAATTTATGTTTATTGCGTTTATATGGTTTAATCATAACTTACCAAACAAACTGAATTTTTTAGAATTATTTTGTTCCCTTTATTATTACACAAATAAGATTAAAATTCAAATTGGTGTATCTTTTATAAGGGGTAGTAGCAATAAAAGAAGTGCTCATCCATAATTATTTATTAAGGTTTTACATAGACATTAAAATAGAGATGCATTACTTGGCTTCATATTTTCTATTTTACATAATGTATATTATAGTTCAAATAATATAGTTGTCGATTATGAGTATATGAGTGGCTTTTCAAGTGTTTTATGCTCAATTATAAAGATTCTAATTAAAGCTTTATACCTGCTTTATAATTAATCAATATAAATTGTGTTTCAATATTCCTCCGATAATTAATTATTCTTTCTAAATTCAAAAATTACTGACTTATACTGAATCCGGTTGTAAAATAAATTGCTTTAAATTTTTGGAATATCCTGATGTTAGAATAAAGTCTAGAAATTTTGATAGTTTACATGTTTTATTGTTTTGATTTAAAATTATAGCTGTCTTTGTTATAAGACTTTGTTTATGTGATTTTAACTTATATAATTCTAAGCGGAATTAAAATAAATCCTATTATCTAATGATCATTTTAATACGATAAAAGATTTATTCTATATAACTTTTAATTTTATCTTTTTGATATTCTATTTTACATAATATTAAAAAGGACTTTATTCAGTAGTCATTTTTATATACTGACTAATCCCTGGTATAATAAAATATTTATAATCAGGTTATAATTTTTGCCTTAAAGTTTAATTTAATTACTACTTCCCTATTGATAAGAATTTAAACATCTACTCAACTAATTATTTCTGTTTGTCATTACGATTAACCGTAATTTTTAGTCTGTTTAATTTTCTACCTTCGCTTTGTTCTTTTTTAAGGCATTATGTATTATATTTTTAATTATTATTTATATTGCTAGATAAAATGAGATTTAAAAAAAAAAATAATATGGATGATATATGTGTTTTGTAAACGAAATCATATATTTGAGATTTGTAATATTTACTCTCTTTTTATCCTCTTGATAAAATGGTTGAGCTTTATGAAGGAATGCTAAAGGAAAAGGATGATATGACTGGAGAATTGATACAAGAAAAATAAAAATAAAACTAAAATTTATAAAACAAACAGGAATACTTATGTAAACAAGCTCAAATAACCAAAGTTTTTGTTTGCAATAAAATTAGATATCGGTTCAAATAATCCCCCTATCAATTATGTTAGACCAATCTTTTTCATCTAAATCGTTTCAGGAAATTTTCGATAATGAAAATCGAAAAGGAATTAATGTTGAAGAAAAATTTAGTGATATTTTTTCTGATTCTATAGATAGAGTAGCTGGTTTAAAGCAACTCAGAAAACGAATTCAGGAAGAAAGGAATTTAGATAGAAAAAAAGTACTTTATGAAGACAAGAAAGCATTAAAAAAAGAAAGAGACTCCTTAGTTACTGGCGTGCTAGATGATATAGCTGACGGGATTAATAATCATATTATTAATTTAGATTTAGGTGAAGTTTATGGGAAACAGAGTTATAAGTTTGAAAATAATGCTCAAAACTTTTTTATTTCTAAAAAAATTCAAGATAATATAAATAAAACCTATCATGTTAAGCAAGCATCCAGATATGCAATACTTAGTGAGTTGATAAATCATTTAGAGGATAACTTTCCCAAATATGTTATTCGTACAGATATTAAAAACTTCTATGAATCAATTCCTCAAAAAAAGATACTAGATAAAATCAACAATGACTATCTGTTGAGTATAAAAACAAAAAAGTTTATTCAACAAATTTTTACAAGCTACAATACTTTAACGGGACAAACTAACCCAGAAACAGCTAAAGGAGTTCCAAGAGGTGTTGGAATTAGTGCTTATTTATCTGAGCTTTTTATGAGAAGTGTTGATAACAAAATCAGAGAACTTGAAGATTTGGTTTACTACGCTAGGTATGTTGATGATATTATTGCCATTTTTATTCCTAAATCAACAAATATTGATCCAGCAAAATTATCAAACTACAGAACCAAATTAACTGATATAATAGTAAATGAAGGTCTTATCATAAACAATCAAAAAACAAGTGAATATAATCTTTTAGATGGACTTCTAAGTATACGGTTTAGTGATCGTAATAATCCAAGCTATAATCCAAATTTTACCCCAAAAACAATTCATTATTTAGGATATGATATAGGAAGTGTAATTACTTATAAAACTAATAGAAAGATTGATAAACAAGTTCTTAGCATAAAATTATCCGATAATAAAATCAATAAATATTGCAATAAGATTAAATTGTCATTTCAGTATTTTGATAGCAAAAAAAGGCACAATCGCAAAAATGCATTTAAGCTCTTATCTGCTCGAATCAAATATCTCACTTCAAATACAAAACTGAGAAATAATAAAGACAAAGTTTTTGTAGGAATATATTATTCTAATCCATTTCTGAATAGTGACGAATCTTTGGAAACAATACAAAAAAGGCTTCAATGGTATATTCTAAGAGCCGGATTAACTCCTGACGAAAAAAAAATACTAATGAGGTACTCTTTTATTTCAGGATTTAACAAAAAAACATTTCAAATACTACCACTAAAAAACAAGAAATATAGGAGCCATAATAAAAAGAGAAACCATACAAACAACCAAGAAAACAAAGGAATATTGCAATTTGGAATAGCTGAAATTAATTCAATTTGGAAAAAATGAAAAGAAAAACAGGTCATAGTATTGGATATAAAAAAGAAAGAGTTGTTCTCTCTGACGTATTACCTTATGAAGTTCCACCCTTTTTTTCAAATAGGCATTTCTATAATTTTTTGGTGAAAAATAAAGTAGTTATTGATGAAAATAAAAGAACAGTTCAGTTTAAGAAAGACGATGCAGGTATTTTAAAAAAATTAGTTCGGATATTATTCGGAATAGATAGAAATGTACCATTTCAAAATGAACTTCTTTTTGATTGTTATCAATTTAACCCAGAAGCATTTGATAAATTATTTTATACTATACCTTTTAAATTTAGAATAACGCATAAAGATAATGATTATAGAGAGTTAACAGTTATCCATCCAGTTAATCAACTTTATTTGGTTGGCTTTTATAATAAATATAAAAACACAATACTTTATCATTCGAGATTGAGCAATTTTTCTTTGAGAAAGCCCAGTAAAGTTTCGTCATTGAAATATTATAAGGATAGTACCAATAAGAAGAAAAAATCTAAAAATCACGATATTGAAATAATTGAAACTACAGATAAGGAATATACTAGTTTAAAAACATTTTTCTCATATCAGAAATATAGTAATATTTATGAATTTTACGAATCTCATGATTATCAAAGAGCAGAAAAACGATTTGATAACTTACTAAAGTTTGATGTTTCAAAATGTTTTGATAGCATTTACACACATACACTTCCCTGGGCCATATCTAACAAAAAAATTGTTAAAGACAATTTAGGACCTCTTAAAAATTCATTTGGAGGTAAGTTTGATAGAGTCATGCAACAAATGAACTATAATGAAACTAACGGTATTATTATAGGTCCTGAATTTTCAAGAATT
This sequence comes from Flavobacterium cerinum, assembly GCF_024496085.1. Taxonomy (NCBI): domain Bacteria; kingdom Pseudomonadati; phylum Bacteroidota; class Flavobacteriia; order Flavobacteriales; family Flavobacteriaceae; genus Flavobacterium; species Flavobacterium cerinum. The sequence goes on along the minus strand of NZ_CP101751.1, from coordinate 2,911,344 downwards.
TTTGCAGAGTTAATTCTTCAACGCATTGATAAAAATGTTGAAAAAGAGTTATATAATAAAGGATATAGATATAAAGAGGATTATGACATTTATAGATATGTAGATGATTTTTTTGTCTTTTATAATGACGATAGAATCAAAGCAGAAATTCTAAGTTTGTATAAAGTAAAATTACAAGAATATAATCTGTTTTTTAACGATTCTAAAACTAAAATTCTTCCTAAACCAATTATAACAAACATAACTATTGCTAAGGAAGAAATCAGAAAATTAATTGAACATTCTATGATATTTCAATTCTACGATTCTGAAATGAAAAATCAAATAGGATTAAAATATTTTACAGCTCAAGATATTATAACTAATTATAAGGCTATACTGTCAAAAACTGATACAAGCTATAAGGACTTACAGAATTATTTTTTGGCTATAATCTTCAATAAGTTCAAAAGTTTAATAAAGAAAATGCAAGACGAGCAGGAATCGTTACTTAATCTTTATGCAAAAAAACGGGAGAAAACAACAGCTTTAAATGCAGCTCCTGATGAGGAAAAACAAAAATATGAAGAAGAATTAGATGAGATAAATGAAATTTTGAAGGAACAAAATAAAGAAGTAAAATCATTTCATAATCAACTATTGAAAAATATTAATGAAATGATTGAGCTAACCTTTTTCATTTATTCTGTTCTTCCAAGAGTAACATATTCAATAAAGGTTTGTCATATATTATTTAGAATTATTGATTTTATTAAAAATCAGGAACGTACAAAACAGAGTTATTTAGTTAGGTTTCCAACTGCGGATTCAGAGGAATTAAGGTATATCGCATTTGATTTTGATAAGAAGCATAATATTTTTAAAAAAATATATGATGGCATTTCTCTTGTTTTCCAGAAAAGTTTGTCATCTGAATATTCAGAGGTTGAGACTTTATATTTACTACCAATTATAAATGAGTTAGGAGAGAATTATCGCTTCGAAGAAGAATTAATTAATAAACATTTTAGGATTTTTCAGTTGGACAACCAAAATACCAAAACTTTAAATCATAATCTGAACTACTTCACAATTATTTCTTTACTGAATTACATCAATACAGATGAAAAGAAAAAATATGATGAGATAAGACAAGATATACAGCAAATAATTATAGAAAAATTTAATAACTTTGATCAAAATAATGCTGAAGATATTTTCTTATTGATAGATGTGCTAACTTGTCCATATATAGCAAGTACTGATGCTGATATTACAGATTTTAGAAGACAAATTTTAGATAAAATAAAGTTTTTTGATTCTGGAACTAGTACCGTTGATAAGAATGCTGAAATTGAACAATTATCAAAATATACTTCTACATCGTTTTATAGTTGGAAAGATAACGACTTAGGAAAAGAATTAAATACTAAACGAGGTCATAGCGTTTATTAAAATATTTGGGGCAAAATTATTCAAGCAATTGAATATACTCTTAAAAGCCATAATTTATAGTTTATCTTGGTAACTATCACACACAAGCCCCGATAAAACTTTTATGGTTTTTAGGGGTGAAGGTAGAGTCTTCACCCTATTTTTTTATTATAATCTGAATATTATCACTACCCTTTTTTGTAAGACACACTCATACTCATTCGGATTAGTTCCCTATTCTATTTTAAGCAGAAACTGCGTGAGGGATAGCAGCGAAAAGCCCACAGCGAGGTACGAGCGAGGACTTGTAGCGGATAGCCCGACCCGTAGGGTCACGCCCAAAGAAAAATCTTTTTAAAAGTTGCAATCTTTGTGGCTCCGCCACTCATCGTGCTGCTCGTATCTATATACTTTCTCTACATTATTTTGTGAGGCACATTTTGTTTTTCAGGCACATTGAGGGTTGTTTGGGCGTGTCCCCTGCCCTTTTTTCGGTTGTTTATTGGTTAGTCAGGGGTCGGGCTATGCGCTTTATCTTTTGTTAGTAAATTCTCAAAAGGATGCCGCTGCTATCACTCACGCGGAGAGCGGTTTGAGAAGGAAATGAATCGGCTATATGGAGGTTTATCATAATACTCTGTACTTTTATATAATTACAGCTAAACTACTTTAAGAATACTCCGTCACTTGTATCTATTATACTAACCCTACATCATATTCTCTACAAACAACTCAAAAGACTGAAAAAATATCTGTTTTTATTAGTTAAAAAAATATAAAACCTTATTTTTGCATACCCATAAAAAAATGCAAACTAATTTCAACTGATAGTACTGTGGAAAATCCAAATGCACAAAAATTGATTAACAAAATCCAGCTTGATTTATTCAAAACAGGATTTGATGCCGAAACAATAATTGGAGATTTAAAAAGATTACGTGAATTAGCTTTAGACGAACAGAATCCCGTTCTGGTTAAAGCGATACGTTTAACGTACGAACATATTGAAGAAAATAATGCATTTTTAATCGCTATTCCGGATGACGAACCAATTGAAGATGCTGATGAAATTGAAACGGAAATCAACAGACCGGAAGAAACCGATTTAGAAAGTCTTGAATATCTGATCTCGTTATTTTCAGATCTAAAAAATAAAAATAATATTTCCGACCTTAGAGAATACAACAAAGCTTTCCTAGCTTTCTAAGACGAAAATTTTATTCTAATACTATTAAACTGTACTACTAATAGTACAGTTTTTTTATATCTTTTAGTGAATTATTAACGAATTTTACTCTTTTGTGTTATACATTTGACACGCCGAAACCCATACAAAATCGGTATTTCTTTCTAATTCATTATCAACTATTTAATTAATAATTATGTTACGGTTCTTTAAAATTATCGCCTTTTTAGAAGGGGTTTCACTCCTACTCTTATTGTTTGTAGCTATGCCTTTAAAATATATCTACGACCAACCTGAGATGGTCCGAATGGTCGGAATGGCACACGGATTACTATTTATCGGTTATATCGTTTTAGCCACTATGCTAAAAATGGAAGAAAACTGGCCGGTGAAAAAATTCCTTATTGTATGTGTCGCTTCGGTTATTCCTTTCGGTACATTTTACGTTGAGAAAAAAATTCTGTAATTTTAAAATATGAAGATCTTTAATTGGGCATATAAAATTCTTAAAAATCTGGATTTTAGCGATACCTGGGCGACGTACCTCAATCTGGTCGTCAATATCGTGATCCTGATCGTTATCGCTTATATTTTAGATTATATCTTTAAAAAGATACTCATCATTATATTGGCTATTATCGCGGAAAAAACAAAGTCCAGCTTTGATGATTTTCTGGTGGCCAATAAAACAGCCAAATATGTAGCGCATCTGGTTCCGCTTTATTTTATAAGTAAAGTCGTACCGGTAATCCTGAAAAATTTTGTCTATTGGGAAAGTTTCTTTGCTAAAGGCGTTAAAACGTATATGGTATTCCTTTCTCTTTGGATTATCAGAAGTATTTTTAACTCATTAAAGGATTATCTGAAAGAAAAACCGAAATTTAGCGATAAGCCAATTGACAGTTATACGCAGGTAATAATGATCATTTTATGGGTTTATGCCATTACCTATTTGGTTTTAATCCTTTTTGATACCAATTTTAAAACATTATTAGGAACATTCGGAGCAATTTCGGCTATTATTATCTTAATTTTTAAAGATACAATTTTAGGATTGGTAGCGAGTATTCAGGTTACGGTAAACGATACGGTTCGTATTGGTGACTGGATTACGATTGATAAATTCGGTGCCGATGGTGATGTAATTGAGATTAATCTGGCGACGGTTAAAGTAAAGAACTTTGACAATACAACAACTACGGTTCCGACCTATAGTCTGATTTCGGATTCTTTTCGAAACTGGAGAGGAATGCAGAATTCTAACGGAAGACGAATCAAAAGATATATATTAATTAAGGAGAATAGCGTCCGTTTTATTCAGCCTACAGAAATTGATCATTTTAAGAAGATTCAACTGATCACGTCTTATATTGAACATCGACAGTCTGATATTGAGAAATTCAATACCAATAATAATATCGATAAGGATTTGGCTATAAACGGTAGAAACCTGACTAACTTAGGACTATTCCGGAAATATCTGACCAGTTATCTGGAAAGTCATGCCGGAATTAATAAGGAAATGAATTTGATGGTGCGTCATTTACAGCCTACCGATAAAGGGATTCCAATTGAGATTTATGCCTTTGTTTCGGATAAGCGTTGGATCAATTACGAACATATTATGGCCGATATTTTCGATCATATTATCGCATCGGTAAACTATTTTGATCTTGAAATATTTGAATTGCCTTCCAATTCCAATCGGAAGAATTATATAGAAGAATAGTTCGATTTTCCTTTATTTTCAGGCATTTTCAGAATTAAATTTTATATATCTTATTGTTCTATTTCTATCATACTGTACAGTTTTTTCTTAGTTTTAAATTAATTCTGTTAATTAGAAAACCATTAAATCAACATGATATCACAAAATGTTATATTGTGTCGATTTAATGTAAAACACTTATATTTAAGATGTTGAATTTTAAATATATTTATTATGAAAAGGCTTAAACAATTGATTAATTCAATTTTATTATTTGTTATTCTACTAATCTGTACGAATTGTCAAAACAGCGATTTAGAATTAGAAACAGCTACACAGATAAGTGATTTATCAATGAATCGTATTAATACTGTTGTTAATATGAGAATAAATTATTTAAGCAAACTGTTAGAACAGAAATATAATGATTTGCTTTATGAAAAAAGTCAAAACCATACCCCTACTGAAGATGATTTAAAGATTTTTTTTGTAGATAATACATTTGTTACTGATAAAATTGAAAACACATACACTATTTTTTGGAGAACTATATCAGAAATTGCAAAAGAAGAAAATATTGAGAAAATAAATACTTATATAACGAATTCAATTGATAAAATAAAAATTTCTAGGGATTTGAGATTAGAACAAAAGGAAATTTTGTTAGTTGAATTTATTACTGCTAAAGAGTTTATTTCTATTGTCTATCAAAACTTTAATAATACAAAATCATTTGATGTTGTCAATTACAAAAGGTCTAAAAGTTTTTGGTGCGGATTATCTATTGCTGGAAATGCAGTTGCAACGGTAGGCTTAGTTAGTTGTATTGGAACCGGAGGCTTGGGATGTGCAGCGGCAGTCGCAGGTAAAGTGATTAGTTACGTAAGCATATTTGGTTCTTGCTAAAACTACATCAAAAGAATGAAACCGTCAGTTTATATAGTATTACTTATATCAGCATGGCTGATAAGTATTGTTAGCTTTGTATTTCTAAATGAAAACGATTTTAAAAATCCAGATAGTAAGTTACTCCTTATTTTTTCAAATCTGGGCTTATCATTGGTTTTTTATGAATTATTTTTAGAGAAAAGGGTTAGTACAAAAAGACAAAGATTTTTATTTTATTTGATTCCCTTTTTTTTATTGGGATATTTAATAAGTATAGTTGTAATTTACTTTTATAAAACCGGAAACCTTTTTAATAATTTTATCTGGAATTTGCTTGTTATTATTTTTTCCGCTTTTATTCTCTACTATATCCTTTCCATAATAAAAAAAATAGCCCGGCTATAAAAGAAAACAGGTCATTCTAAAACAATAATTTGAATGACCTGTTTGTATGTTTAGATAATTTCAACTTCCGTTTTTCCGTGGGCTGCCGGACGACCGAAACTGTCCAGATTGACCATAGTGATCGCATCTACTGTAATGATAACGTCTTTTGTCATTACATTTCGGACTTCACATTTCATGATAATAGAAGTTCTGCCGAATTTCACCAGGTCAATACCGATTTCAATAATATCACCTTGTCGCGCCGAACTCATAAAATTGATTTCCGACATAAACTTGGTTACAATTTTGTTGTTTTTTAATTGGATAATAGCAAACAAAGCGGCTTCTTCATCGATCCAGGATAAAAGTTTGCCTCCGAAAAGTGTACCGTTTGCATTTAAATCTTCGGGTTTAACCCATTTTCTTGTCTGATAAATCATGATAAAAATTTTTGCAGTGCCAAAGTTACTATTTCTTCGTGGTCAAATGCTAATTTCGGAAGCTCTTTTATCGGAAACCAGCCTACTTCTTTTGCATCATCTGCAGCAATTCCAATAGTCTCTTCGGGAACAACTCCAAAATAAGCGATGGAAACCACATGATTTCTCGGATCACGAAACGGTTTTCCGAACGCTCCAATCTGTTCCAGTTTTTCGGTTTTAATGTTGGTTTCTTCAGATAATTCGCGAATAGCGGCATCCATTAAATCTTCATTTGTATCGACAAAACCACCCGGAAGTGCCCAGTCATTTTTAAAAGGTTCGTTGGCTCTTTTTATTAAAAGCAGACTAAAATCAGTTGCTCTTTTTTTAACAATTACAGTATCAACTGTTAAAAAAATGTTAGATTTTCTCATAAAGTACGATTTATGTATCTCGAAATTTTAAGTAATTATTTGTTATAAATATGCAATTTAAACTAATTCCTGTGAAAAAATAAATAATAAACATATGTTTTTTTTAAATATAAATGAGTGGAATCCCTTTGTTTTCAAGGCTTGATCAATAACCTGACCTCTCACCTACGTATTAATCTCACTATATTTGACCGATTAATAGAAATTTTCAACATTTTGTGTTGAATTTAAAAAATAAAGTGAATGAAAAGAATTATGCTGCCTTTATTTGTAACGGTACTTACTTTAGGTACTGCTACAGCTCAGGAAAAACCAAACTTCAACAAATGGTCGATTGACATTAACGGAGGAGTCAGTAAACCTACTGCTTCAATGACTACCGGTTATTTTGCAAAAGATTACAATCTTTTTCATGCTGATCTTGGTGTACGTTATATGTTTAATTCTAAATTCGGTTTAAAAGCAGACGTTGGTTATGACCAATTTGAAAACGCTCCTAAGAGTGCTTCTTTTGAAGCAAAATATTACAGAACAACTTTGCAAGGTGTTGTTAACCTGGGACGTGTTCTTAATTTTGAAGATTGGACACAACGTCTAAATGTACAGGCTCATACCGGTATCGGATATGCTTTTATGACCAATGATCGTTATAAAGGTAATGATAACATGCTAAATCATATTGTCGGTTTAACCGGACAAATTAAATTCTCGGAACGAATTGCATTAAATGCTGATTTTTCGATGATCAATAATGTACGTCAATCTCGAACTTTTGATGGCGCAGTTGCTCCGGAAGATCGCGGATTTAACGGTACACTATACAATGCAACGGTTGGTTTATCCATTTATTTAGGTAAAAATGAAAGACATGCCGACTGGTATTATGAAGAAGATAAAGTAGACCGATTAGCTGAACTGGAACAACGAATCGGTGATTTGGAAACTATGATGAATGATTCTGATAAAGACGGCGTGCCGGATTATTTAGATGCTGAACTGAATACAATTCCGGGTGTGGCAGTAGATACTAAAGGTAGAGCTATCGACAGAAATAACAACGGTATTCCGGATGAATTGGAAAGCTATTTGGAACGTAATTACGGAAGTAACAGTAACAATAACGGAAACGGTAAAGGATCTGCTATAAGCAGTGAAACGTTTAAAGAAATGATTAATCAGGGATATGTAAATGTCTATTTTGATTTTAATCAGACACAACCGGCGACTAATTCGGTTTCAGGAATTGATTTCTTAGTGAAATATTTAAAAGCAAATCCGGAAGCTAAAGCGGATGTAATCGGATATGCAGATGAAATCGGTAATTCGGAATACAATAAATTACTTTCCCGTAAACGAGCTGAAAACGTGAAAAATGTTTTAATTAAATCCGGTATTGCCGCTTCCCGATTAAATATTATCGGAAATGGTGTGGATAGTTCTGTTGCAAAAGACTCCAAAGCTGCCCGTCAGTTAGTAAGACGTGTTACTTTTAAGATCAAGTAATTAACAATATCTTATTCATAACTTATAAAAGACCGCTGTGATTCCGCAGCGGTTTTTTTATAACTTTAAAATAAAAAATGGAAAATCGCGACACCTTTCTGATCGATCTTAGAGGAGATGCCTTAGGAATGATCACAGAACAGTCTTCGTCGGAAGAAATTTTTCAAAACAAAATCTTACGTCCGATCTTACGATTGCAAAACGAACTTTTCATTCAGGTATTCCTGAATTATGCTGTAAAACAAAAAAATGTTTTCTTTTCATTGACTCCGGAAAAAAAGATGGCTTATATCGAAAATGTAATCCAACGTGATATCAAATTTCGAAATTCGCTAAAAGGAATGATTATCGGTCTTTTTACCGTTGAAGAATATCTGGAATACATCAAAAATTCTTCTAATCTAAACAAAAGAATGATGAATGTACTGATCGAACGTCTTAAAAGTCAAGTTCAGCTATTGGAACTGGATTAACAGCTTAATACGTTATTTACCATGAAATGCTTTTTGTTTCTTTTCAATTTTATAGCGATTTACAGCATTGGCTCTGCTTTAGACAAACCGGTACAGGAAATTAAAAAAAAGGATAACTATACCATTCAACGATTGATGTTGTATAATAAATCAGGGAAAATTCTAATGGAAAAAAATGCATTCGGATGGATGACTCCGGCAATCCGATCAAATGAAAACCAGAGTTTAAAAGAAGGTTTGTCCGGTTTGGCTAAAAAAATAGGCGTAGAAATAACACCCTTTCATTTACGCGGGATTTTTACCTATAAGTTTGAAGGATTATCCGATCATACAGGGCTGGTCTCTTATCGTACACATTATGAAGCGAAAGTAAAATCCGGTGAAATCATCCAGCCTGAAAGTAAAAGCATACGATACGAATGGCTTACCGTAAATCAGGCAAAGGATAGTATTAGTCATCCGGGACTTAAAGCGGAGTTTGTACAAATGGCAAAACAGCCGGATAAAATCTGGAGCGGATCGTTTCTATGTGTTTTTAAAGACGATAAATTGGAATCGGTCCGACAAATTGAAGCTTTTTATACACTTAACAAATAAATAAGGAAGGACCGTTTTAGCGGTCCTTCTTAAATTACAACACGAAATAAGCATTCTTAACCGGTTGAATATGCGAGATATCGACTGATTTCGGCTCCTCTGACTCGAATTCGTTGCGATACTCGTAAACCATTTGCAACAAGTTTTTCTCAATGTTGCTGGATATAAGGTTCATCGGTGTGTCAGTTGGTCGGTTCTCAAACGGATCCTGTAGATGGATTGCCATTTTCTCAATTAAAAAGAAAGCTGCTCCGATAGTTGTAACCAACGGTATACGGAACCATCCCAGGAAATCGGTTAATCCGAACGGTAATAAAATAAGGAATAAGAACAATGTAAAACGGATATACAAACTATATGTAGTCGGAAAAATCGTATTTTTAATACGCTCACATTTACCCATCGAATCACATAGTCGGGTTAAGGTATTATCAATTTCCACCTGTTGGTACACATTGATCTTCCCTTGCTCGTTTGCTTTACGCAATTCTTTAACGTGTAACATCAATATTGCATTCGGAACGTGTTTGTGCTTTTTTACAAAACGCAGCTCATCTTCTGTCAACAATGATTGTATCAACGAAATCGGATCTTTTCCTCGTAAAGACTGACTTAAACTATAACACCATGCGGCCTGTCTTTTTGCAAAACGCTCTTTAAAGTCATTTGCCTGTAATGAAAAATCAGGATCTTTATAAAATCCGATGACCTGTCGCATCAGGGAACGCGAATCATTTACGATAGCACCCCACACGATACGAGCCTCCCACCATCTGTCGTAAGCCTGATTGGATTTAAACGCCAGCAACAATGAAATGATGGTACCGATAATCGATGGTATAGCAATTGGAATTTTTGTGGGAACCGCCTGAAAAGTATGATGAAATACTTCAAAAGCAACACAGTAGAGTACAATTAAGACTAACTCCAGCTTAATTTTTCCCAAAACATATTTTAATGGCACTCTTTTTTTTAGTAGCATATTTTTTTCTTTTTAGATTAAACAATCAGACGGTTTCTTCGTGTAGCGAAAGCACCGGAAGTCCCAGATTATCATGAACCGGCACTGTAATATTTCGCTTTAACCTTGTTTTTTCCGGTTTTCGGGTTTCCACTAATAAATCAATATTGTTTTTAGAAATGGTTTCCGATAAATAAGGTGTGATTTCTTCCGGTCGTTGTTCTTCAAATACTGAAGCCTGACTTACGATTTTAAAAGTAAATCGTTCACTTACCACACGTTGTAATTCCTGAACACCAATTCCGGCAGCGGCACGTTCCAGATAGAGTGCATTATTAAAGCTGTTTTCATCGTAATGCTGACCCAGATGAAGAATCGGACTTTTACAATTGCCCAGTAACTTTAAAAAATGACGTTGGAATGTATTGGTTTCTGTCTTATAGTGCGATGAAAGGATAACAAGGCTAATACCCAGATGATCCAACAGGTTTTTTAATAACGGTGCCGAAATACCAAACTGATGACGTACCGTTAGTTTACAATTGGTAGTTGCATTGACAAGTGAGCGGCAATCTTCTAAAATAGCATATTGCGCTTCCGTCATATCCGGTGTCATATTTCTAAGTGCTGATAATGCCGAGAACGAAGTATCAGGCATGTCGCTAACCGTTAATAAAACGATTGAACAACTTTTAGTTTCAGCATGTTTTACAGCCGTTTTTACAGCATTTAGTGTATCGGCTTCAAATGAGGTAGGAATTAGTATGTTATGCATCGGTATAATTGTTTATGATTTATACAAGCAAAACAACTACACCGGGATGAGAAGGGAATTAAATTAAAATTAGAATATTCTAAAAATTTACATTAGAAATTTTAATGTTGGTTCTAACGTTTAAAAACAATGGTTACAATAGTACCTTTATCGGCTTCCGATTGTATTGAAAGTTCACCGTTATGCATACGGATAATCTTCATAGCCAACGGAAGTCCGAGTCCGTAACCCACATAACGGGAGGCTTTTTTTCCTCTGAAGAAAGGTTCATACAAATACGGAATATCTTCCGGCGGGATTCCGATTCCGATATCGCTGATAACAATTTTTAACTGATGATTAGAAGCGGTCAGGTTAACAAATACTTCTTCATTATCTGAATATTTAACACCATTTGTAATAATATTTCCGATAGCCAGTTCCAATAACGGTTTATTACAAGGTAAAACCAATAAAGAATCCTCTTCCGGAATATCACTCAGGTTGATGCTAACCCGGTTACCCGGATAAATTTTATCCAGATCACTTTTAACATCCAGTAATAAATCATCGATACGGACAATATCCTGTACCTGTTTCTTACCGTCATATCCCGTTTGTGTTAGTTTTAGTAAACTTTCTGTCAGATTGCTTAAGCGGGCGGCTTGTTTGTGAATATTGTTTAAGGTAGTGGTATATTCAGTAGTATCACGATCTTTTAATAAGGTTACCTCCGCCTCTGCCATGATAGTAGCAATAGGCGTTTTTAATTCATGTGAAGCGTTGTTGATAAAATTGGCCTGAATTTCAAAAGACGTTTCCAGACGATCCAACATATCATTAAAGGTTTTGGTCAGATCGGATATTTCATCCGAATCCGTTACATCCGGTAAACGATTATGTAAATTAGAAGCACTAATCCGTTTTACTTCACTTGTAATTCGGGATACCGGATTGATAACGCGTAAAGCCAGGAATCGGCCAAAGAAATAGGCCAATATGATAAAACCTAAACCACATAATAGTAAAATACGGGTAATAAACAACGTACTATCACTACCGCGTAAATCTTTAGCAGAAATGATCACCATATATTTAGTGCCTGCTTCATTAAACACCTGTCCGTAGTAATACACTTCATTTTCCTCAATCCAGCCGGAGTTGTTTTTCATTACTGAAGAAAAGAATTCCGGAGGCAGATGTAAATCCGTATTATATTCGAATGAATTAGAACTGTTTACTCTTAGTACGTATTCCCGTTCTTCTTTTAATTCTTCAAGTCCGTTATTTTTAAGCTCCTGATAATACTTCGCTTTAAGCGGATCTTGTTGATAGTGAATCGAAGCTACGATTTTAGCGCGATCTTCCAGTCGTTTTCTGAAATAGTACTGGTTATTTTGCCGAAACAGGAAAAAAACAACAGTACACAATAAGAGCGTACTGAATCCGGAAAGGGCAATATAGGTAACGGTTATTTTCTTTTTAATTTGCATATTATTCCTTTATAACATACCCTAATCCTTTTATGGTATGGATTAATTTGTGTTCATACGGATGATCAATCTTTTTTCGCAAATAATTGATGTAAACATCTACAACATTAGTATTCATATCAAAATTGATATTCCATACATTATCGAGGATTTTAGCCCGGGAAAGAATAATCCCGGAATTCTTGGCAAGATAATAGAGTAAATTAAATTCTTTAGCTGTTAATACGATAAGTTCATCATTGCGTTTTACCATTTTTGTACGGGAATCGATTTCCAGATCATCGATAACGATTTTTTCAGCCGGTTTCTGGTCCTGCCCTGCTCTTCGGGCCAAAGCATTCACACGGGCTTCAAGTTCTGAAAACTGAAATGGTTTGGTAAGATAATCATCCGCTCCGGCATTTAAACCGTGAACGATATTTTCGCTGCTACTCAATGCGGTAAGCATTAATATCGGAACATAATTTCCAGCTGATCGTAAACGTCTGCAAATTTCGATTCCATTAATATCCGGTAACATAACATCCAAAACGATTACATCAAATGAAGTATAATTGATCATTTCTAATGCAGTAGTTCCGTCTAATGCAGCTGTTACATCATGATTCCTTTCAGAAAGTCCTTTCCGCAAAGCAGAAAGCAAATTGGGTTCGTCTTCAACGATTAACAACTTCATAGGGTAGCGCGTATTTTTACAAAAATAGAAATTTAAATCATAACGATTCGTTAAATCAAAAAGAGCTTGTAGAAAAACAAAAATGCCTTTATATTAAAGTTTTAATTCAATATAAAGGCTCAATTAATTAATATTCTTTTATTTATAATTAATCTACTTTTTTGAAAACTAATTTTAAAGCATCCGGATTTGACAGATATAACCTGTTATTTTTAATTTCATAGGTCGTACTGCTTTCCAATGCTTTTATAAAATTGGATTCATTTGCCATTTTATCACATGCCATTCGGGTTGTTCCGATATTGGTAAAACGCAATAATTTTTGTTCCGAAAAGAGTTTTCCGAACATTCGGTTGCATCCGGCTGTTCCGCTAAAAGATGCTTCTTTTGCTTTGATTTCCATCATCGGCCGTTTATTAAAATCGGCATCCGTAACTTTTTGACCTTCCATCTCTTCTAATACCCAAATATCGTGCAAACGATAATCTACGATATAGTTACCGCATCCTCTCAGGTCTTTAAATTCCTTCTCCCCTTTCTTTTTTAATGCTACGGTAACGGAATAATCATGCTCCATATCCGACATTCCATCGGAACATTTTCCATATGAAATGGTTATTTTAATTTCTCCCGCTGCTGATTTACTCTGATACGTTTTAATATTAGCATCCATTACGCGAACGGGTTTACTTCCCGGAAATAAAATGCCTTCCGGATCTTCAGGTGTGGTATATTTTATCTGATTGTTGCTTATTTCCACACCCCAAAAAGGTTCCGTTCCGATTGCCTTAAAGAAAACCTGATCCGGAGTTTCAGCTACTGTTTCGGTTGCTGTTTTAGTCTTGATGTTAGTACTGTTACAGGCCCATAATGTAACGGCCAGTATTAAAATTCCGATTTTTTTCATATTCATTATTTTTAAACTGACACCTACTAAGCAGAAACCATACCAATGTCTTTTAATACAACGATTCTCCGTTCAGATTGGTGGAAAGGACATCGCTCATATAATCAAAAAACGGTCGCATGGCCAAAAATGTTGCGATTACTTCTTTTTGGAAATTCGGACTAATGACTTCTTTATCTGTAAAACTTCTGGAAACCAGATATTGTTTTTTTCGGATCAAATCAATGGCCGGATGTGTTTTATCAAAGCCTTTCGGTGCTGTCTTTAATTCATCCCCCTGTAATGTTCCGAAATTTTCAATAAAAACAGGATCAGAGATAATCGCTCTGATTTCTTCATCATCCATTTCAATCTCCTTACGAATTCGGTTTAGATCTTCTGCATTCGGTTCCCAAAAACCACCGCCGACAAAACTGGCTCCGGGTTCGATATGTAAATAGTAACCGCCACGCAATAATGGTTTCGTTCGGGTAAATCCAACACTAAAATGACTTTTATAAGGTGATTTATCTTTTGAAAAACGGACATCCCGGTAAATTCTGAAAACCTGCATTTTTTCTAAACTATCCAGCTTTCCTAAGTCTTCGTACACTTCCTGAAAGAATGCCTTTGCCTTCTTTTCATGTTGTTGAAATTCCTTTTTATGGTCGGCAAACCATTCCCGGTTATTGTTATTACTTAACGTTATTAAGATGTCAAGTTCCGCTTTCGTGATCATTTTTTCTTTTAAAAGTACGATTTTTTTGATTGTATTTCGGCAATTATTTTTTCCTTTTTTCGAGAATATTTACAACATCCTGTAATTGAAATCCTTTAGCCTGAAGCAATATCAGATAATGAAATAACAGATCGGCGCTTTCATTTAAAAACAATTGATCATTTGTATCTTTAGCTTCAATTATCATTTCAACGGCTTCTTCTCCTACTTTTTGTGCGATTGAATTGATTCCTTTATCAAATAATCCACGGATATAACTATTTGTAGCGCTTCCCTTTCTGCGATCATCGATACATCGTTCCAGTTCAGATAGAAAACCATACTTCTGTAAATTAGCTTCTCCCCAACAGTTATCTGTTCCCATATGGCAAACCGGACCTTTTGGTTGCACTTTAATCAAAAGGGTATCATTATCACAATCAACTTTAGCTTCTGTGAGATACAAGAAATTACCGCTTTCCTCCCCTTTTGTCCATATTTTATTACGGCTTCGGCTAAAGAAAGTAACTTTACCGGTTTCCAATGTAATCTGATAGGCTTCCGGATTCATATAACCCAACATCAATACATTTTTCGTAGTAGCATCCTGAATAATCGCAGGAAGTAATCCTTTTTCCGCTTTATTAAAATCGGGTTCTCTATTTATCATAATCGAACGGGTATATTATAATTTGACAATGCTTTTTTTAGTAGCGGAATTGTAATTTCATTATAATGAAAAACACTGGCAGCTAAGGCCGCATCGGCTTTTCCTTCTTTAAAAACGGTTATAAAATCGGTTATTTTTCCGGCGCCACCTGATGCAATTATCGGCACATTTACGGTTTGACTTAATATAGCCAACATTTCATTCGCAAAACCGTTTTTACGACCATCCTGATCAATCGCTGTAAAAAGAATTTCTCCGGCACCGTTTTCAGTCACTTTTCTACTCCAGTCTAAAAGTTCCCATTCCGTTTCCCATTTTCCGCCCATTCTAAAAACTTTCCATTTATCCTGAATCGGTTTAGCATCAATAGCCGCTACAATACATTGGCTGCCAAAACGCTTAGCGAGATCCGCAATTAACTCCGGATTTTCAAGAGCTGCCGAATTTACAGCTACTTTATCGGCGCCGTTTTGCAGAAGTAATTCCGCATCCGCAACAGTTCTTACGCCACCGCCAACTGTAAAAGGTATATTAATTGCAGCCGCTACATTTCGCACAAGCGTTACTAATGTTTGTCTTTTTTCTTCAGTAGCTGTGATGTCTAAAAAAACCAGTTCATCTGCTCCTTCATCAGCATATTTACGGGCCAGTTCGACCGGATCACCGGCATCCTTTAACGCTTTAAACTGAACACCTTTTACAGTACGCCCGTTTTGAATGTCTAAACAAGGAATAATTCGTTTTGTTATCATTTAGCCTACTAATTTTTCAAGTTCATCTAACATTATTCTATTTTCATAAATGGCTTTACCAATAATAGCGGCATCACATCCTAATGCGTCTAGTTTAAAGAGCGCTTCCGTATCCGAAATTCCACCGGATGCTATCAATTTAATTCCGGGAATAGTATTTAACACCTTTTCATATAAAGCAAAAGCGGGTTCTGTTAAAGTACCGTCCCGACTAATATCCGTACAGATAACATATTCAGCACCGCCATCCCGATATTGCTGTAAAAAAGGAATAATAGTCTGCTCACTTTCTTCCTGCCAACCGGAAATGGCTATTTTTTCGTCTATAACATCCGCTCCGAGAATAATTTTATCCGCGCCATATAATTGCAACCAATCTGTAAAAAGTTTCGGATTCTGAACGGCAATACTCCCTCCGGTAATCTGGGAAGCCCCGCTATTAAAGGCTATATGTAAGTCTTCATTTGATTTAATTCCACCGCCAAAGTCAATTTTAAGACTGGTTTTAGAAGCAATTTTTTCCAAAACTTTATAGTTGATAATACGATCCGATTTGGCACCGTCAAGGTCAACTAAATGCAGGTATTGCATTCCGTGTGCTTCAAATCGTTTCGCCATTTCAAGCGGATCATCACTATAAATCGTCATTTTTTGGTAATTACCGTTTAGTAACCGAACGCATTTTCCATCGATGATATCCAATGCGGGAATTAATCTCATTTTCATAGGTTTAAAAAATTATTCAGTATACAAGCGCCGGCTTCTCCGCTTTTTTCAGGGTGAAACTGAACGCCGTAAAAATTGTCTTTTTGTATAGCGGATGCAAAAACCGCATCATAGTATGTTGTTGCTATGCTTTGCGGAATAACCGGAACATAATAACTATGTACAAAATACATATACTGTTTGTCGGCTATTCCTAAAAAGAGATCCGATTTCAGATCCGTGACCATGTTCCATCCGATCTGAGGAATTTTAACTTTCTCAGAAAATCGCATAACAGCTGTATCAAAAATGCCCAAACATTCAGTATTGGCTTCTTCCGAGTATTGACACAATAACTGCATACCGAGGCATATTCCCAAAACCGGTTGTTTTAATTCCGGAATAACAGAATCTAAGCCGTATTCCTTTATCGTGTTCATTGCACTCGATGCCTGGCCTACACCCGGAAAAATAACCTTATCCGAAGAATAAATTAAATCTGCATCAGCTGTAAGGATACCTTTATAACCTAACCGTTCTAAGGCAAATTGAACACTTTGAACATTTCCGGCTCCATAATCTATAATTGCAATTTTCATTTTATAAGAGTTCTTTTGTTGACGGTAGTGTCATTTTATCCGGATTTCTTTTTAATGCCATTTTTATTGCTTTAGCGAAAGCTTTAAAAATAGCTTCAATTTTGTGATGTTCATTAGTTCCTTCCGCTTTGATATTCAGATTAATTCGGGCTTCATCCGTAAAGGATTTAAAAAAGTGGAAAAACATTTCAGTCGGCATTTTCCCGATATATTCCCTTTTAAAATCGGCGTCCCATACCAGCCAACTTCTACCGCCGAAATCAACCGCGACTTGTGCCAGACAATCATCCATTGGCAATACAAAACCGTAACGTTCCATTCCCAGCTTATTTGATAATGCGGCAGCAAAAGCCATTCCCAATGTAATCGCTGTATCTTCAATCGTATGATGTTCGTCTACTTCCAGATCACCGATCACCTTAATTTCCAGATCAAGTTCAGCGTGACGTACAATTTGTTCCAACATATGGTCAAAAAAGGCAATTCCGGTTGTGATATTGCTTTTACTGTTTCCGTCGATATTGAGTTTTATATTTACTTCCGTTTCTTTTGTTTTTCGTGTAATCACAGCTGTTCGTTGCGGGAGCTTTAGAAAGCTATAAATCGACTTCCAATCGGCTGTTTCCAGCGCAATTGATTGTTGTAATAACGCTGTATCTACAGAAAGTTCGCTTGATCCCAATTCTTTATCTCCGTTTATAAAAATAGCTTGGCATCCTATATTTTTAGCCAATTCAACATCTGTAAGCCGATCTCCGATTACAAAGGAATTTTTAAGATCGTATTCCGGATTATTCAGATAAGACCATAGCATTCCGACGCCCGGTTTTCGGGTTGGAAGTTTATCTTCCGGATAACTTTTGTCAATTAGAATTTCACTAAACGAAATGGATTCATTTTTAAAGCTTTTAATAATAAAATCCTGGATCGGATTAAAAGCAGCTTCCGGATATTCATCGGTTCCCAATCCGTCTTGATTGGTCACCATAACGAGTTCAAAATAGAGTTCTGTTACTATTTTTTTAAGATAGCAGAAAACTTCCGGGTAAAATTCCAGTTTTTCAAAAGAATCGACTCTATAGTCATAAGGTTCCTTTATCAGCGTTCCGTCGCGATCGATAAAAAGTATTTTCTTCATGATTCTCTTTTTTTAATGGTATTCAATACGGTTATTAGCACTTGATTTTCAGCTTCCGTTCCTATCGTGATACGCAGGCAATTTTTACAATTCGGATAATTACTTCGGTTGCGAACAACTATTCCGTTTTCCAGTAACTGATTGTATCGTAGTACAGCATTATCCACCTTAATTAAAACAAAGTTAGCATCGGAAGGATAAACTTTTTTCACAAAATCAACCTTAAGTAATACTTTAATTAAACTTTCTTTTTCTCTTTTAATTAAGGCTATTTCATTTTTTGATTCCTGCTGATCGATACCTTTATTTACAGTAAGCGTACTAATATTATACGGCGGTTTTATCTTGTGTAACAAACTCGTAATAAACGGAGAAGCAAAGGCCATTCCCAATCGGATTCCAGCCATTCCATAGGCTTTTGAAAAAGTCTGAATCACGATAAGATTCGGAAATTCATTTCCTCTTTTAAGCCAACTTTCCTGTGCTGCAAAATCAATATAAGCTTCATCTATTACCACAATACCGTTAAAACTTTTCAGTAATAAAATAATAGCTTCCGTACAAATCAGATTACCGGTCGGATTATTCGGCGAACAGATAAAAATCAATTTTGTGTTGGCATCTATCCGTTCCATTATTTTAGGAATATCGAGTTGAAAATCACAATTTAGTAAAACTTCTCTGTTTTCGATCCCATTCAGATCCGCTAACACCCCATACATTCCATAAGTGGGCGGTAAAGTGACTATATTGTCCTTTTCCGGGTTACAAAAGACTCTGAAAACAAGATCTAATATTTCATCACTGCCATTACCTAAAGTAATCTGCTCTACGGTTGTTCCTTTTTGCCTTGCAATTTTCAATTTTAAAGCCAATTGTTTTGAATCCGGATAACGATTTAGCCCGTTTTCAAACGGATTTTCATTAGCATCCAAAAAAATCATTTCGTTATTCGCCTTATAAAATTCATCTCTGGCCGATGAATACGGTTTCATCTCCAGGATATTTTTACGTACAAGATCTTTAATCTCCATTAGCTTCATTTTGTATCGTTTTTATTCGAATACTTACCGCATTTTTATGCGCATCCAGACCTTCGGCTTCGGCCATTACAGCTATACTCTCCCCTATATTTTGTATTCCTGCTGCTGTTATTTGCTGAAAACTGATCGTTTTTAAAAAACTATCCAGGTTCACTCCGCTATAGCTTTTTGAAAACCCGTTTGTAGGTAGTGTATGATTCGTTCCGGATGCGTAATCACCGGCACTTTCCGGCGTATAATTCCCTACAAATACAGAGCCGGCATTTTGGATTCCTTCTGTAAAAAGAGCCGCATTTCGGGCACATATAATAAAGTGTTCCGGCGCATATTCATTTATAAAGTCTAATGCATCCGTTTCTTTCTCCAAATAAATAAACCGTGCATTCTGAAGTGCTTCTTTTATAATAGCCTTACGGGATAAATTTTCGAGTTGTTTTGTAATTTCAGACACCGCCTTATTTAAAAACAGTTGATCGGTAGTAACCAAAACAACCTGACTATCTTTACCGTGTTCCGCCTGACTTAATAAATCGGCTGCCACAAAAGAAGCATTAGCCGTTTTATCAGCAAATACAAGTAATTCCGATGGTCCGGCAGGCATATCGATTGCCGTTCCGAATTGAGTTGCAAATTGTTTGGCACAGGTTACAAACTGATTTCCGGGACCGAAAATTTTATATACTTTCGGGATTGTTTCCGTTCCTAATGCCATTGCCGCAATTGCTTGTATTCCTCCTGATTTTATAATCGTTGTAACACCGCAAATCTGAGCCGCATAAAGGATCGCCGGGTTGATTTTACCGGTTTTATCAGGCGGCGTGCAAAGTACAATCTCTTTACAACCTGCTAATTGTGCCGGAATAGCCAACATTAATACCGTTGAGAATAAAGGAGCTGAACCGCCCGGAACATATAATCCCACCTTTTGAATCGGTTTTTTCTCCAGCCAACATCTTACGCCGGGCATGGTTTCAATTGCTACCGGATCAGTTTTCTGTGCGATATGAAAACTTTCAATATTTCGTTTTGCTAATTGTATTGCAGCTTTTAATTCAGCTGAAACCAATTGATCCGCTTCGGATATTTCTTCCTTAGTTGCTTTAAGATCAGTAAGTTTTACACCGTCAAATAAGTTGGTGTATTTTAAAACTGCTGCATCACCTTTTGTTGCGATTTCTTTAAATATCAGCTTTACAGTGGTTTCAATCGTTTCGTAATTCTGTAACGGACGTTTTATCAATTCCGACCATATATTTTGCGATGGATTCTCTATTATTTTCATAAAGCAATTTTTTCAATGGGACAAACCAATATATCCTGAGCGCCAATTAGTCGAAGTTGATCAATGACATCCCAAAAAGCCGTTTCGTTGATCACCGTTTGTAGACTACTCCATCCTTCAAGATCAAGCGGAACTACGGTCGGACTTTTTAAAACCGGTAAAATGGTACTGACTTCCTTTACTTTATCATTCGGAATATTCATCATCAGGTATTTCGACTGAGAAGCTCGTAAAACCGATTCTACACGAAACAGAAATTTATCTAAAATGGCTTTAGCTTCCGGTTTAATCTTAGGAGAAACCACTAAAACGGCTTCGCTTTCCAATATAATCAGCACTTCTTTCAGGTTGTTTTTAGCCAATGTATCACCGGTAGAAACAATATCAACTATAGCATCCGCTAATCCGATATTAGGTGCAATCTCAACCGATCCTGAAATAGAATGAAGTTCAATATCAATGTTTTGTGATTTAAAAAAATTGGCGGTTGTTTCCGGATACGAAGTTGCAATTCGCAATCCGTTAAGATCCTGAATGGATTCAAAAGAAAAGCTTTGCGGAACGGCTACAGAAACTCTGCATTTTGAAAAGCCTAACGGTACTATTTTCTCTAAAGAGAATCCCTTTTCAAGTAATAGGTTTTTGCCGACAATAGCCAAATCAGCTACACCATCGATCAGGCATTTGGGAATATCCGAATTTCGTAATAGCAGCACTTCTAAAGGAAAATTAAGTGCTCTGGTGTTTAACTGGCCGTTTCCGTTTTCAATTGAAAGGCCACATTTTTTAAGTAAGCCGAGGCTTTCATCGCTTAATCTGCCCGATTTTTGAAGGGCAATTTTTAATGTACTCATAAAAAAATGAAATAGGTTTGAGTACAAAAACGAATGGAAAGTAAAAGAAAAACCCGTTTGATGTACTCAAACGGGTTAGAAAATATATGTGTTAACTACATACCATTATAACTTCGCTTGAGCGGAGGAATAATGATGATGATGTAATTGGTTACTAAACATTTTGTTCTTTTTTCGTTTTGCAAATGTAGAATAAAATACAACAAAAAAACAAGTAATTGTTGTATTTATTTTTTTAAAGCATTTTAAATATACTAAACAACAACTTTAAGTGACTCTTGTAATATACTTATTTTTAGTATATTGTTATTTAAATCATAATACTCACCATCCAATTGCATTGGTGTGCTATTTTGGTTGGAAATTTCTACATTGATCTCTTTTACAAGCTGGCTATTTGCTTTTTTAAACGTATCGGTTTTATTCATTAATACCAAAGCACCGAAATACATTTGCTCAAAAATATTTAATTTAGGAACAACAAGAAAGTCTAAAAAACCATCCTGAAGACTCGCTTTTGGCGTCAGACTCATATTGTATCCCATTTCGTTTGAATTGGATATAAAAAACAACATTGGCGTTGTTTCAAAAGTTTGGCCGTTACAATCAACCTTAATTTTATTCGGTTTGTATTTAAGTGCCGATAATAAAGATGCCTTTACATAAGAAGAAAGGTTACGCGTTGGCATGCTTTCATATTTACGAATGATCTGTGCGTCGATTCCAATTCCCATATTACTAAAGAAATAATGACGTCCGTTAACCATTCCTACATCAATTGCAGAATAGGAACCGTTTTTAATTGTATCGACCGCTTTTTTAAAATCTTTGGAGATATTTAGGTTTGAAGCCAATCCGTTTCCGGATCCTACCGGTAAGATTCCCAGTACAATGTCAGTATTGACCAATCCGGAAGCCACTTCGTGAATTGTACCGTCACCACCACAGGCAACAATAATATCCGGTTTTTTTGCAACCGCATCACGAGTTAGCGCAATAGCATGTTTTTTGTATTCCGAATATTCTACAACAAGTTCATACGATTCTGGCGGAAAAAAAAGTTCAAGATCCTTTTTCGTGATCTTATGTTTACCTTTTCCTGAAATAGGATTAACAATAAAGTGAATGTATTTCATTAAAATTAGCGATAGTGAATTAATTTTTGCAAAAATATGGAATTTAAAATGCAACTTTTTAAAAATTCTGATTATCGTATTGCATTTTTTATATTTTTGCTAAAAAATATATTATGATTTCACGCCTTAAAAAGTTATCCCCTTTTTACAATTTACTGTTATTTTATATTATATCAAGCGTTATTTTAAGAATAGTGCTGCTATTTCATCCGATAACACAGGCAAAATTTAACTTTTTAGATATTATAAAAATATTCGGTGTCGGTTTTTTATCTGATGTTTTTGTCTTTGTAATCATCAGTTCTTTTTTATGGCTTTATCTTTCCTTTTTATCCAATTCTAAATTTAATAAGCCCTGGGGGTACCTTATTTTCGGTGCTTTAGTCGCTTTATTAGCCTATGTTAGTTTTGGAAATACCATTTTAAACGAATACGGAGGTGTATTACCCGAAATCGGAATCAGTTTTGTAGCTGTAAAAACCGTATTATTCGGAGCGCTGTTATTTTTACCGAAATATCGTTCAAAAATACGATTAGCTCTTTTTTCCTTTACGATATTTATTTTTGTTTTATGTATTATCCAAAACACGGTAAGTGAATTTTTCTTTTGGAATGAATTCGGTGTTCGTTATAATTTTATTGCTGTTGATTATCTGGTTTATACCAATACCGTTATCGGTAATATTATGGAGTCCTATCCGGTTGTTCCGCTTTTTACAGGAATCGGTATTATAGCTTTATTAGCAACCTGGTATATCGTAAAAAAATCAAAAAACTACCTGGACAATTTACCTACTTTTAAAGAGAAAATAGTAATTACTATCGGTTATGTCGCTTTATTTGGTATCGCTTTATTGGCGATTCCATCGTTAGCCAAACTGGAAAACTCCCAAAATGTTTTTGCAAACGAATTAGAAGCTAACGGAAGCTATCGTTTCTTCTTAGCCTTTAAAAACAGTGAACTCGATTATTTTAAATTTTACACGAGTATTCCTGAAAACGAAGCTTTTGCTCTTTTAGACAAACAAATACCGGAATTAAACGGCAATACAATGGACCGACAGATAACCGGAAACGGATCGGAAGCCCGTAAAAATGTCGTTTTAATCACGGTAGAAAGCCTTAGTGCTGATTTTATGAAAGCCTATGGTAATGAACAGAATATTACACCATTTTTAGATTCATTAGCGTCTCAGAGTTTGTTTTTTACAAATCTTTATGCTACCGGAAACCGTACCGTTAGAGGATTAGAAGCAGTAACCTTATCCCTTCCTCCTACAGCAGGAGAAAGTGTTGTAAAACGAAAAGACAATAAAAATAAATTTTCAACCGGTCATATTTTCCAACAAAAAGGATATGATGTAAAATATTTATACGGAGGTGAAGCCTATTTTGATAATATGGGTGACTTTTTCGGAGGAAATAACTATGCCATTGTTGATAAATCCGTTTTTACACCTCAAGAGATTACATTTCAGAATATTTGGGGAGTTTGTGATGAGGATTTATACAAAAAAGCGATCCAGGTAATGAATAAAGAAGGACAGAGCGACAAGCCGTTCTTTAATCATATCATGACGGTTAGTAATCACCGACCTTTTACGTATCCGGATAATAGAATCGATATCCCTTCCGATTCAAAACAACGGGAAGGTGGTGTAAAATATACGGACTATTCTTTACGTCAATTCTTTAAAGCAGCTGAAAAACAAGCCTGGTTTAAAAATACTGTTTTTGTGATTGTAGCTGATCATTGTGCTTCAAGTGCCGGAAAAACAGAACTTCCGTTAGATAAATACCGAATTCCGGCGATGATTTATGCTCCGGGATTTATTACACCGGGACAAAATAACATATTAATGTCTCAAATAGACTTAATGCCGACTTTAATGGGCTTGCTTAATTTTAACTATAAAAGTAAATTCTTCGGACAAGATGTATTGCGTGCCGGGTATAGTCCGAGAGCTTTTATTGCAACGTATCAGGATTTAGGTTATATTAAAGACAATACCCTAACGATACTGTCGCCGGTAAAAAAAGCAAAACAGTTTTCATTGACACTTCAGCCGGCAGCTGTGCCGAATACAATACCAATCTATTACGAACAGCAACCGCTTTCCGGTAAACGTCAGGAATTAATAAATGAGAGTATTGCTTATTATCAGATTGCTTCTTATTATTTGAAACAAAAATTATACAACAACAATAATTAATAAAAAAACCTGCTAAATGCAGGTTTTTTTTATTAGGAAAGGTAACGTTCTTTATAAACTCTTACGTGATGATTTTGGTGTCCGATAACCATAAAACCAAGCGCCCGGACCGACATGCGGTTTTCAGATGCGATCCCTGATTTTAAAAGATCTTCCGGAGTATAACTTTTAAAAAGTGTAATTGTAGCCTGACGAACAATCGTTAATTCGGTTAATAAGTCTTTTAAATGACGTTTATTGGCCACCGGATTCACAACATCAGCAAAACTATTTTCATCGAAACCGGGTAATTCCGTTTGATCATTTCTAGAAAAATGCAGTGCACGGTAGGCAAAAATCCTTTCAGTATCAATAATATGCTGAATAATTTCTTTAATGGTCCACTTTCCTTCCGCATAGCGATAGTCAAATTTATCCATTGGAATATCCTGAATAAACTTTATCGTGCTGTACAAGCTTATTTCCAATTCCTCAATCAGGTCGATTGCCGGATCCAGCGCATTGATGTAAGTCTGATAATACGGTGCGTATTCCGACGGATCTAATTCAGTAGGTTTCATTCTTTATTGGTTTTAAAGTTGGGTGTAAATGTAAAAAGAAAAACCCTCAGGATTAGCTGAGGGTTTCTAAAATATGATTTAAAAATTACATATCTTTAAAAATCGTATGCATCAAACGTTTTTTATCATTGATGCTTTCTTCCAATGAAATCATCGTTTCCGTTCTGTAAACACCATCAATATCATCAATCATAAAGATAACTTCTTTAGCGTGTTTAGTGTCTTTCGCTCTAATTTTACAGAAGATATTGAATTTCCCTGTAGTAACGTGCGCTACGGTAACAAAAGGAATTTCGTTAATACGCTCTAATACAAACTTGGTTTGAGAAGTGTTATGAAGGAAAACTCCAACGTAAGCTATAAAAGAATATCCTAATTTCTCGTAATCTAATGTTAACGAAGACCCTTGAATAATTCCTGCATCTTCCATTTTTTTAACTCGTACGTGAACAGTACCAGCAGAGATCAACAATTTTTTAGCAATATCGGTAAAAGGTACTCGCGTATTATCAATCAACATGTCTAAAATTTGATGATCTACTTCATCCAAACGAAACTTACTCATAAAGTTATATTTATCAATTTATATTTAAAATGCAAATCTACGACAAAATAACACTAATTCTTCAGTATAATTACTGAATTATTATTTTTTTAGCAAACCATTAACAATTTTCTGTTTATTTCCTACTAAAAAATCAGCTTTGTCATTAATTACCGGTACGAATCCTTTCTCATTAAGAATCGTTTCTTCTTTAAAATCGTACACTGTATGCCCGAAATATTCCGATAATGTCCCTATCTCCGCAATATAAGCCTCGAAGTTAATTTTATCATTTTCAAGGGTTTCCTTATATTGGGCTGCGAAATTAGTAATTTTTTGGTTATCCGCAGCATCAATTTTGATATTTTTATAAATAAAATCAAAAAAGACAATCATATTTTGAGGAATTTCGAAATATTCTACCGTTTTATTGCTAACATGTTCACTTTTTGAAATAGTTAGCATTGCAACTAAATAGGCTATAAAGATATATTCTCTTGTCACTTCTCTTTCATAGTCATTCGGATAATGTCCGGCTTCAAAAAGAATTGTCGGCGTTCCTAATGACTGAAAACAGTCTCCTATACAATTATTATTAAAGGAATCGTCAAAACGTCCTACCTGTCCCGGAATATATTTTTGCAACTCCTCGTTTATTGCAACAATAATGCCAATAGCTTTTTCACGAACAGTGTTTATATCTCTATTTTCATTATAAGCCGGAGCTAAAAAAGAAACAGTAGCGGGTTTTCCGGTATTTCCGGCACCGAAAATTGTACGTTGATCATGTAGATTAAAACAGTAATCCGGTTGAAAATTATCGTATATATGGCGTAATAACCGGCTTTCCGGCTGACTAAGGTTTACAGAATCGCGGTTTAAATCTACAGCATTAGCATTTACCCTGGTGTAAGCTGTGGCGCCATCCGGATTTGCAATTGGAATGATCATAAAACGGAACGTTTCCTTTAATGCTTTTGCAAGTGATGAATTGCTGTTTAAAAGATTAATAAAATCAAATAACGCTTTTGTTGTTGTCGACTCATTGCCGTGCATTTGTGACCACATGTATATTTTTTGATCACCTGTACCGACTTCAATGGTGTATATCGGTTGTTTATTTACTGACAATCCCGCTGTAGTAATTTTAAAATCAGAAGCAAGTTTGTTTAATAACGGTTCAATATGGTTGTTAGTAATATAACGTCCGGAAAGTGTTTCTTCCTTATAATCCTGATATAGCGCTTTAAATTCCACAGTTGTTTTTTTATTTACAAAAGTAAAAATCTATTAAATTACAATTGTAAACTATTTTGAAAATGACTTTGTTTAACAATGTAAATAATAGGAAATGCCAAGTGTAAATCATGTTGTTTTAAAGTACTTAAATGTTAATAATTGTAGTAAAAGTGTTTATAATCAATATTTTATGTTAGTATACTTAAACTTAAAGTTTACATCAACTGCATTGTTTACATTTGTAATACTTGGCATTTATAATTTATTATTTACATTTGTAACTCGAATTGGTTATAAACTATTTTACAATGGTAAACACTGATGATTTTATAAAGCGACTGGAAATAGTGTTGGATTATTATGGTCTTTCTGCTTCTGCTTTTGCGGATTCGATCGGTGTGCAACGATCCAGTTTGTCGCATCTACTCTCCGGACGAAATAAACCCAGTTTGGATTTTATTCTTAAAATAATTGCCTATTACCCTGAAGTTGATTTGTACTGGATTTTGAACGGTAAAGGAAGTTTTCCCAAACCGGAAACAGAAGAAGTAATACAACCGGCCTTACCTACTTCATTTCCGGATTTATTTTCCGGAAATGAAGAACCGGCTAAAAATCCGGCAGAATCAAAAAATAATTTATTTGTAACAGATACAGATGAAATAGAGCGAATCGTTATTTTTTATAAAAACGGTACGTTTAAAAACTATACTCCAAAATAAAAGCCTCCGTTGTTATAGGGACAACGAAGGCTTAATAACCAACCGACAAAATTTACAAAACAAGAACAATCTTTACTGCCCAAAATTGTTTTGTTCCCTATTTATTTTTTTCAAAGCAATTTTTCCTCATGTTTACTTTACGGGAACTACAATTTACCCTCTTCAATTAGCTTTAGCATCGGGCAGAAAGATCGTTTTTATCCGGAATATCCGGTCCAAAAAGCCTGAAATAGGATTACGGACAAACCGAATTTTAAAGTATATACGAAAGGAAACTGTTTGCGGTTTTATTTTTTATTACTTTTTTTTATTTTTTTTCGGGTGTGAAGCTGTATTCCGGTATTTTTCCGATTACTCCGATGTAATGTTGCTCTAATTTTTCAAAATCCGCTTCCTTATTTCCGGTAGGATAAAAAGGAGCTCCGATTTTTACTTGCTTTTTACCGTAGTCAAATGCAACGGGTATAATAGGTACTCCGGCTTTAAGTGCAATATAATAGAAACCCGTTTTCCATTCCGTTACTTTTTTTCGGGTTCCTTCCGGAGCAATGGCAAGGCGAAAAACAGCTTTGTCTGCAAAAACTTTAGCAATAGCATCTACTTTATTCTCATTTTTTTGTCTATTTAACGGTGCGCCACCCATCCATCTGAAATAAACACCTAACGGAAAACGAAATAATTCCTTTTTAGCAACAAAATTCATTTCCTGATTTAAAATACCTCTTGTAAAAACGCCGAGATAAAAATCATGCCAACTGGTATGTGGTACGACAATCATAACACATTTTTTGATTTCAGGAGCAATGGTTCCTTCAATCGACCAACCCATCTGTTTAAAGAATATCCAACGGTAAAGAATTTGTTTCATTTTAGAAAGTTTGCTGTAAAAATAGCATTATATTTACGAATAGAAAATCCTGTTAAATGCTATCTAAAAGATTACTGAGTTACTTCATTCCAATTAAAATTCACCAAAAAAAATCAGAAATAAATAAAAATCTGGAAGTTACCTGGACCAACGGACAATTGGTTATGGATTCTAAAAACACGAATTATTCTTACGGGAGTTTACAGCGAATTCTACGTAAAGGGCTCCATTATATCGGTTTTGAAAGAATTCGTAACTTTACTAATATATTAGTATTAGGCGTTGCCGGCGGTAGTGTTGTTAAGACATTGACCGATGAAATCCGTTATAAAGGAAAAATAACAGGAGTTGAACTCGATCCGCAAACCATTGAACTGGCTAAAAAATACTTTGAGATAGACCAAATTCCGAATTTCACGATTGTATTAGACGATGCTTTCGAGTTTGTATTAAAAACCCGTGAAAAATATGACCTGATTATTATTGATGTATTTCAGGATACCGTGATGCCTAATTTCTTATTTGAGGATTTCTTTATCAACCGGGTTAACTATCTGTTGAATGTAAATGGATTTATTTTGTTTAATACGATGGTTTTAAATGATAATCAAAAGCAAAGGAATCTGGATTACCGTTCCCGATTTGATCAAAATTATTCCGTTCGAATGTATCCTAAAGTTGAAGAACACAATGAATTATTTACTATCAAAAAACTGATGTAACATGCTAACCAATACCATTACGCTCGAAATTAAAAAGGCTTCAAAAGAAAGTACACCGATACTGACTACTGAAATTTTGATCGAGAATGAGAGTTGGCCATTACACACTAATTATTTTGCTATTTTATGGATTCACAGCGGTAAAGGAATTGTCGAAACGGATCTGATGAAAGTGAAATACACTGAAAATCAGGTATTCTGTTTTAATACTTATCAAGCTTTTGCCTTGCATTCTAAAGGAAGTACTAAAGCAACGCTTCTTTTATTCCATGCTAATTTCTTTTGTATTGAAACCTATCACCATCAGGTAGGTTGTAATGGCGTACTATTTAACAATATTTACGCAACTTCTCAAATTCCGATTCTGCCGCAGGATCGTGAGGAATTAAAATCATTATTCAATACAATTAAGAACGAGATTAAAGAAGAAGAGCTCGCTTCTAATGAACTGGTATTTTCTTATCTCAAAATTTTCCTGATCAAACTAACACGGATAAAAAATGAGATTGATACGGTTATAAACCCGAATACTCCTATCCTACCAGATTATCTTTCGGAATTAACCAATCTGATTAATGAACATTATTTATCCGAACATCAACCGGCTTTTTATGCTGATAAATTACATTTGACTGTCAAAACGTTGAGTACGGCAACAAAACAATATTATCAGAAAACCGTTTCCGCGTTAATCGCTGAAAAACTGATTCTAAAAGCCAAATGGGAATTACTGCACACCAATACACAGATTAAAACGATAGCTTCCGATCTTGGTTTTCAGGATGAATATTATTTTAGTCGGTTTTTTAAAAAACACATCGGACTATCGCCAAAACATTTCCGTGAAGAGGAATGGAAAATAAGAAAAGGATTTTTGTCCATCCCTTAGCTCTTTTTGTTCATTTTACATAGGCACTTTATGTAGGATCTTTGTACTGTAATCTTAAAATTAAAATTATGGACAAATTATTTGCATATGCAGCCCGTTTACAGGAAACCGGAATTCAGGTAACCCGAATCGGTTTAATCGTTGTTTTGGTATGGATCGGAGGACTTAAAGCCTTTCGTTATGAGGCAAACGGAATTGTCCCTTTTGTGTCAAATAGTCCGTTTATGAGTTTCTTTTACAACTATGATGCTCCGGATTACAAAATGCATATGAATAAAGAAGGAGAATACAAACCGGAAAATATTGCATGGCATAAAGAAAACAATACCTATGGCTTTTCGTATGGATTGGGTGCTTTGATTGTGGGTATCGGAATATTAATTGCCTTATATCCTGTTGCTCCCGGCGTTTCTGCGGTTGGAAGTTTTCTGGCATTTGGGATGTCTTTCGTTACCTTATCGTTTCTGATCACCACTCCTGAAGCCTGGGTTCCGGATTTAGGAGATGCTCAACATGGATTTCCTTATTTAAGCGGAGCCGGAAGACTCGTTATTAAAGATGCTATTATGATGGGCGCTGCATTGGTAACAATGAGTCAGGCAGCCCGACGCTATCTGGAGCTTAAAAAAAGTGACTTAGTTTAATTCAGTTTCTCCGTAAAATTTCATTCTAATCACTATTGCTATTTGTTATACCGTAAAAGCTTACAAAAAAATAATATAAAAATACTGTTTTGGTAAGCTTTTTGATGTGATTTGTTACAAATAACAATAAAAATAAAAATTATGATGAAAAAACCTTTAGCATCGTTGGTGTTCGTTGCTTTATTGTCGCTAACAGCCTGTAAAAAAACAGCTAATACAGCCAGTGAACCAACAACCATCGACAGTACACAAGTAACCAGAACTGTTTCGGGTATGTATGAAGGTGTTTTGCCATGCGCCGATTGTCCCGGTATTGAAACTTCATTGGCATTTAACAATGATGCAACGGTATCCAAAACGATTCTGTATCAGGATCGGGATAAAACCAGCGAAACAGAAAAAGGAAACTGGAAACTAAACGGACCTTATGTAGAAGTAATCTTTGCTGATAATCAGAAAGAATTTTATCTGATTAAAACAGACAGCACGATTGCCGTATTGGATCAGGATAAAAAAGAAGTACAATCAGAATTGGCTTCACATTATATCTTGTCTAAAGAAAAACCGCTTGATCCGAAAACACTTACCGGAAATTACATTCAGGGTGAAGTAGGAAAAGGTTATTATCAGACATTAACGCTAACGAATACTGCTAATAATGAATTTGATGTAGCGGTAACTTTTAAAGCAGCTACTCAAAAAGGATGTGAATTTAAAGGAAAAGGAGTTCTTGTCAACAATCGTATTGAGATCAACTTAAAAGATAGTAATCCGGATTTAAAAGCCATTATGACTATTTCCTTTGAAGATAAAATCGCAACCGTGTCGACTTCAAAATTTAACGAACGCTATGATCTTATGTATTTTTGCGGCGGTGGCGGTACTTTAGGCGGCGATTATTTAAAAAAATAAAGACTATCAAGTATTGAAAAAAGATACCAGACAGAAGAAAAAAGAGTAGTAATACTCTATTAAATAGCTATGAAAAGGAAAAAAGGAGATTTAAAATCTCCTTTTTTTTATACTTTATCCTATCATTTTTCGTGCTTTTTCGAGATCTTCCGGTGTATCAATACCAATTCCGACATGTTCTGTTTCGACCATTCGGATACGTTTTCCGTATTCCAGATAACGCAATTGTTCCAATTTTTCCGAAGCCTCCAAAGCTAACATCGGTAAGCGATAAAAATCCAAAAGCGCTTCTTTTCGGAAGGCATAAATACCGATATGTTGCATATAACGCACACCAACATTTACTTCTCTCGGATACGGAATTACCGAACGGGAAAAATAAAGTGCAAATCCTTTTTGATCTACAATTACCTTTACATTATTTGGGTTTTCAATATCTTTCGGATCTTTAATTTCGCGCATTAACGAAGCTAAATCCACTGCTTTTGTTGTATCTTCTTTAAAAATCTGTAGTACTTTTTCCAGTGGTTCTTTATTGATAAACGGCTCATCGCCCTGTACATTTACTACAACATCAACATCCATATGTTCTACAGCTTCGGCAATCCGGTCACTTCCGCTTTCATGCTCGCGAATACTCATAATGGCCTTACCTCCGTTAGACACAATTTCATTATAAATAAGGTCGGAATCCGTGACAACAAAAACATCATCAAACAATCCGGTTTGTAATGCACTTTCGTAAGTCCTTAAAATGACTGTTTTGCCTCCCAGATCCTGCATTAATTTGGCAGGAAATCGTGTGGATGCATATCGCGCCGGAATCACAGCTATTATTTTCATATCTCTTATTTCGTTTTAAGTCCTAAAAATACAAATCAATCTTCAAAATAATCGTCTTTAAAGCCAATCAGATATAATTTATCTTTTGCCCTTGTCATTGCCGTATACAACCATCGGATATAATCACGATTAATCCCGTCCGGTAAATAAGGTTGTTCGATAAAGACCGTATTCCATTGTCCGCCTTGTGATTTATGACAAGTGATGGCATAGGAGAATTTCACCTGTAAGGCATTAAAATACGGATTGGTTTTTACCTTTTGCAATTTGCGGTATTGGGTTCGCTCCTCTTCATAATCCAACATAACTTCCTGATACAATAAATTGTATTGCTCATAAGTTAATGAAGGCGATTCACTCATAATCGTATCCAGAATCAGAACCGTTTCAAACGGAATCTGGTTCGGATAATCGACCATTCGGATTTTTACTTTAGCGAATTTAAAACCGTATAATTCCTGAATTTTAAAAATTTCCAGAATCTCGATAATATCACCATTGGCAATAAAACCGGCTTCGTCTGAATCTTTTAACCAGAAGTAATTGTTTTTAACCACCATCATAAAATCACCAACCGACAATTCACTTTCCTTATCCAAAATTCGTAGCCTGATCTGCTGATTATATTGATTGGCTCTTTTATTGGAACGTACGATAAAAGCAGTATCTTCAATACTATAATTGCTATAAGCCTGATGAATTGCATCCTGAATATCATAACCGTCAGTTAAACGAATGATATCTTTAAATCCTCTTAACCGGAACTGAAACGAATCGATAAACTGTGATTTCAGAATTTCCCGGAGTTCCGTTGCATTATATAAAATTCCCGATTTCTCTTCCTGTCGCATTACTTCATCCAGCTCAATATGCTGAATTTCCATGCTATAATTCATTCCCAGCGTATCAATATTCAATGCCGGACTTACCTCCATGTTAACCGGTGGCAACTGTGCAGTGTCGCCAACCAGAATCATTTTGCATTTGTACCCCGAATAGATATATAAAATAAGGTCATCCAATAAAGAGCCGTTTTCGTATAATCCGGAATCGGAATTGGCATCCGAAATCATCGAAGCTTCATCGACAATAAATACTGTATTTTTAAATTTATTCGGTTGCATCGTAAAATGCACGCCACCGCCACTTCCCTTTTTCGGGAAATAGATACGCTTATGAATGGTAAAAGCCGGTTTTTGGGCGTAATTGGATATCACCTTAGCCGCCCTTCCGGTTGGTGCCAGCAATACATACTTTTTGTTAACTTCTTTTAATTGGTTGACAATCGTTGAAATTACAGTTGTTTTACCCGTTCCGGCATACCCTTTTAGCATGAAGATCTCATCGTCATTCTCATTAGTAACGAAATCCGCAATCTTCTGAAAAAAAATGTCCTGTTTCAGCGTTGGTAAATACGGAAAGTTTTGTTTTAAAGCACTATAAAATTTGCCGGAATTCATCAAATCCAAAATAATGTATGAAGTTATCAAACCCGCGTAATCACTACAACGGAAAAGAAGTCCAAAGATACATACCTTTTTTATCCCAAATCGGTTTCCGTTACAAAAAAAATGTAAATTTGCTTTCAATTACGATTCCAGACAATGTCATCAACAGCCACGATAGCTCAAAAAAACTATAAAAAACTGTCTCTTCAGATTGCTCTAAACGGGCTTTCATTCTGTGTTATAGACACACTGAATGATCGTATTCTGGAATTACAGTCGGTTGCTTTTAACTATACGCAATCGTTAGAAGATCAATTATGGCGGACTTTTGTCGATCATCCGGCATTAACCCGACATTATGATGAAATTGTTGTATTGCACGACAATAACTTTAATACGTTTGTTCCGAAAGCGCTTTTTGATGAAAACTTTCTGGGAAGCTATTTGCAGTACAATACCAAAGTATTTGAAACCGATGTCTTTGCTTTTGATGAAATAGAAATACACGAAATAAACAACGTGTATGTTCCTTTTGTAAATGTGAATAATTTTCTGATAGATCAATTTGGTGCTTTTGATTATAAAAACTGTAATACACCGTTAGTTGCTGCGTTACTTGATTTGTCGAGAAACAAGGAAGAAAAGCAGGTTTTTATTCATATACAAAATACTCATTTTGAAATAATTGTATCGCAAAACCTAAAGTTATTGTTATATAATTCTTTTGAATACAAAACACCGGAAGATTTCGCCTATTACTTGTTATTTACATTGGAGCAATTACAACTTAACCCGGAAACGGTTTCGGTAAATTTCTTAGGAAAAATTACTGTTAACGATCCGTGTTTTGAAATCGCCTATCGCTATATCCGTACAATCGCGCTGTTGGATACGCAGGCTTTACAATCGCGTTATTCACTGGAAGAACGTGTTATTTTAGAAAACTTTATCCTGCTACATTCATGAGAATCATTTCCGGAAAATATAAAGGAAGACGAATTAATCCTCCGAAAAACCTACCTGTTCGCCCTACTACCGATATGTCGAAAGAATCGTTGTTTAATATTCTAAACAATTATTTTAATTTCTCCGAATTACGGGTATTAGATCTTTTTGCCGGTACCGGAAATATCAGTTATGAATTTGCTTCACGCGGCTCCGGGCCGATTACCAGTGTAGACGGAGATTTCGGTTGTGTTACTTTTATCAAAAAAACAGCCAGGGAATTTGATTTTGATATCACGGCTATTAAAAGTGACGTTTATAAATTTCTTGAAAAAAGTAAAGCTTCTTACGATATTATTTTTGCCGATCCGCCTTACGGGATGGAACAAAAAGATTTCGAACGAATTGTAAATCTGGTATTTGAAAACGAATTACTGGAAGAAGACGGTATGATGATCATTGAGCATTCCAAACATACTCCTATTGACCATATGGTTAATTTTTCTTTTGCGAAGCATTACGGAGGATCGGTGTTTACCTTTTTTGAGTTTGCAAACGATACCGAAGAAGATGTAACGGACGAAGAGGACGAATTCGACAGTTAATATAAAAAAGCAGACCTGTAA
Source organism: Flavobacterium cerinum (assembly GCF_024496085.1). NCBI lineage: Bacteria > Pseudomonadati > Bacteroidota > Flavobacteriia > Flavobacteriales > Flavobacteriaceae > Flavobacterium > Flavobacterium cerinum. Next base: position 2,875,491 of record NZ_CP101751.1, on the reverse strand, counting down.
GCCGGATTCTGTATTCCGATAAATCGGAACCCTTATCATTTATCTAGCCCCGACATTACTGACGGGATCCATCTGCCTACCCCTCAACAACGAACGAGCAGCCCTTGAATGTTGATATACATGGCATTTCACCGCATAGAGTTTACCTGGTTTCACTACAGCATTACCTGTACATACTTTCTGTTGCACTTGTCCTAATCCCGATAAATCGGAACTGACGGGTGTTACCCGCTATGCTACTCTGTGGTGTCCGGACTTTCCTCCCTCTCGTCCCGAAAGACAAGACGACGATAAGGCGGTCTGCGGCTGCAAAGATAACAGAATATTTTCCTTTTCATACATTTTATATAGCACTACTTTAACATTGCTTTATAGTCATTTGAGAATAAAATGCTTACCTTTAAAAAGTAACTTCAAAACTTAAACTATGATTCGTATGTATCACTATGCGACTGTTACCAAAGCGTTGGAAGAATTGACTGAAAAAGGTTTCAATGTTGATTTTAATATTCATGAACAGGATATTATTCAAAATCCTTCTAACTACGAAATTGTTCATATTTACCGTTACGAAGGTCAGACCAATCCGGATGACGAAGCTACCGTTTACGGAATTAAATCCATTACAGGAGAAAAAGGCGTATTCGTAGCCGGCCAGTTGGCATCTTCAGAAAACGATATTGAAAAAGTTCTCGCCGACTTAAGTATTAAAGGCAGAACGGAATAGCACTGTTTGCGTTTACTTTGTTAAAAACTATCCGAAAGCGGCTTTGCAATTTGCTATTTTTACCGCTATATTTGCCTGTAATATAAAGTCATGGAACAATTCATCGTATCAGCCCGTAAATACAGACCGCAAACATTTAAAGATGTTGTTGGGCAACAGGCTATTACCAATACTTTATTAAATGCTATTGACAACAATCACCTGGCACAGGCACTTCTTTTTACAGGGCCGCGAGGGGTTGGAAAAACAACATGTGCGCGTATTCTGGCACGAAAAATTAATCAGGAGGGCTACGATGATCCTTATGAAGATTTTGCTTTCAATGTATTTGAGCTGGATGCCGCTTCTAATAACTCCGTTGATGATATCCGAAATCTGATTGATCAGGTTCGTATCCCGCCACAAACCGGGAAATACAAAGTGTATATCATTGACGAGGTACATATGTTGTCACAAGCGGCTTTTAACGCCTTCCTAAAAACATTGGAAGAACCGCCGAAGCATGCTATTTTTATTCTGGCGACTACTGAGAAACATAAGATTATTCCAACTATCCTATCTCGTTGTCAGATCTTTGATTTTAAACGAATTACCGTTAAAGATGCAAAAGAACATTTGGCTGAAGTAGCAAAAAGTCAGAATATTATTTTTGAAGATGATGCCTTGCATATCATTGCGCAAAAAGCAGATGGTGCGATGCGTGATGCTTTATCGATTTTTGACCGTGTGGTTTCCTATTGTGGTACAAATCTGACACGTCAGGCCGTTACTGAAAACCTGAATGTACTGGATTACGAATATTACATTAAAGTAACCGATTTAATTCTGGAAAACAAAATACCGGAATTATTATTAGCCTATAATGATATTCTGGCCAAAGGATTTGACGGTCATCATTTTATTGCCGGTTTAGCGTCTCATTTCAGAGATTTACTGGTTTGTAAAAACCCGGCAACTTTAATACTGTTGGAAGCCGGTGAAGTCGCACAAAATTTATATCGTGAACAAGCGCAAAAAACAGCTCAGGAATTCCTGTTACAGGGAATTGATATTGCTAATGATTGCGACTTAAAATATAAAACTAGTCAGAATCAAAGACTTTTAGTTGAACTGTGTCTAATGCAGCTTGCCTCCATTACTTTTGATGGAGAAAAAAAAAAGCTAAGTCATACATAATTCCCCCTGATTTTTTCAAAAATAACCCGAAACCGGTAGTACCTGCTACACCGGAAGTTATTGCTGTGCCGCAACCGGATTCTATTCCTGTTGTATCACAACAATCGGAACCAGTAACCGTTACTTCTGTACCAAATCCGGAGCCGGTTCCTGTTAAAGTTGTTACACCGGAAATCAAACCGATTGTTACTCCGGATTTAAATGCTGAAAAAAAAGTTTCAGCGCTTTCCTTAGCCAGTATCCGGGCAAAAAAAGAACTCGAAGCACAACAAAGAGCCAATGCTCCGCAACATGATGAATTGCCGACAGAAGCCTTTACCGAAACGGATATGCTATTACAATGGAATAAATTTGCACAGCGTTTAAGCGATAAAGGCCAAAAAATCATGGCAACATATATGCAGATCAATGATCCAGTTTTAGACGGTACAACGATTAAACTGGAATTACCGAATGAGGGCTCTAAAGTAGATTTTGACAACAATAAAATTGAACTTTTAGGTTATCTGAGAGGGAAATTACACAACCATGATATTGTTATAGAAGTACATGTTAATGAAATTGTAGAAACCAAATATGCTTTTACCGCTCTGGAAAAATTTGAGAAATTAAAAGCAATCAACCCGGCTTTGGATCTTTTACGTAAAGCTTTCGATCTTGACGTCTAATTTTACGCTCCTTTTTGTCCCATTTTAAAAGCCTTTTCAATCCATTTTTTTCGCTCTAAATCGTTCGAGGTTTTAATAATTCCGAAATAAGAAACTTTTACCGGTTCAATACCACAAAATTTCAGAACTGCTTTTTTTAGCTGATTAACACTTGGTCGGCCATAAACCAACCAATAATAAAAACTTGGTTGATCAAGAGTTGTTATAATGTGAGCGGTTTTTCCTTTTAATAATTTATCCCACCATACCGAGTTTTCACGGTAACGAAAAGCCATACCCGGCAAAAACAACCGATCAATAAATCCTTTGGTTACTGCCGGTAATCCGCCCCACCAAACCGGATGAATCCATACCAGATGATCTGCATTTTGAATTTGCTCCCAAGCCATTTTTAAATCCGGTTCTAATTCCATCCGTTTTTGATATCCAAATCTTAAATTCGGATCAAAATTCAGATTCGCAATTGTAATTGTTTCAATCGGTATACCATTAGTTTCCGCTCCTTTACGATAGGCTTCAGCCAAAGCAAAATTAAAACTGTCCGGATTAGGATGTCCATTAATAATCAGTATTTTTTTCATATACAGTGGCTATTTCAGTTCTTAAATGTATTGATTTTAATCGTTTTATTGGTTAACAACGCGTTTTTCATTTCATCCGGCTGATATAATTGATGACTAAAGTAAACTCCGTCAGGAAATGGATTATTCAATATTTTTTCAATATGTAAAACAGTGGCAAAAGCTGTTAATTCCGACTGCCCGTTATCACTTTTTAATGTGGTTTTTATTGTTTCGCTTGATGTTTTCGCTATAATTTCAAAAATAGTCTTATCCCCTTTTCCGTTGGCACTAAAAATTAATCTTCTGTTTTTTAAGGATAGCAGATTAAATAATCGCAACGATTGAAAAAGACCTAACAAACGGGTTACCAATCTCGAACTATAGGTCATTTTTACCGATACATTCGGGACATTTTCGATTGCATTTAAGATGAATAAATCCGGGACATCAAAATTATAAACCCGTCGTTTACCGACATCAAAAGAAAAAGTATAGTCCTCAGAATCAAGAAAATGCTTAATCGTTACCGGCTGATTATTTTTATAGCGAACAAATGGTTTACTTACGTTTTCGGCCATAAAATGCGCTGAACTTTCCCCTGCTTTATCCGAAATGGAATAATAGACAAATAGAGCAACTGTATTTATTCCTTTAAAATCCTGTAGCAAACCAGATACAATCCCTGCCATCCAACCGGAACTGAAAACAATTTTGTTGGCTACATTTTTTTCTTTACCGGCAATTGAAAAAGCTTCCTTTAAATCCGGTGTTGGTTTTGTGATGTCGATATAATCCAGCTGATTTGCAATAGCATAATGCAATACGTTATTATGCTGATCATTTGTACATAATATAATAAGATCAATAGAATACTGAGCGATTACCGAAAGTGTGGCAAAATCAGAAACATCAAGACATAAAACCTGATCCGAATTCCTTTTTTTCCGGCTACCGATAAACAGATTATAATTTGGATTTCTTTCTTTTAAAATTCTGTAGACGGTCGACCCGATCAATCCAGTCCCTCCGATAATAAGAATGTTTTTTTGCATAAATAAAGATTTGTTTTATGCAAAAGTATCGGAGTATATAGCCCAACTACCGGACATATGTCCAATATTGAAATGCAACAACTGAAATGCCTATTTCTTTTTTTGTGTATTCAATATATTTGGCTTATAATAGTATAAAAAAGCGTATTTATCATTACTGCTTTTTTTATAAATATGCGGAAAAGAAATAGAACGATATGAACAATAGTAAGAGTAGCGGATATGATTTAAAAGACATTAAGGTATATTATTCCCAAAAAAGTGACTATGAATTAATCCAGATTACAACTGAACGTGCACAAGGATTAAGACCTGGTATCTTTGAGATAATTGAAAAAGAAATTAAAAAGAGGAATTTAAACCCTGCTCTTTTAGAGAGTGTAAAAGCACAAAACAGAAGTTATACTTTTGAAGAAATAGTTGAATTCTCACAAAAATTAAGGACTTTACCATGCCCGATATGTAAAGATAAAGCAGTAAAACTTAACGGTACGGTTATATACACTGTAAAAAGTTATATTTTTTCTGCGTCACTCAGAGAAGAATTAGTAATTGGCTGTCCGAATTGTCTTGATATAAAAAACAAAGAAGCTATAATTTCGACAGCCTTATTGGGCTGGTGGTCAGGAACCGGTCTTATAAACACACCGATTTCTATCTATACTACTATCCGGGAAAAAAGATGGCACAGGATTCCGAAGCCTAACGACGCTTTATTGCGTTTTACATCGCAAAATATCGGTCAAATAGTAGCTTATAAAGACGATCCGGAACAACTAATAGAAATAATTCGTTATAAGGGTTAAATAATCATAAGTTTCTTAATCTGAAATTTAAAAAAAGGAAATTACTTTTAAGCTATTTATACTGCTTTTCGAATACGACTTAAATGTCTCGGTGTGATACCTAAAAAGGACGCCAGATATTGTAACGGAATAAGTTTGATGTATTTAGGCTGTAGGCTGAACAATTCTTCATAGCGTTCTTTTCCAGAAAATTTCTGAAAGGAAGCTACTCGTTTTTCTAATTGAACATATTGTGTTTCTGCTAAAATACGTCCTACTTTTTGCCAGTTTATATTCTGAAAATACAATCTTTCGAGATCTTCACGATGTAAAACCTCTAATTCGGTATCGAATAAAGCCTGAATATTTTCATCGGTGGATTTTTTGGTTACGAAACTGGAAAAAGCGGACATTAATTCATTCTCGAAAGTAATACAATTCGTAATTTCATCTCCTTCACTGTTAATATAAAAAGAGCGAAGCGCACCTGATTTGATAAAAACAATTTCGTCGCAAACTGTATTTTCTTTAATCAGGTATTCGCCTTTTTTTAAAATCCGTTCTGTAAGGATATCATCCAGCATATCCAATTCGGCTGCGGACAAGATTCCTAATGTTTTAAACAGTGCTTTCATATCCGATCAACTGTTAATTATTTTTGAAGTTCCATTGATAAAATCGGAAACGGTTTCCCGTTCGGATCCAAAGGTTCTCTTTTTACGGTTTTAAACCCCAGATACTCATAAAATCCGACAGCTTGCTCATTTTGCTCGTTTACATCGACTTTAAAAACATTATGTTCTTTAATTGCAAAGTCCAATAGTACTTTTCCTACTCCTTTTCCTCTGTAATCCGGACGTATAAAAAGCATTTCAATTGTATCTTCCGACAAACCGATAAAACCGGTAATGGCTCCGTTATCCGAAGTACAAAAAAGGGTTACAGCTTTTAGATATTCATTTAAAATCAATGGTTTATAATATTGAATATCTTCTTCTGTCAAAAAGGTATGTGTAGCACGAACAGATGCTTCCCATACTTCGGTAATTTCAATATAATCATTTACCGAAGGTGTATAAATTGTTGTTTTCATTTTAAATTTTGTCGTAATACATGGCTTTTACAATACCGTCTGAAAGTCCGATTTTAGGGACATAAATATTTTTTGCTCCGCTCCATTTCATCGCACTCAGGTAAATACGGGTTGCCGGAATGATTACATCGGCACGATCCGGATTTAATCCGATTTCTGCGATGCGTTGCTCATATGAAAGTGAATTCAGGTATTGGTATTGCGCGTTAACATAAGCATAGGATAATGGTTTTTCCTGTAACTTACCGGAAAGTTTAAACAATTTATTGATGTTTCCTCCCGATCCGATCAGTGTGATATGCTCATAAGGTTCGGTTTGGATTTTTATCCATTTTTCGATTTCCTGCCATACCACATCATTAACCATGTTATTCAGTAAACGAACGGTTCCGTTTTTAAAAGATTTTGAAGCCACCATCTGACCTTCAGAAAACAATGAAAATTCAGTACTTCCACCGCCTACATCGACATAAAGATAAGTCTGATCCGTTTTAATAAAATGGCGTAAATCGGATGAAGCAATTATTTTAGCCTCTTTTTTACCGTCGATAATATTGATTTTAATATCGGCTTTTTTCTTAATAATGTCAGCTACTTCCTGACCGTTATATGCCTCACGCATAGCGGATGTAGCACATGCCATGTAACGTTCTACTTTATATACTTTCATTAATAATTTGAACGCCTTCATCGCATCGACCATTCGTTCAATATTATCATCCGTGATTTCCCCAACTGTAAATGCATCCTGTCCTAAACGGATCGGAACGCGAACCAATTCGCTTTTATTAAACTGGGTTTCTTTTCCGGCTTGTTCTACAATATTAGTAATCAGCAATCGCATCGCATTGGATCCGATATCGATAGCTGCATATTTTTTGATCGAAATCATATTACTTTTAATTGAGGGATTATCAAAGTTTTTTCTCGACTATAACATCCATCTGATTGCGATAGTAGTTATAGGTTTCCAATTGCGCCCGGAACATTTTTTCTTTCGGACGTTTTCGGTATTTGTTTTCCAGATTTTCGGAATGCAAACGGGCTTTTACGTTCCCTTTCCAACCAATATTAAACGTTTCGATCAACTCTTCCTTAATCCGGGGATCATAAATCGGACAAGTTACTTCTACACGAGCATCAAGATTACGCGTCATAAAATCAGCGGAAGAAATATAAACTTCCGGATCGCCTTCATTTCCGAAGATATAAATACGGGCATGCTCCAGATAATTATCGACTATACTAATTGCTTCAATATTTTCACTCATTCCCAATATACCCGGTATAAGCGAGCAAATACCACGAACAATCAGCTGAATTTTTACTCCGGCTCGACTGGCTTCATATAATTTGTCGATCATTTTAAAATCAGACAAACTATTCATTTTCAATTTAATATAAGCTTCTTTTCCTTCCTGAGCATTATGCATTTCCCTTTCAATCAGTTTAATAAATTTTGATCGGGTATAATGTGGCGATACAATCAGATGTTTATAACGATGGACACGATAATTGACATCAAAGAAATCAAAAATGCGGTTGATATCTCTTAAAATCGGTTGATGACTGGTAAGCAACGTTACATCAGTATAAATTTTAGCTGTCGACTCATTAAAATTCCCTGTCGAAATAAAGCCGTAGCGGAAAATTTTCCCGTCTTCGATTCTTTCAATAGCACAAATTTTACTGTGTACTTTTAGTCCTTTTACCCCGAAAATAAGCTCAATTCCTTCCGTTTGCATTTGTTCGGCATACGAGATATTACTGGCTTCATCGAAACGCGCCTGTAATTCAATCTGAACAATCACTCTTTTTCCGTTTTTAGCGGCATTGATTAAAGAACTGATAATCTGGGAATTTTTAGCCAGACGATATAGTGTAATTTTAATCGATGTTACTTTCGGATCAAGAGCAGCTTCCCGTAAGAACTTGATCAAATAGGAAAAGGATTGATACGGTGCATTTACCAGAAAGTCTTTTTGTTTAATCCGCTCCAGAATACTACCTTCCAGACTCAGATCGACAACCGGTAAAGGCGGATTTTGTTTGAACAGTAAATCATAACGTCCCAGATTCGGGAAATCAATATAATCCCGACGGTTATGATAGCGACCACCCGGAATCAAGCTATCCGTAGCATCAATTTTCATTCGTGTCAGGAAAAAAGCCAATGTATCTTTTTCGATAGACTGATCATATACAAAACGAACCGGTTCCCCTATTCTACGATCTTTTACACTGGTTGATATTTTTTCGATTAAACTTTTGTTCAGGTCCGAATCAATATCCAATTCCGCATCACGTGTAATTTTAATCATATGTGCCGAAATACTTTCGTAGTCGAAAATATTAAAAATACTGTGCAGATTATAGCGAATCACATCATCCAATAAGATCACATATTGCTTATCATTACTGGACGGAAGCACTACAAAACGGTTAATTGTTTTCGGAATTTCGACAACAGCATAACGTACTTCCTTTTTCTGAATCACATCTGACGGATCAATTACCAACTGTTTCGGTTTCATGACTAATTTGACCGCCAAATAACCTGAAGTGTCTTTTAATAACGGAAATTCATCCAAATCATTAAGGATAATCGTTACCAATTCCGGGCTTACTTTCTGAATAAAAAATTCTTTAATAAAGTTTTGTTGCTCTTTATTTGTTTCCGTTTCATTAATAATAAAGATGTTTTCTTTTTCAAGCATCTTTTCAATGACACTCAGAATGCGCAAACTTTCCGATTGTTGTTCAATTACAATTTCGGTAATGTCTTTTAATAATTGTTGTGCTGAAATACCGCCCAGAATCTTTTCTCCGGAAATACCTTCCATACTTAACCGGCGTACAGCTGCGTAGCGTACACGGAAAAATTCGTCTAAATTATTGGAAAATATACCTAAAAAACGGAGTCTGTCTAATAACGGAACACTTTCATCTGCTGCTTCTTGTAAAACTCTTGCATTAAATGCCAACCAACTTTTTTCTCTGTCGATATATCTGTTTTCGTGAGATGTCATACTTTTAACTGCCTTGGAAATAAGGTTTTAATTGTTCGCCCTTTATTAATATCGTCCCAGTTATCCTGCTCAAATGTTATAGAAACCAATCCGGCAGTGGGAACATTGTCAATATAAAGGTCACCAAATTTATTAACAAAATCTGTTATAGCCTCGTTATGTCCGAAAAGAATTAGGCTGTCAAACCTGTTTTCGCATTTTTTTATGGCCGCTTCCAGATTTCTGCTGTCAAACGTATATAAGTCTTCATTTATAATGATACTTTCATAAGGAATAGAGAGATTTTGTGAAAAGATCATCGCCGTTTCCCTTGCCCGTTTAGCCGTACTACTCCATACCAAAAATGTTTTAGGTAAGAAATTACTTATTTGACTAAAAATGGTGTTGGCATCATGAATACCTCTTTGGGAAATGGGTCTGTCTATATCTTTACTAGGTGTTTCCCAGCTTGATTTTGCATGACGAATTAGAATTAAATTTTTCATGATGTAGCTATTTATTTCATAAAGTACGTCAAAAAAAAAGAAAAATACCAGTTAAAAAGTATCAAAAAAATGTTAATTCATGGATAAAAAAAGTCATTTTATCGAAAAACCTTACGGAAATAATGCGCCCCGATTTTATTTGAATAATTTAGTATCATTCAAACATGGCAGCGTATTCTTTTATTTTAAGTTTAAATACCACTATAAAACTCAAAATAATACTGAAATGCTACTAAAAACCATGTTATTATTACGATATGTCTATTAAAATCGTAATAGACTTTCTTGTTTCCAAATTCATATCAACCTGTTTTAATTAAGTCACCAAGTCCTTTTTGCTTGTCTCACAAGTAATCTGTTCCATGGCTTTACATATCGGTTTTTTAAATGGTGAAAAAACAGAGCTGTTTTTATCGCCCGGGGAATCTTTATGTCATTTTTTAAGAAAACTAACTTAATTAATATAATGATCATGAACGCTTTAAAACAAAAAGCAGCCGCACTTTTTCTGCTACTCCTCTTAGCAGGAACGGTGCATTCTCAAACTTTCATATCCTACCAGGATTTAATGACAAAAGGATATGAAGGAAAACAAACGGGTTCCGAATTTAATTATGGTCGTGCTCGATCATTGTTAAAAGATTTACATCCTAAACTTTACATCCTCAACGGTAAAGTGAAAGACTTAACACAGGGTAATTGTTATTATGCCGAAGTAGATGCTTATTCCTTTAGTCAGTTTCTGGCCAGAGAAGACACCAGGCCATTGGAGATACTTACACTTAAGCTAAGTGCTAATGATCCTCTAAGAATTGACACAACAGCGCTCGAAAAATTTAAGAGTCTGAAATACATCTATGTGATCTGCGATTTTAAATGCAATCCGGATTATATCAAAAGCCTGTTTCTAAATAATCGCAATGGTTATTTAATCATCTATTCGATATCTATCCCTAGTTAAGTTTTATTCTAAGACATAAGATTATGAGAAACTTTACACAATTAAGTAGTATCATATCGGCTCCTACCTCCAAACTTGTACTAACACTTCTTTTGGCTCTTTCTGCTACCGGAATGTTTTCTCAGGTTCGGGTTCCGTTTACCCAGCGAACTTCACAATATACTCCCACCAAAAAGATTTATAATATTCAGGGAGATTTTACCATGATCGGGAATACTAACCTGACATTGGTAAACTATGGGGATAACACGAACAACAGTAATAACGATATGCAATATGTGGATGTTGACAGTGATAACAATACGTTTAACTCTTCTTCAGCCACACTGAATTTTTCGACCGAAAACGGTGCTGTTCCAAACTGTTCTAAAATTATTTATGCAGGATTGTACTGGTCAGCCCGGGCTTCTAACAGCAGTTCCAGTCCGGATACTTTTTCGGTAACTAAAAACGTTCCCGGTCCGCCGCAAGCTGTAAATAACAATCAGACGGTTGGTCATAATAATACGGTGACCAATACACAATATTCTATGAATGTTTCCCGTCAAGGTAATAATAACAGCTATTATGTACGGTATGAATTCACCGGAAACGGAGACAATGTTCAATTTGAATTTCAGAATTCAGCACCTTATATCCGTTATCGTGTTAACAGCGGTAGTTGGGTGAATCCGACTAATCAGGTTGTAAGTAATTCCGGCAATACACGAGTAGTTACTTTTGATCCGGTAACCGTATACACAGAATCCGGAGGTATTACACTTACCGTAAACGGATTAGAAAGAGATTCCAGACAAAACCGATCTACATCAGAATATCAGTCGACTTCCTTTGCTTATACCAATGTAAGCGGTACCATTGCAACAACTGTTTCGGTTACCAAAAACTTTAACAAAAGACAAGTTTTATTACAAGGTCCCGGAGCATCCGGTTATACCCCGGTTACAGCCAATACAAATGATATCTATTATCCGAACAGCTCCGATGATTTTATTTATTCTGCTTACGCTGAAGTAACCGATTATGTAAAACAATACGGATTGGGAGCCTATACTGTTGCCGATGTAGCCATGGTAGAAGGAAACGGAGGCTCTGTAGGATACTATGGTGGTTGGGGTTTGATTGTTATCTACGAAAACTCAAAAATGAAATGGAGAGATGTAACCGTTTTTGATGGTCATGCATATGTAAGCGGAAGCAATACAACCAGTTTTGAATTGCCAGTATCCGGTTTTAATACCGCTCAGACAGGTCCGATTAATCTTAAACTGGGATTAATGGCCGGTGAAGGTGATCGCGGTATTAGCGGTGATTATTTCAGCATACAAAAACAAAGCGACAACAGCTGGCTGGATTTAAATCATTCCGGAAATTCGACAACCAACTTTTTCAATTCATCGATTCTAACAGGTGGTAACACCCGAAATCCGAACTTGTTAAATAATACCGGATTGGATATTAGTATGTTTACGATACCAAACGCGAGTAACAGTGTAATTACCAATAACCAGACTTCAACCAAATTCCGGTATGGAACAACACAGGATACCTACTCTATTTTTACAATAGCCATGTCGGTTGATGCGTATATACCGCAACCGCAAGGTATATCTTCTGTTACAACCATTAACGGTAATCCTGCCAGCCTTCCGTTAACGGCACAACCGGGTCAGGAAATCGTATACAAAATAAAAGTTTTAAATGAAGGATCTGAAGCCATTAATAATGCGACTTTAGAAATCCCGGTTCCTTTTACCGCCAGCTATGTAAACGGAAGTGCTTCCGGTGCTGTCTTTTTCAGTCCGGCTCCTACTCCAAATGCAGTATCATTTAATCCGTCTCAGGGTGCTAACGGTACTATAATATGGAATATAGGAACATTACCGCTTCCTGCCAATCCGTCTGACGTTTTGGGTGAGTTTACCTTTAAGCTTAAAGCTACCGAAGATTGTAGTATTCTTAAAAATACGCATTGTAATCCTGCCATAACGATTTACGGTTATATTAACGGTGTTGGTGCAATATCCGGCGTTGCCGTTTCGACTAAACCTTTTATTCAAGGCTATACTGCTTCCGGAATATGTCAGGGTGAACCGATAAAAGATCCGTTAACGGTTAATATTAACGCACAGGATTATATAACCAACCATTGTCAGAATACACCGGATGAGATTGTCTTTAACTTTTGTAATACTTCCGGAAGTATTGCTGTATCACAAATAAGTGGTGCATTTCCTCCCGGAACCCGTTTTTACAATAGTTATCCGGTAGGTCCGAATACTGTCGAATATACTGCTACCAATCCGTTTCCGGCAACCGTTGGAACACAAACCTATTATGGTATTCCTCCGGGAAGTAATGACTGTTATTACACCTTTAAAATCAGTATTTCTGCCAGTCCTGTACTAACAGCGCCGGCTAATTATACGCTCGAAGGATGTAGTACAGCTGCCATAACCGGACTGGTATATAGTGAAACACCGGTAAGTATTAGTCTTGCGCAATTTCTTGCAGCAGGCGGAACAACTACAAACCAATCCTTAAATTATACGATTTCGTATGTCGATACAAAATCCGGAACCTGCCCTATAGTAGTGACACGAAAATTTACAATTAGCTCTCCTTGTAGTAGTAATCAAATTTTCACGCAACAAATTACTATAAAAGACACAACACCTCCGGTAGCTCCTGCACCTCCGGCTGCTGTAACTGTAGCTTGTGGTAATAACGTACCGGCAATGATCAGTTTAACAGCGAATGACAATTGTTCCGGTGCAATAACCGTACAAGGTCAGGATGTAACCACGCCGGGTAATTGTCCGAATTCTTATACTATTGTAAGAACATGGACGTTTACTGATGCCTGTGGTAATACTTCTAGTGTATCACAAAACATCACTGTTAATGATAACGTAGCACCAGTAGTGCCAACGGCTCCGGCTGCTGTAACTGTAGCTTGTAGCAATAACATACCGGCAATGATTAGTTTAACAGCGAATGACAATTGTTCCGGTGCAATAACCGTACAAGGTCAGGATGTAACCACGCCGGGTAACTGTCCGAATTCCTATACTATCGTTAGAACCTGGACGTTTACTGATGCCTGTGGTAATACTTCTAGTGTATCACAAAACATCACTGTTAATGATAACGTAGCACCAGTAGTGCCAACTGCTCCGGCTGCTGTAACTGTAGCTTGTAGCAATAACATACCGGCAATGATTAGTTTAACAGCGAATGACAACTGTTCCGGTGCAATAACCGTACAAGGTCAGGATGCAACCACTCCGGGTAATTGTCCGAATTCTTATACTATTGTAAGAACATGGACGTTTACTGATGCCTGTGGTAATACTTCTAGTGTATCACAAAACATCAACGTTAATGATAACATAGCACCAGTGGTTCCAACCGCTCCGGCTGATGTAACCGTAAGTTGCGGTGGCGATGTTCCTGCGATGATCAGTTTAACAGCTAATGATAATTGTTCAGGTGCAATAACTGTTCAAGGTCAGGATGCAACCACTCCGGGTAATTGTCCGAATTCTTATACTATTGTAAGAACCTGGACGTTTACCGATGCTTGTGGCAACACCTCTAGCGTATCACAAAACATCAACGTTAATGATAATGTAGCACCAACATTTACAGCTCCGGCAGACATAACCATTTATGCTGATGCCAACTGTAACTATAATGCTTCTGTTGCGACTACAGGTGATGTAACTAATGAAAATGATAACTGTTCAACCGGCTTACAGGCAACTTATACCGATGCCGTTGCTGATGGCAATTGCGCCGGTTCAAAAATTATTACCAGAACCTGGACTTTAGTTGATCAATGTGGTAATACAACGACTCATGCACAAACCATTACCGTTCTGGATAATACTCCTCCAATGATCACCACACAAGCACAAAATGTGACCGTAACTTGTGATGGTCAAGGTAACCAGACACAATTGCAAAATTGGTTAAATACCAATGGTGGTGCAGTCGCTTCTGATAATTGCGGACCGGTAAAATGGAGTAATAATTTTAGCACTTTAGGTAATAATTGTTCTGATAGTGTAACGGTTATTTTTACGGCAACAGATGCTTGTAATAATACATCGACTACTCAGGCTACATTTACAGTTAATGACAATGTACCTCCGGTAGCTCCTACGCCTCCGGCTGCTGTAACCGTAAGTTGCGGTGGCGATGTTCCTGCGATGATCAGTTTGACTGCTAATGATAACTGTTCCGGTGCAATAACCGTTCAAGGTCAGGATGCAACTACTCCGGGTAACTGTCCGAATTCCTATACTATCGTTAGAACCTGGACGTTTACAGATGCTTGTGGTAATACTTCTAGTGTATCACAAAACATCAACGTTAATGATAACGTAGCGCCAGTAGTTCCAACTGCTCCGGCTGCTATAACCGTAAGTTGTGGTGGTGATGTTCCTGAGATGATCAGTTTAACAGCTAATGATAATTGTTCCGGTGCAATAACCGTACAAGGTCAGGATGCAACCACTCCGGGTAATTGTCCTAATTCCTATACTATTGTAAGAACCTGGACGTTTACAGATGCTTGTGGAAATACCTCTAGCGTATCACAAAACATCAACGTTAATGATAACATAGCGCCAGTGGTTCCAACTGCTCCGGCTGATGTAACTGTAAGTTGTGGTGGTGATGTTCCTGCGATGATCAGTTTAACAGCGAATGACAATTGTTCCGGTGCAATTACCGTACAGGGTCAGGATGTAACAACACAAGGTAATTGCCCGAATTCCTATACTATTGTAAGAACCTGGACGTTTACAGATGCTTGTGGAAATACCTCTAGCGTATCACAAAACATCAACGTTAATGATAACGTAGCACCAGTAGTTCCAACTGCTCCGGCTGCTATAACCGTAAGTTGTGGTGGTGATGTTCCTGAGATGATCAGTTTAACAGCTAATGATAATTGTTCCGGTGCAATAACCGTACAAGGTCAGGATGCAACCACTCCGGGTAATTGTCCGAATTCCTATACTATTGTAAGAACCTGGACGTTTACAGATGCTTGTGGAAATACCTCTAGCGTATCACAAAACATCAACGTTAATGATAACATAGCGCCAGTGGTTCCAACTGCTCCGGCTGATGTAACTGTAAGTTGTGGTGGTGATGTTCCTGCGATGATCAGTTTAACAGCTAATGATAATTGTTCCGGTGCAATTACCGTACAGGGTCAGGATGTAACAACACAAGGTAATTGCCCGAATTCCTATACTATCGTTAGAACCTGGACGTTTACAGATGCTTGTGGTAATACTTCTAGTGTATCACAAAACATCAACGTTAATGATAACGTAGCGCCAGTAGTTCCAACTGCTCCGGCTGCTATAACCGTAAGTTGTGGTGGTGATGTTCCTGAGATGATCAGTTTAACAGCTAATGATAATTGTTCCGGTGCAATAACCGTACAAGGTCAGGATGCAACCACTCCGGGTAATTGTCCGAATTCCTATACTATTGTAAGAACCTGGACGTTTACAGATGCTTGTGGAAATACCTCTAGCGTATCACAAAACATCAACGTTAATGATAACATAGCGCCAGTGGTTCCAACTGCTCCGGCTGATGTAACTGTAAGTTGTGGTGGTGATGTTCCTGCGATGATCAGTTTAACAGCGAATGACAATTGTTCCGGTGCAATAACCGTACAAGGTCAGGATGCAACCACCCCGGGTAATTGTCCGAACTCGTATACAATTGTTAGAACCTGGACGTTTACCGATGCTTGTGGCAATACATCAAGCGTATCTCAAAATATTAATGTAAATGATAACGTAGCACCAACATTTACAGCTCCGGCAGACATAACCATTTATGCTGATGCCAACTGTAATTATAATGCTTCAGTTGCGACTACCGGTGATGTAACTAATGAAAATGATAACTGTTCAACCGGTTTACAGGCAACTTATACCGATGCCGTTGCTGATGGCAATTGCGCCGGTTCAAAAATTATTACCAGAACCTGGACTTTAGTTGATCAATGCGGTAATACAACTACTCACACACAAACCATTACCGTTCTGGATAATACTCCTCCAATGATCACTACACAAGCGCAAAATGTGACAGTAACTTGTGATGGTCAAGGTAACCAGACGCAATTGCAAAACTGGTTAAATACCAATGGTGGAGCTGTCGCTTCTGATAATTGCGGACCGGTAAAATGGAGTAATAATTTTAGCACTTTAGGTAATAATTGTTCTGATAGTGTAACGGTGATTTTTACGGCAACAGACGCTTGTAATAATACATCGACTACTCAGGCTACATTTACAGTAAATGATAATGTACCTCCGGTAGCTCCTACACCTCCGGCTGCTGTAACTGTAAGTTGCGGTGGCGATGTTCCTGCGATGATCAGTTTGACTGCTAATGATAACTGTTCCGGTGCAATAACCGTACAAGGTCAGGATGCAACCACTCCAGGTAATTGTCCGAACTCTTATACTATCGTTAGAACCTGGACGTTTACAGATGCTTGTGGTAATACTTCTAGTGTATCACAAAACATCAACGTTAATGATAACGTAGCACCAGTAGTTCCAACTGCTCCGGCTGCTATAACCGTAAGTTGTGGTGGTGATGTTCCTGAGATGATCAGTTTAACAGCTAATGATAATTGTTCCGGTGCAATAACCGTTCAAGGTCAGGATGTAACCACACAAGGTAATTGTCCGAACTCGTATACTATCGTTAGAACATGGACGTTTACGGATGCTTGTGGCAACACATCAAGCGTATCACAAAACATCAACGTTAATGATAACATAGCACCAGTGGTTCCAACTGCTCCGGCTGCTATAACCGTAAGTTGTGGTGGTGATGTTCCGGCAATGATCAGTTTAACAGCGAATGATAATTGTTCCGGTGCAATAACCGTACAAGGTCAGGATGCAACTACTCCGGGTAACTGTCCGAATTCCTATACTATTGTTAGAACATGGACCTTTACTGATGCTTGTGGAAACACCTCTAGCGTATCACAAAACATCAACGTTAATGACAACATAGCACCAGTGGTTCCAACCGCTCCGGCTGATGTAACCGTAAGTTGTAGTGGCGAAGTTCCGGCAATGATTAGTCTAACAGCGAATGATAACTGTTCGGGAGAAATTACCGTTCAAGGTCAGGATGTAACCACACAAGGTAATTGTCCGAACTCGTATACTATCGTTAGAACCTGGACGTTTACAGATGCTTGTGGAAATACCTCTAGCGTATCACAAAACATCAACGTTAATGATAACATAGCGCCAGTGGTTCCAACTGCTCCGGCTGCTATAACTGTAAGTTGTGGTGGTGATGTTCCTGCGATGATCAGTTTAACAGCTAATGATAATTGTTCCGGTGCAATAACCGTACAAGGTCAGGATGTAACGACACAAGGTAACTGTCCGAACTCCTATACAATCGTTAGAACCTGGACGTTTACCGATGCTTGTGGTAATACTTCTAGCGTATCTCAAAACATCAACGTTAATGATAACATTGCGCCAGTAGTTCCAACTGCTCCGGCTGATGTAACCGTAAGCTGTGGTGGTGATGTTCCGGCTATGATCAGTTTGACTGCGAATGATAACTGTTCGGGAGAAATTACCGTACAAGGTCAGGATGCAACCACTCCGAGTAATTGTCCGAATTCCTATACTATCGTTAGAACCTGGACCTTTACCGATGCTTGTGGTAATACCTCCAGCGTGTCACAAAACATCAACGTTAATGATAACATAGCACCAGTGGTTCCAACCGCTCCGGCTGATGTAACTGTAAGTTGTGGTGGTGATGTTCCGGCTATGATCAGTTTAACAGCGAATGATAACTGTTCGGGAGAAATTACCGTTCAAGGTCAGGATGTAACAACACAAGGTAACTGTCCGAATTCCTATACTATCGTAAGAACCTGGACGTTTACTGATACTTGTGGCAATACCTCTAGCGTATCTCAAAACATCAACGTTAATGACAACATAGCGCCAGTGGTTCCAACCGCTCCGGCTGATGTAACCGTAAGTTGTAGTGGCGAAGTTCCTGCGATGATCAGTTTAACTGCTAATGACAACTGTTCGGGAGAAATTACCGTTCAAGGTCAGGATGTAACAACACAAGGTAACTGTCCGAATTCCTATACTATCGTAAGAACCTGGACGTTTACGGATACTTGTGGTAACACTTCTAGCGTGTCACAAAACATCAACGTTAATGATAACGTAGCACCAGTAGTTCCAACCGCTCCGGCTGATGTAACTGTAAGTTGCGGTGGCGATGTTCCGGCAATGATTAGTCTAACAGCAAATGATAACTGTTCGGGAGAAATAACCGTACAAGGTCAGGATGTAACCACACAAGGTAACTGTCCGAATTCCTATACTATTGTTAGAACCTGGACGTTTACGGATGCTTGTGGTAATACCTCTAGCGTGTCACAAAACATCAACGTTAATGACAACGTAGCACCAGTGGTTCCAACTGCTCCGGCTGCTATAACTGTAAGTTGCGGTGGCGAAGTTCCGGCAATGATCAGTTTAACTGCGAATGACAATTGTTCGGGAGAAATTACCGTACAAGGTCAGGATGTGACTACACAAGGTAACTGTCCGAATTCCTATACTATCGTTAGAACCTGGACTTTTACAGATGCTTGTGGTAATACTTCTAGTATATCTCAAAACATCAACGTTAATGATAACGTAGCGCCAGTAGTTCCAACTGCTCCGGCTGATGTAACGGTAAGTTGTGGTGGCGAAGTTCCGGCTATGATCAGTTTAACTGCTAATGACAACTGTTCGGGAGAAATAACCGTACAAGGTCAGGATGTAACAACACAAGGTAATTGTCCGAACTCGTATACTATTGTTAGAACGTGGACCTTTACCGATGCTTGTGGTAATACCTCTAGCGTGTCACAAAACATCAACGTTAATGATAACATAGCACCAGTGGTTCCAACCGCTCCGGCTGATGTAACTGTAAGCTGCGGTGGCGAAGTTCCTGCAATGATCAGTTTAACAGCGAATGATAACTGTTCGGGAGAAATTACCGTACAAGGTCAGGATGTAACTGCACAAGGTAACTGTCCGAATTCGTATATTATTACAAGAACCTGGACGTTTACAGATGCCTGTGGTAATACTGCTAATAGTATTCAGTTGATCACTGTTTCAGATGATATAGCGCCATCGCTTACTTCAACTTTAGATGCTGAAGTCAACGCAAATTGTGCTGATATACCTCCGGTTCCGGAACCTACTTTTACCGATAATTGCGGTAGTACAGTAACTGTTGATTATAGTGAAAATATCACGAATCAAACATCGGAAGCCTATGATATCATCCGTAGCTGGACAGTAAGTGATACTTGTTTTAATCAGCAAACCTATACACAAACTGTTCATGTAACCATTAGTAATCCGTTGACTGTAATAGCCAAAGCCATTTGTATTAAAGATGAACCAGTAAATCTGTTTAGCGTATTACCGGAAGGAACTCCGCAAAACGGAACATGGTCTACACCAAATGCAGGAGCCGCTTTAGAAGGCAGTATTTTTACAGCAGGTCAGCTAACACCGGGCAACTATATTGTACGTTACACGCTTACTGAAGGTGACTGTCCGCGAATTTTTGAGATCAATATAGAAGTACACGAAAGATGTATTGTATTACCGGCCTGTTCAATAAATGTATATAATGCCGTATCTCCAAACGATGATGGTTATAATGATGTCTTTTTTATTGACGGAATTACTTGTTATCCTCAAAATAATGTTGAAATTTACAACAGATGGGGTATATTAGTATTCAGTACAGATGGTTACGATAATACAACACGGGTATTCCGAGGCGTATCAGAAGGACGTGCTACCTTTAACAAAGGGGCTGAACTACCGGATGGCACTTATTTCTACATCTTAAAATATAAAGATGAAAGTGGTACCGAATTTACTAAAACAGGCTATTTATATCTTAACCGATAGTAAGTAGTACTGATTTAATTCTTAGTTCAATTTAAATTAAGGATATATGAAAACACATATAATAATACTATTCGCTTTTATATTGACCGGTACCGCTGGATATGCACAACAGGACTCTCAATATACGCAGTATATGTACAATACCATCACTATTAATCCGGCTTATGCCGGGTCGCGTGGCGCGATGAGTATATTCGGTATGTACAGACGGCAATGGGTAGGTTTAGACGGTGCACCAACAACTGCTACTGCTTCTATTAATACACCTATCAATAATTCTAATATCGGTTTTGGTTTATCATTTATTAATGATCAAATCGGACCCGCTACCGAGAATAATATTTCGGCTGATATCTCGTACAGCATTCAGGCTTCAGATGATTATAAGGTTTCCTTTGGTTTGAAAGCCACTGCTAATCTTTTTAGTCTGGATATTAACAAACTGAACATTCAACATCAGGGCGATCCGCAATTCCAAAATCTGGATATGGATTTTAGCCCGAATGTGGGTGCCGGAATTTATGTTCATTCCGATAATACGTATTTCGGTTTGTCGGTTCCGAATTTTCTGGAAACCAAACACTATAAAGATAATTCGGTTTCGGTTACTAAAGAACGCTTGCATTATTACTTTATAGCCGGGCACGTATTTGATTTTAGCAGTGAATTGAAATTCAAACCGGCTTTACTGGTAAAAGCGGTTGAAGGCGCTCCTTTACAGGTTGATGTTTCCGGTAATTTCCTGATTAGTGATAAATTGACACTTGGGGTAGCCTATCGTTGGGATGCCGCTGTAAGTGCTTTGGCCGGATTTCAGGTTTCTGATTCCTGGTTTATCGGTTATGCCTATGATGCTGAGACTACTCGACTTGCTAATTACAATTCCGGGTCGCATGAGATCTTCCTCCGTTTTGAGTTTTTCAACAACTACAATCGGGTATTAACTCCACGTTTCTTCTAAATGATACGATTATGAAAAGCATATCTATACTTCTGCTAACTTTTATCTGCGCTACCGGTGTCTTGGCTCAAAAGGCCAGGATGACCAAAGCGGATAAAAAATACGACCAATATGCCTATATAGACGCGATCAAAGTTTATGAAAAAGTGGCTGAAAAAGGGTATAAATCGGCGAACCTGTTTGAAAATCTGGGAAATGCCTACTACTTCAACGGGGAATTGGATAAAGCTGAAAAATGGTACGGTGAACTTTTTGCGCTCAATCAAACGGTAGATCCGATCTATTATTTCCGCTATTCACAGTCGCTGAAATCAATTGGTCAATATGATAAAGCCAATAGCATGCTAAAGACTTTTTATCAGAAAACGAATGATCCGGCCGGTAATGAGCTGCTTAAAGATCCTGATTATGCTGAGAAATTGCGCACGGATTCCGGTCGCTTTCAGGTAGAAAACTCGGGAACCAACTCTAAATACTCTGACTATGGAGCGGCTTTTTTCAATGAAGGTGTTGTTTTTGCTTCTGCCAGAGATACCGGCGGTGTATTCCATCGCAAGCACAAATGGACCAATCAGTACTTTACTAAACTGTATACGGCCAAAATCGGTAGTGACGGCTTTCTCGAACCGGCTGAAAAGTTTTCTGAAAGCATCGATACCCGATTCCATGAAGCTACTCCGGTATTTACAAAAGACGGTACTACGATGTATTTTACCCGTAACAATTATAATAACGGTAAAAAAGGTAAAAGTTCCGACAGAGTTGTAAAACTGAAAATCTATAAAGCGACATTAGTCGACGGTAAATGGGATAACGTAATTGAAATGCCGTTTAACAGCAATAATTACAGTACGGCCCACCCTGCTCTAAGCCCTGATGAAAAATTACTTTATTTTTCTTCGGATATGCCGGGATCATTAGGCAACTCGGATATTTTTAAAGTGGCAATCAACAGTGACGGTACTTATGGAAAACCGGAGAATCTGGGTAAAACCATTAATACGTCAGGACGCGAAACGTTTCCGTTTGTTTCTTTAAAAAACGATCTTTACTTCGCTTCCGACGGTCATTTGGGAATTGGCGGATTGGATATATTTAAGTCTAAAATCCGTAATGACGGTTATAGTACGCCGGAGAATCTGGGAAGTCCTGTAAACAGTCCTAAAGATGATTTTGCTCTGATTTTAGACAGTCAGCAACAAATGGGGTATTTTAGTTCTAATCGGGATGGCGGACAAGGATCGGATGATATTTATAAATTCCGCGAATTGCGTTGTGAACAACTTTTAAAAGGTGTTATAACGGATAAAGAAAGCGGGCTTCCGCTTCCGAATGCTAAAGTCTCTCTTTTTGATGCTAATATGAATCCGGTTGGTACAATGCAGGCGGATTCCGGAGGTAATTATCGTTTTGAAAACATTGATTGCGATAAAAATTACTACGTCAGAGCTGAATATGATGGTTACCAAACTCAGGAAGTCAGTGTTATGATTCCGGCCAAATCCGGTGAAACAACTCGTAACATTGCTTTAGAGAAAAAAGTAATTCCGATAGAACCGGGTATCGATCTGGCTAAAGTTCTGGATATTGAGATTATATATTTTGATCTGGATAAATGGAATATTCGTCCGGATGCAGAAATTGAGCTGCAAAAAGTGATCACGGTAATGAAAGAACATCCAACGATTACAGTCGACATTCGCTCACATACTGACAGCCGACAAACACATAAATATAACGAACGTCTATCGGACAGAAGAGCTAAATCAACATTAGAATATATGGTTAAACACGGTATTGACAGAAGTCGCCTAACAGCAAAAGGTTATGGTGAAACGCAACTGGTTAATCGTTGTTCCGATGGTGTAAAATGTTCTGAAGCCGAGCATCAACAAAACCGACGCAGTGAATTTATCGTTGTAAAAATGTAAAGTGTTCATTTCATTATATATCCCTTTAAACGACAAAAGCATCCTCTTTTTAATAAAGGATGCTTTTGCATTTTGTGGTATTTGGGTTGGTTATTTTTTAATAAAGATATTGGTTATATACATATCTCCGTTTACATCTTTTCTTACAGCAATACCGAAATGCGTATAATCGCCTTCAATATTCATCCGGTGCATATCGCTGTTAAGCCACGCACTGAAAGTAGCTGCCGTAGTTCCGTAACCATAAGCAATATTCTCTCCTACTTTTCGGGCGCCGAGAGTCGATTTCAGGTTCTGTTCCCGTTCGCTAAAATAAGAATGGTCTACGGTTTTGGTTGAAATCATATATTCATCATGTCCTTCCGACAAATACGATATATGATTGATCACTTCTAAAGGCTTTAATCCTTTACTAATACGATAATCGTTAATCTTTTGTTCAATCTGTAGTTCTTCCTGATTATACGTAAAATCATTAACCACTTTATATTGCGTACCGGTATCTTCAGTACTATCCGTGGAACAGGAAGTCATCATTAAAAAGCACATCAATAGGAATGTGCTACGAAATAGTTTCATAGGCATTAATCGTTCTGTTACATTTGAGGCTGTCCTTTACCATAAAAAGACCCTGCAAATGTATTCTAATATCGATTACATGCAAAAAAAATCGACAAAAGAACTAAAACTTTAACATTCAGTAGGTTACAGCCTTATTTTTTATGAGGAAAGTCTTTCAATTTTCCAGTCGTATTCTGCTGTTAAGGAATAACGAATCCGATCATGAAGTCGGTTCGGACGTCCCTGCCAAAACTCTACTTCTACCGGTCGAACCAAAAAGCCGCCCCAATGTTCCGGTCGTGGTATCGTTTTCCCTTCGTAGCTTTTTTCAATTTCGGTCAGTTTTTGTTCCAGGTATTCACGGGATGGAATTACGGCACTTTGATCGGATGCAATAGCGCCCAGTTTGCTACCATCCGGCCGACTGTCAAAATAATTATCCGATATAATTTCAGTCGTTTTTTCTGCAATTCCTTTAATAATAACCTGCCTTTCGGCTGTTGGCCAGAAAAATGACAAACAAATATGCGGATTAGCCGCTATTGCCCTTCCCTTTTCCGAATTATAATTGGTAAAGAAAATAAAACCTTCTTCATTAAATTTTTTAAGTAAAACGATACGCGATTTCGGAAATCCGTCCAAACCGATTGTGGATACCGTCATTGCATTTACTTCTTCTATTCCGCCGAATTCTTCCACTTCATAAAACCAACGCTGAAAAAGATTAATTGGATCTTCCGGTATATTACTTTCCAGCAAAGCTGCTTTTTCGTAGGATTTTCTATAATCACTTAAATCACTCATAATTTCCGGTATTAAAATTACAGTTAAAATAAAATTCTTAAAACAACGGTACAAAAATGTCCGTTAGAATTCGAATACTTTCCCATCATCACTTAACAGTACATTAGGGAAAATTGTTTCAGCTTCTTCTTTAAAAAAGGCAATTTGCTCATAACGAGTCGAATAATGTCCTAGCAGTAATTGCTTTACATTGGCTAACTTAGCAATATTTGCTGCTTGTTTTGCGGTACAATGCAATGTTTTTTCAGCCAAATGGGCTTCCGTTTCAAGAAACGTACTCTCATGATATAATACTGTGGTATTTTCAATTAACGGTACAATACTTTCGTCGTAAACCGTATCCGAACAAAAGGCATAACTCTTTTCCGGCTCTGGATCGAAAGTTATTTTTTCATTCGGAATCACCGTACCGTCATCTAAAGTGATATCGCCGCCGTATTTTATTTTTTGATAGTAGCACTGTTCAATACCATAATTTAAAATGGCATTAATATCGAGTTTCCGTTCCGGATTTTTTTCCTGAAAATGATAACCGTTTGTATAAACACGGTGTTTTAAAGGAATTGTGGATACTTTTACTTTTTCATCTTCATATATCACTTCGCTTTCCTTGCTTTCCAACTCATGGAAATACAAATTATAACCGGTGTAAGATCCCGATAGGCGCAGTTGTAGTAAAATAACTTCTTTTATTCCTTTCGGACCATAGACATGCAGATCGCTAACCCGGTTTAACAACATAAAAGTTGAAATCAATCCTACTAATCCGTAAAAATGATCACCGTGTAAATGCGAAATAAAAATATGCTCAATCCTCGAAAACTTGATTTTCTTTTTACGAAGTTGTACCTGTGTCCCTTCTCCGCAGTCAATCAAAAACATTCTGTTCTTGATTTCTAAGACTTGTGCTGTCGGATTGGTTATAGTTCTGGGTGTGGCTGCATAACAGCCCAATATGGTTAGTTTCATGAAGCTGGTTTTAGGGATTAAAAGCCTAAATCGCGCTCAATTTCTTCCATCTCGATCATATCATGCGCTTCCAATAAGGTCGGAACAACCAGTAATGATGCCGGAACCCGATTAAAATCGATAGCACTGGCTACTATTACAAAAGACTTTTTCCCTTTTTTATGATTTTTTGATAAAGGGGTAAATAATTTAAGGGATGTTATATCCACCGTTTCATCCTGGGATATATCCAAAACAAGATTGTGGTTTTTATAACTGTTATGCTGGCTTGTAACTTTTTCTAAAAAAGCCTGTACGTTACTTTCCGTATCTTTGATAACGATTGTATGGCCTCTCTCTTCTACTTTCATTCGTTGGTGATAAAATGCAAATTTACTATTTTTTTAGCTTACAACCGGGAAATACGTTTTAGTTGTTATACTTTTCCGGAGTAATCAGTATTTTAAATAAAAACTGACCGTTTTTATCGCGATAGGAATAAATGATTTTTACTTTATTATCCCGGAAATCTTTCATATCCGGATTGTTTTTAATCGCACTGATCAAATTCGGTTCAATTACTTTTTGTGCTTCATCTATATCAACCTGTTCTTTATTTAAGTTGATCAATGTGTAATTGTACTGAAATACTTTATCGGGTAATACGACAGCATTATCCAATCGGGTTTCCCGATCTACTAAGATAGGACATTGCTTATTAATTTCATGAGACATTGCGGTTAAAGAACTGTCCAATGAGGGTTTCATTACATACCGAACACCAAAGAATATAGCCGGAACAAAAATTAAGATACCTGCAATTATTCCGATAATGGTTTTCATTTTGTCATTACGCTTCTCCATTCTTCTTTATTTTAAATCCAGACAATACACCACACTCATAAAACTGGGTTTGTACACTTCTTTTCTGGTTTTAATCTTTTCCTGTTCCTTTTCTGATGTTGCTACAGGAGTGATTTCCATCCCTTTAAAATTAATCTTAAAACGCTCCAGATAAATGGTACTCTGCGCCGGAATAATAAATTCTACCCGATTGTTTTTTGCTTCTTTTTTCCATGCCTTGAAATTTCTCAGAAACGAATCGCTTTTAATTTCATTCTCTGCAATCAGTCTTTTTTTAATTTCAATTTGAAATCCGTGGTGAAATGATTTTTCAGGAAAAGATATTTTTAGAGGTTGATCCGTATAGTTTCTGATGCAACAAAACTCAGCCAGGGTACATCCTGCCAGCAGAAAAGAAATCAATACTAATGCGAACCACTTTTTCATTCTGTTTATTTGATTTTTGAGGCCAGTAAATAGATAACGGCCATACGAATGGCGACTCCGTTTTCTACCTGGTTCAGGATAACCGACTGTTGTGAATCGGCTACATCTGATGTGATTTCAACTCCACGGTTTATCGGTCCGGGGTGCATAATTACAATCTCTTTATTTAAGGAATCCAACAATGTTTTATCAACGCCATATTGTTGTGCATATTCTCTTGTTGACGGAAAATAATTAACGTCCATACGTTCATTTTGCACACGAAGCATGTTTGCCACATCACACCATTCCAATGCTTTACGAAGGTTTGGTTCTACTTTTACTCCAAGACTTTCGATATGTTTCGGAATCAATGTTTTCGGTCCGCAAACCTTAACTTCTGCCCCTTGCATCTGTAAGGCAAAGATGTTTGACAATGCCACGCGGGAATGCAAAATATCACCTACTATCACCACTTTTTTTCCGGCTACTTCACCTAGCTTTTCACGAATGGAAAAACTGTCTAATAAAGCTTGTGTCGGGTGTTCGTGTGCTCCGTCTCCGGCATTTACAATACTCGCATTTACATTTTGCGCCAGAAAATGAGCAGCTCCGGGATTGCTGTGACGCATCACGACCATATCCACTTTCATGGAAAGGATATTATTTACGGTATCGATTAAAGTTTCTCCTTTTTTAACCGATGATTGCGCTGCGGAAAAGCTGATTACATCGGCTGACAAACGTTTTTGAGCCAGTTCGAATGACAATTTTGTTCGCGTACTGTTTTCAAAAAAAATGTTGGCAATCGTTACATCCCGTAAGGACGGTACTTTTTTGATCGGCCGGTTAATTACTTCTTTAAAGTGATCAGCGGTTTCAAAAATTAAATCAATATCGTTTTTGTTGATGTATTTTATTCCAAGTAAATGATTGACACTTAACTCTTTCATTGTTGTGTTGTTGCTAAATTAGTTGTTGGTTGTTGTTTTAGACACTAACAGGACTTCGTCCTCTCCTTCATTCTGTTTCCAGTTTACGATCACTCTTTCGTTATTAATCACATCTACCTGACGACCGCGATAATCCGGCTGAATCGGTAAATGTCTGCTAAAACGACGGTCAATTAATACCAGAAGTTCTATTTCTGATGGTCGTCCGAATGACTGAATGGCGGTTAAAGCCGATCTTATACTTCGTCCGGTATATAAAACGTCATCGATAAAAACCACTTTTTTGTCTTCTACCAAAAAATCGATCTGGGTCTTATTGGCTTCAAGCGGCTTTTCGTTTCTGCGGAAATCATCCCGGAAAAATGTAATATCCAAAAATCCAAGTGCTACATCTTTAACGTGATATTCGTCCTCTAAAAGTTGTTTGATTCGTTCTGCTAAATATTTCCCTCTGGGTTGAATCCCGATAAGAATAGTGTTTGTAAAATCAAGATGTTTCTCGATTAACTGACAGGCCAAACGATGCAGAATGATATTGACTTCTTTCGAAGTGAGCAATATTTTTTGACTCATAATGAAGTGTTGTGTTTGGGAGGTAAAAGTACAATAAATTTGTAATCCTGCGAACAGGTTTTTTGAAAAAACATTTTTTAAGTCGGGATAGATCACTTTATAACGAAACTTTAAATAGGCGTAAATTCTCCCGTTTTTCTATAAAAATATAACTATATTTGGATATGACACTTCCCTTTCCCAACCTTAAAAGCTACCTGCAATCCAAAGCCGGAATAACCGATAACCAATTTGAACTGCTCACCGATAATCTAAAAACAGCTACAATAGAGAAAGGTGCGGTAATATTACAACCCGGTGAAATTTGCAATCATTCCTTTTTTGTTGAACAGGGGTTACTCCGATCCTATACGATTGATCAGTCCGGAAAAGAACATATCATTCAGTTTGCAACCGAAAGCTGGATTATCAGTGACCGGAGCAGTACCTATTTTAATGAACCGTCTGATTTTTTTATCGATGCGGTCGAACCGACTACATTTATATACCTGGATCAGGATTTTATTCACAAAGCAGCTGAAATAAGCGCTTCTTTTCGGGTTTTTAATGAAAGAGCCTTACAAAATCATATTCGTCATTTACAAAAACGAATCAATCTTTTATTAGGTGCGACGGCAGAACAGCGTTATCTTGATTTTATCAAACTCTATCCGGATGTCACTTTACGCGTTCCGCAATGGATGATCGCTTCCTATCTCGGCATTACACCCGAAAGTTTGAGTCGGGTACGGAAAGAACTGGCCAAACGTAACTTTAATCCGTATTAATTTTATTTCTTATCCTACATCAATGCGAAAAAAAGGCAGTGATTGTAATTTTGTACTATAACTTTAAAGAAAGGAAATAGTATGGCAACAAAGAATATAGAAATAGTAGTAGCACCAAGACCTCCGCATTTTGTAGGTGACGGTTTTCGAGTGCACAATTTTATTCCAAGCGGTTATCATTTGGATATGGAACGTATGAGTCCGTTTATTATGATGGACTATAATTCTAAATATCACTTTGCTCCGTCAGAAATCCCGAGAGGCGTTGGCGTACATCCGCACCGTGGATTTGAAACAGTAACCATTGCCTATAAAGGAAAAGTCGCGCATCATGACAGTTCGGGTAACAGCGGAGTAATCGGTGAAGGCGACGTACAATGGATGACAGCAGCTTCCGGAGTATTACATAAAGAATACCACGAAAAAGAGTTTAGTAAAACCGGAGGTGAATTCCAGATGGTACAATTATGGGTCAACCTTCCGGCAAAAGACAAAATGTCTAAACCGAAATATCAGGGTATTACCAACGAACAAATCAATAAATATACTTTGGCCGATAATGCCGGTTTAATAGAAGTGATTGCCGGAGATTACCAGGGCGTAAAAGGTGCAGCCTCAACTTTTACACCGGTACAGCTTCAGAATGCAAAACTGAATAAAGGCGGAAAAGCCGGTTTTTCATTCCCGTCCGATTACAATACGGCTTTACTCGTAATTCAGGGAAGTATTCGTGTAAACGGAACAGAAGAAATTCCTACTGATCATTTTGTATTGTTTGAAAATAAAGGCGAAGATTTTGAAATTGAAGCTTTAGAAAGTGATACAATTGTATTAATTTTAAGCGGAGCACCGATTAATGAGCCTATTTTTGCTCACGGACCGTTTGTTATGAATACCCGGGAGGAGATCATACAGGCTTTTGAAGACGTTAATATAGGACGTTTTGGCTATTTGGAAGACTAACAACTAAAATATAAAACATGTCAAACATTCAACTGATTATAGAAGAGCGCGCTGCCAATATCGGTAACTTTATGGTAGGGCGCCTCTTACCTTTTCGGGAAAAAAGAACAGTTGGTCCTTTTGCTTTTATTGATCATATGGGACCGGCTTATTTAAAAGACTATCAGAACCTTGATGTGGCGCCGCATCCGCATATCGGATTATCGACATTGACTTACCTTTTTGAAGGTAGCATTATGCACAAGGACAGTTTGGGATCGGAAATTGAAATCCAGCCCGGAGCGGTTAACTGGATGACAGCCGGAAAAGGAATTGTACATTCTGAAAGAACACCAAATTATTTACGAACATCCGAAAAAGTATTACACGGATTACAAATTTGGGTAGCCTTGCCTAAAGCGTTAGAGCAAATAGAACCTTCTTTTGTACATGTTGATAAAGATGATTTACCGCATTGGGAAGAAAACGGATTGTCTTTTAAACTGATTGCCGGTGAAGCTTTCGGAAAAAAATCGGGAGTACCGGTTTATAGTCCGCTTTATTTTATAGAAATTAAGAGTACACACGCGCAAAAAGTAAACATCGGAAAGGATTTATACGGTGAAAGCGCTTTATACATTCTCGAAGGATCGATTAAAAGTGACGGAAATACGTTTGAACCGAAACAAATTCTGATTGCAAAAGACAGTACGCTTTGTGAATTTGAAATGGGTGAAAATACAACCGTTTATATTTTCGGCGGAGAAGCTTTTCCGGAAGAACGTTTTATTTTCTGGAATTTTGTTGCTTCCGACAAAGAATTGATCGAAGCTGCTAAAGAACGTTGGGAAAAACAAGAGTTTCCGAAAGTTCCGGGCGAAACTGAATTTGTTCCTTTACCTCCACCTCCAAAATTTTAAGCTTATGGATACGATTACTGCTCATATCGGAAAAGAACGTTATACAACTACCATCACGGCTCGTAAACACACGCTTGTTTCTGATGAACCGAATGATTTAGGCGGACAGGATCTTGGTTTTGCACCGCAGGAATTATTTGCTTCGGCATTGGCCAGTTGTACGATTATCACGCTTCGGATGTATGCCGATCGTAAAGGATGGGATTTAGAAGATATTAAAATTGAGGTAACCTTCGATCGCGATGCTGCTGCTAATGTAACCCGCTTAGAGCGGAAACTGGAATTTACCGGCAATCTGGACGATTCGCAAAAAGAACGCTTAAAAGTGATTGCAAACAGTTGTCCGATTCATAAAACATTGATGAACCCGATTGAAATAACAACAACAGTAAAATAAAATGATAACAATAGAACAAACTAACAACGACAACAAAGGTTTTTTTAAAGCCGTTTCCGACGGAAAAGAAGCCGGATTAATGACTTATAGCTGGGCGGGTTCCGACAAAATAATTATTGATCACACCGAAGTGAATCCGGATTTTAAAGGTCTGAATGTAGGTAAAAACATGGTGATGGAAGCCGTGGCTTTTGCCCGCAAGAACCATATCAAAATACTACCCTTATGCCCTTTCGCGAAAAGTGTATTTGATAAAAATACCGATATCCACGATGTGCTGTTTTAATATAATCCCTGTCAAGCTTTTAAAGCTTGACAGGGATTAACGCTATATTGCTTTATAGTCTCCTGTTTCATGAAAAAACACAAAAAGTCTGTTTTGAAGTGTTTGATCACTGTCTTTTTCAAGGATTAGGTTAATGGAATCACCAATTCCGTTTTCGGCAATCACCACCGATTTATAGGTTTCCGGATGTCGGTCTGCCCATTCGTTTTGCGTATAAAAATTGGAAACTGCCAGCATTTTAAAGCCTCTGACCTTGATTTTCTTATTCAGAAAGTTCTCTTTGAATGTACTCGTAAATAAAACATTTAACGCACTTTCCTTTTTTGTAAACTTATCGGCTTTATCTTCTAAAATCGTTACCGGCGGATCAAAATTTTCGAGTCGGTTGCGCTTAGCAAAAAAGAATTTATAATCTTCGGATTCGTTGTACAATAGTTTTGAAGAAGGTTCAGTCGCTGTTACCCTATTTTTCTTATCGTCATATTTAGCCTGATCAATTTTAATATTCAGTAATTGAGCCGACCTAAACTGTATTTGTCCCGGGAAATTTTTCTCTAAAGCCTCTTTCAGATATTGATTAATGATGATGTCACTATGCGAATAGGAATAGAGATCAAAATCCGAATTCAATTGATAGGTATCCGGTTGTATTAAAGCATTTCTTCGGTCGTACAGTTTAGCTATTCTTTCCCTAGCCGCATTACGGTCGGATGCATTCTTTATTTCTTCCTCAACAACGCCGAATGCTCCTTTTTCATCAAAGTATTTGTACAATGAAAAATAGAACGAATTGTCCTCATAAATCAGGTCTTTATTCAAAGTATCGTGAGCAAGCTGTAAGACATAGAATTTAGCATCGGTTTTGATCTTTTTAGGAACAAGGTCTATTTCGTGAAAGAGATGTTCAGGTAGCTTATACTGTTCCAGAACTTTCTTTACATTTTCACTGATTAGTAAGGACGTACAACCCGAAAAGTTGTTAAACCGCGGAACTTCATATAATCTGTTCGGTCCTTCCTGTAAAGAACCGTTTACTAATGTAATCAAGGAGTTAATGGCAAATGGTTCTTTCTTTTCGCGGTGCTCATTAAATATTTTGGGATCCTTTATTTGAAATTCTGGTGTTAATCCATGAATATCATTTTTTACCGGTTCAAAAAAGTAGTACCGCTGACTATAATCAAATTTATCTTCAAATATCTTTTCGAGTGAACGTTCATTGATGATCGGTAAAAATACTTTTTCATAAATCACCTTTTGATTGTGGTGAAAAGTATAAGCATTAAACACTTCGTCGAAATCATCTTCACTATATTCTTTTATATTCTGATTGTCAAATGTATTTTTCGGAATTATAGTGATTTTGTATTTATCAATTAATTCTTTGGTAATAAACGCATTATCTTCAATTATAAAAAGTATTTTTTTAGCATACTTGATAATAAAATCTTCCGTTACCGGTAGTTTTCTATTGCGACCGAGATAATACCAATTTAATTGTTTTTTAAACTTGTCAATTTTTTCTTCATCCCATACAATGGACTCATTCCAACCCAATTCCTGCCAGCTAAGACGATGCTCGTATTTTGCCAGGAAATCGGTATCCCAGGAAAGCATTTTATTTTTGCTGATTGAATGCCAATTCAAATCATGCTCATATCTTTTTATAAATTCCTTTTCAAGAGGATAAAACTCACAAACGTGAGAAATAAAAATCTTCCAATAGTATTTTAGTATTTTTTCTGTTTGCATCTTTTTATTTAAATTATACCTAACGATTAGGCTTTTATATTGTTATTTGATTGTATACTTTATTCGGTACTATAAAGCGTATTTCCTCAATATATAAATCGGATTATTTTCTGCTTTTAAAGAAATTTAAATATTTCTTTTTGTCTGCTCCAATAAAACTTTGATAATCTTCCATTTTTGTTTTTTAAAGGGATCGGGATTGTAATTTATTTTTAGAACTTATAATTTTCATCTATTACAGTAAAACTGATGCCTTTTAGATTGCTTTTTTCCATTGCCTCCTTCATGTCATTATCAACAACTATTTCATAATCATATCCTTTAATAAGGAAAAATTTCATGTTAAAATCTTTTTTGAAAGAGATTTTATTTATTTCTCTAATCGTATCGAGAAGTATTACAACATCTGATTTTTCAGGATCAATGCAGTCTTCTGTAGTCGTAAATTTAATTGCATAGGCTTTTAACTCCTCTTTCTTTTTATTTTCAAAAGTGATAGGAATAAACTCAATATTTGGAATTGTATTTAGTTCTAAAAACGTTTTAAAATGATTCGAAATTACATGCCCTGTTACGGCGTAATAATCGGTCTCCTTTTTTCCGACAAAAGGAATTTTCTTAAGCTTAGAATCTTTATTATCTCTTAATAATGTTATACTATCTCCATATTCAAAAGGAATATAAATATCCCCTTCGTTAATGATATGTTTTAAAAAATAATATTTCATGATTTTTTATCTTAAAATTCACAGATTGCTTCTTTCCGCTACTATCGATGCCACTTTTTTGGTTTATTTACGAATTTATAAAAATTTTCTTTCATAAAAACACTTTTGTTTTACCTCTCCAGTACGAATTTTTTAAGATCAGAAATTGAAATTGCCGGTAGAACAAGATTACTAATAGCACAAAATCAACTATCCGAATTAAATTTAAACTATAATTATAAAAAAATGATTTACGATTTAGCCGACAAGTTCAAAGACTTAAAAAACGAATTAGATAATAATGACCATTTTGATGTATATGCAAGATATGATGCAAGCGCAACTTAACGTTCAGAGAATATTTAAAATAGTTGTGCTGAGTTAATGGCTTGTCAAAACTGGCAGATGTTGTTCGCTAATCCGGATGAAGTTTCAAGATATTCGAAACAGTTAAACCAACTAAAAACATCCTACAACTCACTTTCAAAGATTTTTCCTGAAAAGGATTTTGAATTGTTTAAAAGAAAACTAACGGAACATAATCTTTTATAAAACACTAACATTCAGTAGATACGGTTTTTTTCCTGAAAACTTTAAAATAAAAACTCCTGCAATTGCAGGAGTTTTCGTTGTTTACTTAACCTTTATAATAAACAATCCACTATTTAACGATAAGTTTGGCGGTAAACAATTTTCTGGAATGAATTTTCAGAATATAAATACCTGTCGGTAAATCCTGTGTAATTAATGAATACTTATTATTATTCACATTTTTAGTCGCATACATTAGCTTACCTTCTG
Source organism: Flavobacterium cerinum (assembly GCF_024496085.1). Taxonomy (NCBI): domain Bacteria; kingdom Pseudomonadati; phylum Bacteroidota; class Flavobacteriia; order Flavobacteriales; family Flavobacteriaceae; genus Flavobacterium; species Flavobacterium cerinum. Next base: position 2,840,352 of record NZ_CP101751.1, on the reverse strand, counting down.
TATTAAATATCTCAATTAAATCGATCGGATAATCCGATTGTACAATCGTTTGATTGGTATTATTGGTCGGATTCGGATATACTTTTAATCCGTTGTCGATTTTAAATTTATCGCCGCCCAAAGTACCGTCCACTACTTCAAATGAAACCCGGTTGGATACTTCATTATAGGAATCGTTTGTGAACATCACCAAAAAATAATTTCCTGTTTCCGTTGGCAAAGCCGTTCCGGTTAAGGCCAATGTACCTTCCGCCTGACCGTTAAAGTAAGTATAGCTTAATAACGGATCGATATTCGGGTTTTCTCCTTCGTGGTAAATTCCTAACCAGTCTTTTACAATACCCGGTGCATCGGTCCAGGACGCAACAATTTGTTCTCCTAAATCGTAAACCGGTTTGTTAATCCATAATTCCGTTACCAGGTTTCCAACTTTAAAGAAAGCCTTGTTTCCTATTGCATTATAACCATCCTGTAAAAAGTATTCTGCATAATAATAACCTGTCGGTAAATTAGTAAAGGTTAGTGTTCCCGAAGCAGTCGTCACATATTGATAAGCCGTTGCCGTTACTTCTCCCGGAATATGTCCCATTTTATAAATTCCGATCCAGTCTTTTACCAACTGCGGTCCGTTACTAAACGTTACGGTAACCGGCATTCCAACAGCATATTCTTCCTGATCGGTACTAACAGTCGGTACCGGTCCTACATAAAAATACTGACGCGGTGCAATTTCCGTATAGCCGCCGTTTGAAAAAATAGCCGCATAATAACGTCCTTTATTGGCCAAACCGTTAGTAAAGGTGATTACACCATTCGGGCTACCGTTTGTATACTGCCAGGTCTGTGACGGTGTAGCAGAACCCGGTGTCTGACCTTCTTTATATAATCCGATCCAGGTAGAAGAACTCGCCGGAGCATCGGTATAATTAACTTTAATCGGACTACTTTGCGCATAGGTAACCGCATCCGTTACAATAGCCGTATTTACAACATTACTTCCGGTAACGGTAAACATTTTTACATCACTCCATTGTGACCAACCTAAGTTACGATCTCTATAGCGTAATTTTACATAATAGTCTCCATTTGGAATAGCATTAGCCGCTAATGTCATTTTGGTTATATCGACACCTAAATTACGATCGACAGTAGAATCTTTCTGAGTCTGATATATTCCGTATAGATTTTCAAAATCGCGATATACTTCTTTGGTGATGATATTAAAATCGGCTGTTTTTGAAATCTGAAACTGAGTCGTATTTAATAATTCATTTGTAGTCGTCGTATAAGGACTTCCCTCTAACGTTAAAGGTAATGTTACATTTCCGGTAAAGGTATTCTGGATCGATGGTTTAGCCGGAGCCGGTTTGTTTTTATGATGGTGAAACGCATCCATCAATTGGTTGTTTTTCCATTGGTCCACACTTCCTATTGAATAGCTTTCCACATCCATTTTACCGTTTACCACATCGATATCGACAATCTGATAAATCCAGTTACAAATCGTTTTCTGCACATCTTCAAAATCCTGTTCCGATGACATTCCCCAATACTGATCCCAGGCAGTTCCTCCGGAGATGATATTATAAGTAGGTGTATTCTTTAATTGTCCGCGATGGTATAAATGGTGATGCGCCCCGATATGCATAATATACTTTGACGATGTCGTTAAAAACGGAACAGCCGTATTTCGTACCCAGGTTGAAATATCACCTACATATTGTTCCGCCTGATACGGACGATGGCTTAATGAAAAAATCCAATCGACAGTAGTATCTGTATTCGCTGCTGCTACAACTTGTTGTAACCAGTTCATTTGTGCCGCACCGGTATGCTCCGAGCTCATACTGATAAATAATACGTTTCCGGCTTGCTGTGCGTAATAATTTTCTGTTCCGGACGAAATCCCTTTATAGGACAATTCACTGATATAAAAATGATCATAATACGATTGCATTCCCAGCGTACCATAGGTTTCGTGGTTTCCTACTGTCGTCTGAATCGGAATATTACCGGATAAAGCTCTGTTCTTTTTAAAATGGACATGCTCGTAATGATCCAGTGTTCCTACATCAACCTGATCGCCTACCATAAACGTCATCGCGATGTTATCTTCCGGAGGCAATCCTGTCCCCCATTTTTCACGAATCTTACGCTTTGCAGCCGATACCAAAGAATCGTAACGCGGTACTGCTTTTAACTGATTATCTCCCATAATCAGAAAACGAATATGTCCGTCTGCTGTAGCTGCTTGTCCCGGATTTGGAAGCGTTTTAAACGAATAAACATCCGAAACCGAAGCGCCGGTTTTAATTTTGTAATAATACTTGGTGTTTGGTGCTAAGTTGATCAGCTTTACATTGTGGTAAAAATAATTCCCAGGATAGCCGGAATCGGTAAAAATGTTGGTGTTTCCGGTAACGGTAACGTTCAGGTCGTTTGCAGAAGTTCCATATTCTACAATCGTTTCTGTATTACTTTCGGTTTTCCAGGTCACATAAACCGAGTTTGGCGTGACGTTCTGTAAATACGGATACAGCGTTTGCGCCCCGGCAGTCAGACTGACTACCAGGAGCAGTAACAAGTAAATTTTTTTCATGAATGTGTGTTTAGTTAGACGCTGCAAAAGTATCGGTCTGTCCGACTTTAACTTTTAATGCAACGTTACCCTTTCACACGATTCTTTTACTTTTTGGTTAAACGTGTTAAATTAATGTAGTCTATTTCTCTTTTTGATATAAAAAGCCATCTTTTCTCGCATAACACATGAATTTTCCTTCACTATCTAATAATCCGAAAAGATATAACCCATCCTGTTTCTGGTAATTTCGGTCAAAAAAACCAACTTTATAAGGAAAAACCGGTGGGATAATGTTTTGTTCTTTAAAATTTTTATCGATGATCAAACCATATAAACCCTCCTTTTTCAGACTTAAAAAATCATCCTGATGGTACCAAAAGTCCTTTTTATTCATTTCAATCTCATCATATTCAGCCGGTAACACTATTTCACCAAGTGGTTTCATTACCCCGTATTTTCCGTTTTTCTTAAAACGCCAGTTTTTATTGTAATCCGTAAGTTCTCTATCACCGGAATATTTCAAAACATAAGGATCTAATTCTTCATATTGAATCGGAATAATCGGTTTACCGTTTATATCAATAAGGCCGAAGTTTAGTTTCTGACTCATATTATCTTTTGTCGCCACAATAAAATACAACGGATTCCCACGTCCGGAATCATAAATTCGCAGTGGTACAATGCTATCGTATTGTGCCGGTATAATCAATTCCTGAGAAATAAGCATACCATATTGATCACCACTTTTAAAACGAATTAAATTTTTTTGGTTTATTCTTTTTTCATTGGTATCAACCACATCATAACCGTACTTAATACTTTCAAAGGAATAATTTTTCCCTGCCGGAGTCGGCGGCATTAAAAATGCTGTTGTCTGGGATTCTTTTACAGCAGTATTTCTTTCTACTAAAAAAAGTTTTCCGTCTTTAATTTCGAAAGCATGGTTCAGGTATTTTTTAACTACTTTTTCCTTTGGGATATCACTGTCAGCTTCCATAGGTTGTTTGACATTACCATAAGCCGGCGGAAGCGGAACTTCATTTGTTACTTCTGTTCCCCTACCCAATCTGGAACCGCTTCCGTATTCGGTATCATACCGACCTTCTCTGGCTTCTTTTCCGTTAGGTGAATACTCGGTTGTTAACGGTCGGATTGCAAATTTTCCATCTCTATAATAGATCTGCATTGCCGTTGCTGCATCCTGTTGCTCTTTTGCCGCTTTTAAGGAAATCGACTTTCCCGGAACGTAAGAATCGCGCTCCAGATTTACTTTATAATAATCTTTTAAAAGCCAATCTGAAATTTTCTGTTTATCACAATCGTATACGACTAAGCTATATCGCTTGTCAAAAGTAGTAGCCGCCAGTAAAGCATATCGGGATCGTTTGGGATCTTTTGAACTTACACCGGTTGTATCAACCGGTTGAAGTTTTTTAAAATTATCCGGATAAAGATTTTCTCCCTTTAAATTGAATAAAGCATAACCGCCATCTCTTCTGTTTTGATAATTGACAAAATCGGTTTTATTTTTAAACTTCAATTCACCTTCGGAATGTTTACTGCGGATTTCAGCGACAATAAATTTATTTTTTTCTACGCCAAATTCGCCGTAATCCGGCCCGGAAACAAGTGTTTTTCCGTTGAATGTAATTCCTTTTTGATCTTTATCAGAAAACGTAAAATACCCTTTGGGCATTTTTCTGTTATAGTTGATTTTATCGTAAGTCTTTTTACGGATTAGCTTACCGTTATAATCCGATATTCCGAAAACATTTCCGATACGATACGGAACGGTAACATCCTGACTAAATGCCTGAATGGTGAAAAGTAAACATAATCCGCTTTGTATTAGTTGCTTCATAGTATTTTGATTGATTGCCAAATATAGTATTTATTGCCTTTTCAAAAATCATGCCCTTCCGGTTAAACACAAAATTTTATGCTACGGTTAGAAAAAGGTATAAAAAAAGCCACTCAATTAAAGTGGCTTTTCTTTCTTATACAGTGTACATTTTCTGTCTTAATTCTTTGATTTTAGCATCCTCAAGGTAGTCATCAAACGTCATATAACGATCAATTACACCATTTGGTGTAAGTTCAACTACACGATTTGCAACCGTTTGTGCAAACTCGTGGTCATGTGTGGTAAATAAGATAGAACCTTTAAAGTTCTTTAATGAGTTGTTAAATGCTGTAATTGATTCCAAATCCAGGTGATTTGTCGGCTCATCCAACATCAAAACATTAGCACGCATCATCATCATTCGGGACAACATACAACGTACTTTTTCACCTCCTGATAATACACGTCCTGTTTTTAAAGCTTCTTCACCGGAGAAAATCATTTTTCCTAAGAAACCGCGAACATATACTTCATCTCTTTCCGGTTCTGTTTTTGCCCATTGACGTAACCAATCCACTAAAGTAAGATCGTTTTCAAAGAAACTGTGGTTATCAGCCGGAAGATACGATTGTGAAGTGGTAATTCCCCACTCTACTGTTCCGGAATCCTGCGTGATATTTCCGTTTAAAATTTCATAGAAAGTCGAAGTAGCACGGGAATCTTTAGAAATAACAACGATCTTATCGCCTTTCGCCATGTTCAGGTCAATGTTTTTAAACAATGTTTCCCCTTCTATGGAAGCGCTTAGATTTTGTACGTTTAAGATTTGATCACCGGCTTCACGTTCCTGATCAAAAATAATCGCCGGATAACGACGGCTGGATGGCTTAATTTCATCCAAATTTAATTTATCGATCATTTTTTTACGGGAAGTGGCCTGTTTTGACTTCGCTACGTTCGCGCTAAAACGACGGATAAATTCTTCTAATTCGGCTTTTTTCTCTTCTGCTTTCTTATTCTGTTGCGCTCTTTGTTTAGCCGCTAACTGACTTGATTCGTACCAGAAAGTATAGTTACCGGAATAGTGATTAATTTTTCCGAAGTCAATATCCGAAACGTGTGTACAAACCGCATCCAGGAAGTGACGGTCGTGTGATACCACTAAAACCGTATTGTCATAATTAGCTAAGAAATTCTCTAACCATCCGATGGTTTCGAAATCCAGGTCATTCGTAGGCTCATCCATGATTAGTACGTCCGGACTTCCGAATAAAGCCTGTGCCAAAAGGACACGTACTTTTAATTTGGCATCCATTTCGCCCATCAATGTATAGTGATATTCTTCCGAAATACCTAAGTTTGAAAGCATGGCAGCCGCATCTGAATCGGCATTCCATCCGTTCATTTCTTCAAACTGCACTTGCAATTCTCCGATTCTGTCGGCATTTTCATCTTTATAATCCAGATAAAGCTCATCCATTTCTTTTTTAACGGCAAATAAATTTTTATTTCCCATCATAACAGTTTCCAGTACCGTATGTTCGTCAAACATATTGTGGTTCTGGTTTAAAACCGACATACGTTTACCCGGCTCCAGAATTACACGACCGGATGTAGGGTCTATTTCTCCCGATAATATCTTTAAAAAGGTTGATTTTCCTGCACCATTAGCTCCGATGATCCCATAACAGTTACCTTGCGTAAAGGTTACGTTTACTTCGTCAAACAAAATTCGTTTACCAAACTGAACGGATAAATTTGAAACTGTTAACATTTGAAATTGATTTTTATAAAATTGTTGCAAAAGTAGAAAAAATAGTGCAGTTTTGAACTATCTAATTTAGAATCTGTAAAGCTTTATTTTAACTGTACCTTAACAGCCTCTTCTATAATATAGAAATACATTTGTTTAGAGATAAAATTGTTTGAATGTTTGCCCATATTAAAAACGTAATACTCCCGTTATCTACTGTGCTGATTTGTTCGCTCTCTTCCTGTAACAAGAAGTTTGAAAGCGATAATTATACGGCTTATTTTGGCGGTGAAGTCATTAACCCTCTTAGTCGTTATGTTCTTTTTTGCAAAGACAATAAGGTCTTAGACACCCTTACTTTAGACGAAAAGAACCGTTTTTTCAAAAAATTCGACTCTTTGACGCCGGGCATGTACACTTTTAGACACGATCCTGAATATCAATACGTCTATTTCGATAAGAATGACAGTTTGATGGTGCGTATTAATTCCGGTGATTTTGACAATTCGATCGTTTTTTGCGGTCGCGGCGATCAGAAAAACAACTTCCTGATGGAGATGTACCTGAAAAATGAATCCGACAAAAACAATATGTTTGATCTTTTTGACCGGGATTATGAAAAATTCACCAAAAGCATTGATTCAATCTACGATCGCAAAAAGGCCTTTTATCTTCGCAAAAAGACCGAAATTAACTGGGACGAAAAATTTGATTTGTATGCTAAAGGTAGCTTAGATTTTAACCATCTGGCTAAAAAAGAGATCTATCCTTTTGCCCACGAACGACGAACCGGTGAAGCCATCAACAATAAACTTCCGAAAAATTATTACGATTTTAGAAAAGAAATCGATTTTAATAATGCGCAACTAACTAATTATTCCCCTTTTGTTCGTTATCTGACCGCCATGTTAAACAATGTGGCCTATTCAGAACCGGATCATCATTTTAATCTTGAAGAAACCGCAATTGAAAGCAATATTAAAAAACTGAATATCGCGGATACATTATTTAAAAATGAAAAGATTAAAAACAGCGTTCTGAATAATATTGCATTTATGTATTTGCTGGAAGATCAGAATATGCACAATAAGAAAAAGTTCTTTGATCGTTATTCGCAATTATCGACCGACAACAGTAGTCATAATGAAATTAAAAAGATCGGAGATGCTATTCAGATGCTAACAGAAGGCAAAAAATTACCTGCTGCCGATTTGATTAATAAAGAAGGGCAAAAAGTAGATCTGAATCAGATAAGCAACGGAAAACAAACCGTACTGTTTTTCTGGACTTCAAATGCAAAAGCCCATATGGTTACGGTGCATAAAAAGGTAAATGATTTAAAGAAAAAATTCCCGGATCTGAATTTTATTTCCATCAATGTGGATGATTCCGAACAAGAATGGAAACAAATTTTATCACAATACCAGTTTGAAAATACCACCGAATTGCATGCGGCTAATTTTGAAGCATTAAAGGATCACTGGGTAATTACTAAGATTCAGCGTACCATTTTACTACAGCCAAACGGCATGATCAAGAATGCTTTTGTAAGCCTTTTTGATTCTGATTTTGAAAAGAACCTAAAATAAACAAACTAAACCATAAAAAAAGACGGCCTTTAATTTTAAAGACCGTCTTTTTTGCTTTATAAGGATTCTTATTATTTGTTTCCTTTTTCGTAATCCGCTAAAAACTGAGCCAAACCGATATCGGTTAACGGGTGTTTTAGTAAACCTAAAATCGATGATAACGGACCTGTCATTACATCTGCTCCGATTTTAGCACAGTTCACTACGTGCATTGTATGACGAATAGAAGCCGCTAAAATTTGCGTGTCAAAAGCATAGTTATCATAGATCTGACGAATCTCATCAATCAGGTTTAAACCGTCAGTAGAAATATCATCCAAACGTCCCAGGAACGGCGAAACATAAGTAGCTCCTGCTTTAGCAGCCAATAAAGCCTGACCTGCTGAAAACACCAAAGTTACATTTGTTTTGATACCACGATCCGAAAAATATTTACAAGCTTTGATTCCTTCTTTTGTCATCGGAATCTTTACAACGATTTGTTCGTGTAATTCAGCTAATTCTTCTCCTTCTTTGATCATTCCTTCGTAATCGGTAGCAATTACTTCAGCACTTACATCACCGTCAACAATATTGCAGATATCTACATAGTGTTTTAATATATTATTCGTTCCGGTAATTCCTTCTTTAGCCATTAACGACGGATTCGTTGTTACGCCATCCAATACTCCTAATGCCTGTGCTTCTTTAATTTGCTCTAAATTAGCTGTGTCAATAAAAAATTTCATCTTTAATATATTTATGTATAGTTGTGTATAAACAGGTTACTAAATTACAACTTATAATGGTTCATTAATAATTTTTCATATACTTTATCCGGCAGTACTCTTTTTAGCACAATGGAAAATTTCTGCATAAAAGCGCCTACCTTATAATGGATTTTCGGATTCGGGTTTTGTATAATAGCCAATACCGCTTCCGCCATTTGATTCGGATCACTTCCACTGTCGACATGATCATTCATCATATTCAATGTATTTCCATATGGAATTTCATAGGCCGAACCTATAACCAACGGTGCATGATAGCGTCCTGAAGCGATATTTGTAACAAAATCGCCCGGTGCGACATTCGTAATATGAATACCAAATGACTTTACTTCCATCCGCATGGCTTCCGTGATCAATTCTAAAGCACCTTTGGATGCCGAATAGACACTGCGATACGGCAATCCCATATAGCCGGCTATTGACGTTATATTAATGATCAATCCTGAATTTTGTTGGCGCATATACGGTAAAACCGACTTCATTACTTCGATCGGTCCGAAAAGATTGGTTTCAAAGTTATTTCGGATCTCATCTGCCGGAATTTCTTCCAATGGTCCTGTTATTCCTACTCCTGCATTATTGATCAATACGTCAAGTCTTCCTTCTTTATCAATAATCGTTTTAACAGCCTGATGAATGGTGTCGGTTTGGCGTACATCCAATGCAATTAGCGGAAAAATCGTTTGCTGTACTTTTTCCGGATTCCGACTGGTTCCGTAAACCGTATATCCTTTTTGGAATAACAACTCACCGATAGCTTTTCCTATGCCCGATGAGCCTCCGGTAATTAAAACCACTTTTCCCATATATTGGATTCTAAATTTGTGTTTGCTAAAATAAAGAAGAAAACCGTTACAAAAGGTCCTGAAACAAAAAAATCTCCCAAAAAGGAGATCTAAAAAAAATGGCAAGCGACCTACATCGCACCGCTACAACCACATACCTTTGCTGCGTTCCCACCCTGGAGGAGTCTGCAGGAGCTGGTCGTGTAGGACTTGCCGGTGCAAATATACAATCTTTTTATATTTTTGCAAGGCAATTGTGAGATATAAAATACAATCGTATATTGTGATAACCAATTTTAATAACCATGAAAAAGTATAATGCATTCGCATTCATTTTATTAAGCTCTTTTTTCTTCTCTTGTGACAACGGAAAAAAAAATGAAGAAATTTTATTTAGCCTCGATACAACTGACCTAAAAGAGGTATATCAGCCTAAAGAAAGCCTGGCATTGGCTGTAAAAAGTGCCGAAAACAAAACAATCGACTCAATTATTTATTACATCAATGATAAAAAAGTGGGTAGCATCAAAGGCAACCAAAAATTCGTTTTTGCCTTAAAAGATCAAAAATTAGGTTATCAAAATATTAAAGCATTGGTTTATTTTGAAGGAAACACCAATGAAGCTACCGGTCGAATCGAGTTAGTTTCGGATATTCAACCCAAATTATTAAGTTATAAAATACTAAACACCTACCCTCACGATATTAAAGCCTATACACAGGGATTGGAATTTTATCGTGATACTTTAATAGAGAGTACCGGAAACGGCGCCGGAAACGGAACAGGATTACGAGGTACATCGAGTTTACGTAAAACCGATTATAAAACCGGAAAAGTGTATAAAATTGTAGAATTACCGCAAACCGTATTCGGTGAGGGCGCTACGATATTAAACAACAAAGTATACCAACTTACCTACCAGAATAACGAAGCCTACGTTTATAATGCAGATACTTTTGCTAAAGAAAAGACCTTCCCTTACTTTAAACAAATGGAAGGATGGGGATTATCGAACGACGGTAAAAACCTTTTTATGTCGGACGGAACTGAAAAAATCTGGTTTGTAAATCCTGAAAACTTTAAGGAAGTCGACTATATCAATGTATATACAGCCGGTTCGAAAATTAAAGCGGTAAACGAAATGGAATGGATTGACGGAAAAATTTATGCCAATATCTATACAAAAGATGCAATCGCGATTATCGATCCGAAAAGCGGTGCCGTTGAAGCCATTATCAACCTAAGCGATCTGAAGTCGAAAGTAACGGCACATCCGGATCTTGATGTTTTAAACGGAATCGCATACAATCCGAAAACAAAAACCATTTTTGTAACCGGTAAAAACTGGGATAAAATGTTTGAGATTAAGATCGAAAACTAATTTTTATGGCAACCCTTTAAATTTAAGAACATAAAGTTTAAAATACTTGCACTCGCTAACCCATCCGAAGACAAAACCGGAAATGATAGTGCCAATTCGAAATAGACGCCCATAAATTATGAGAGTTGCCCTTTTTTCAGACATACACGGTAAAATATTGTTGCCTTTCAAATTAGTTGATTTATACCAGAAAGAAACCGGGAATAAGATTGATTTCATTTTGCAATGCGGAGATATCGGTGCTTATCCTGATCTTGAAAATTTAGATAAAGCGACTATAAAACACGCCCAATATGACCGAGATGAACTAGGTTTTTTTGACGACTTTACAAAAGAGAATCAAGAAATAAAGTCATTTTTAGACTATCTGAATATCAATATGATTTGTGTCCGTGGTAATCACGAAGACCATGACTTTTTAGACCATCTGGAAAAGGAAAATGATCAAGACAGCCTATTCCCGATTGATATTTACAAAAGGGTATTTGTTTGCAAATCGGGCTTAAAACAAGAACTGGTAATCGAAAATGAAACACTGTCTTTTGTTGGTATCGGTCGAATCGGTGACCGGAAAGGAAGAACCGAAAAGCGGTTTATTCAAGACTATGAAAGAACGGAAATTAAAAAACTGCTGAAAACAAAAGATATTTTTGACGTCTTAATTACACACGATAAAGATGATAGCGGTCAAAGAGGCTACGGTATGTCCGAAATCAGAACGGTATTAGACCAGGTTATTTTTCATTACCACTTTTACGGACATACCGGAGAACCTTTTAAACAGGAAACCGATTTTAACGGCATAACCCAATCCGTAAAAATAAAAGAACTTGAATTTAATGAAAGTGGAATTTTAGAAAGAGGTTGCATGATTATAGTAACAAAAGAAAACGGAAAATTAGACATTGAAATTGTTGATCAAAAGTTGACAAATAAAATGACTAAATTTAACTGGAAAGCACAATAAAAAATGTTGCAAACAATAGTTGCTTTTCGATTAAGGTTTACTTTCCCGACCGAAAACGTTACTACCAATCCTATCAAACTTCGGGCATAGAGCTAATCAGAACAATATGGAACGACTTACAAATGATGAAATGGCTGTAATCCGTGCAGGCGAAATTGAAGTTGAAAACTTTGATTTAAAAGACGGAGAAAAAATCCTAGCCTATTTTACTCGACTTCCGTTAATTGGCGGATTTCCGTATAAAATAATTATAGTTGAAGCCCCGGACGGAACGATCCGCTCAGGATTCAGACAGTGGGACACTGAATACAACTTTTCACAATGGACCGGCGGGATTTACAATCTGGACCGACTTCGAATCATAACAGAGGAAAAAATCGTTTCTGAAACCGATATTGCACTGCTAAAAGAGCAATTATTAAAGCTGGAACAAACAGCATTACCCGAAAGTATACGGAATGAAAAAGCTATCGTTTTGGACGGTTCCGAATGGAAATTAGGCATCCTTTTGGCTAATAAAAACATAGAATATACATGGAGAGTTCCTACTGACGCTATCGCATTATTTGTTCCGATAATTGAGTTAATACTAGAGCAATACTCCGACAGAATAAGGTAAAACACTTGTAAGCAATATAATATATAGCTTTACTTAAACTTCAATAATAGCATTTTTCACATATTGATTTATTCATAAAAACACAAAATCTGAAACCATTATAACCAATTAATATTGAAAATATGAATAGCGATTTATTAGATCAAATAGCATACTTAAAAGATTGCAAAGGGATACAAGGCAGTAAATTCGAGAATTTAGGACAGCGTGTTTACGACAAAATTAAAAATATCATCCAGGATCCGAATCTGTTTATCACTCATTTATATATCCCAAAAGGATCCGAAGAAAACGCACAAATGTTGGCAGCACAATACAAACAACTGTTCAACAAAGAGATTGATCCGGAATTAGCATCCTTTTATCAGTGTTTTGACGGATTTGAATTCCGTTACATCAATCCGAGTCAGGTTTGGGAGGAATATGATAAAGATGAAATCGTTGACTGGGATCAGTTTGATGTCGATCCGGAGAATTTGAGTTATGCCGATATGATCAAAAATGAAGAATACGAAGATGAAGTCCGGGATGAGTTTCATGCTATGATCGGATTGGATTTTGAGGAACCCGCTTTTAATAATCGGATGTCGGATTCCGATAAAGTAAAAGAATTTGTATTCTATGGTGAATCGGCTATCGAATTTCCTGATTCCGGAATACGAACACTTATTCCGCCGGCTGTTCATTTATTTGCTGAGGGCAATAAAGTAAAACACCAACCGGATAGTATCAATGTATTTTATTTTGACTATTTCGATTTTTGGAGTCAAACGGTTTTGGGCAAAAAAGAGAACACTATCGCTATTTATGCCGGAACCGACTATTCCGCTTCTATTGATAACTGGGAATTTAATGATGCCGCATCCTTTCTGCAAAAAAGATTGATCAAATAAAAAAGACCTTATCCCAGCCTATAACCGGATTACAAATCTGATATTGCGGATTTGTAATCCGTGATATCAGGATACTACACTAATTTCACGTCTTACCTATTTTAGGTAACCGAATACCTTTTTAAGTTTCATTTTTAATTAACGTAGAGAATACCACTTCTATTTTCAGTAATCGTACGAAAACGAATATTTTAAAAAATTTCACAAAAAAATGAAATAATACAATATGTTTGTAATTCCAATTACAAACAAATGGGAACATTACACTCCGTATACCAACTAAAACCAACAGTCATAAATTATGGTGCTGTCTTACGGGTTCGTAAAGACAAAGAAATGCTCTTTTCAGAAAAATATGGCGTTGCTGAAACCAATACGATTGGAAACGAACTTAAAATTTTTGAAAATACATTTGTAACCAACACTCCGGACGGTAAAGTGAGCATATTGCGACTTTATATCGATGATAAAATAACTGATTTTAAGGAACCTGGTATTTATGTACACCTTAAAAGTGATTCTAAACATGGCTTTGAAAGTGATTTCAATGCATTTCTAAACACAATGGCTCCTTATTTAGAAGATGCTTTGTTTTATGTAATCCCGGAAGATATAATTTACCGATATGCGATTACAGACGGAATCTTATCTTTCAAATGTCAGGTCAATTTCGATCGTTGGCAGTATAATTTCGGCACCTATCTGGAAGAAAATTATGCCGATTCCAAACAGCTTCTTGCCGGGTTTTATATAGAACAGGTAGAGGATCTAAAATTATATCATATTCAAATGATTAAAAGTGGTGATAAGCCAAACGAATTTTTTGATCGCGACGAATATGAAGCGCTGCTGGATAGCCTTTCAAATTATAGCAGTATTATTGTTCCGGAGGAATTTAAAGCCTTAGAAGATTGGTTAAACGCTCAGATAGTGAGTTACGATTAAATTAAACTGAAGAAACGACCTGCTAGTAAGCATAATACAAAATAAAATGAGTGAATCACTTACACATCTTGTAGTCAATTGGATCGATATTGACAAAAATGTTATTTTAGTTGGCGGAACAGACAACCTACGATGGAAATGGGATACCGAGTTCGGAATGTCCGGTGATGATGCCAAGACTATTGTTATAACTACTTTAACCGATAATGGTAAAGGCTACGCTGTTTCGGAACGAGCAGAATTTTATTGTTCAATGGAAGAACCTACCCGATTCTTAGCAATGTCCAACCTAACCGGTTTATTTGAAATCGCCTGGATCATCAAAAAGGAAAAGCTTACGTACGATATGGCACGTGAACGATTCTTCGGAAAAAGTATTGGACTACCCTAATTTAAAATCAAAAAATGGGAATAACAAACGATCTGTATCAGCTTAAACCAAGAATTATTAATTCCGGTACTATTTTACGGGTTCGTAAAAATAAAGAAGCTGCTTTTTTAAAAGAATATACCATCGTCAATCAAGGAAACGATACCCATGTACAAGGTATTTTTTCCAATACGTTTATCATAAACTCAGAAGACGGGAAAATCCAGCGAATTTCTCTTTTTGCAACAGACCGGATAATCGATTTCTACGAACCCGGTATCTATATAGCAATACAAAGTGGCAGCAAGTCCGGCTTTGGTAGCGATTTCAATGAATTTTTTACTACCATGGCCACCTATTTGGAAGATGCCTTATTTTATGTACTTTGGGATGACATAATCAGTCGGTATGAAATTATAAATGGAACATTAAATTTCAGAAGTACCCGGAACTTTACGCATTGGAATTGCCTTTTTGAAGAATATGTAGTCGACAACTATGCTGATTCCAAACAGCTCCTTGCCGATTTTTATGTTGAAAAAGCAAATGAAATGATACTACGTCATGACGAAATAATTAAAGAAGGTGAAGATCCCAAAGAGCGATATTACGATGTAGAAGACTATCAGGAGTTAGTACAGCAGCTTTTAAATTACAAAAGTCATATTACACCGGAGAAATTGACACAACTAACCAATTGGCTGGATGCACAAATATACGATAGCATTTGTGCAGAGCTGGTCGTTACAGCTTCTCAATCGATATATGATGAGAATGAGGTGTATATGCAGGGAAAATTTGAAATACGGATAAACACTGAAAAACCTTATGCGGAAAGTGATATTATTGATCCTACCGAACTGCTCAATAGCATGCAACAGGATGGTGAATATTTTATATTTTCATGTTGCTGTGGCGTTCCTTCGTGTAGTGGCTGGGAAAAAGGTATTCAAGTCGAGCATTTCGATACAACGATTCGTTGGACCAACCTGAATACCTGGAAAGAATGGTATTTTGAGAAACAAAGAATTATAGATGATCTAGCCTGTATTCGGGAAGAAGATAACGTTTACGAAACGTTTTTCGCTAAAAAAGAAATCGAATATATCGGCGTCGGATATCTTTGGCAAAAGGAATAACCGGAAAATAAAAGATTTTTATTTGTAAATAATTTCCTATATATTTAACCTGCAAAAGTACAACCCAAAGAAATACCCATATTAAACCAGAATATACCTTCAAATGAACGATACATTTACTATTGATGATTTACAGGATTTATGGCAAAAAGTAAGCCTTCTACATAACGGACAAACTTATGGCGGGCAAACTAAAGGCGAAAAAATAGAATACATCAATCATATCGGTAGTGTTGTATTTGAAATCATAAACGCCTCAAAAAATACGTTGGATTTTGACATAGCGCTTGCCGTAAAATGCGCTTTTTTACACGATACTTTGGAAGATACCAATCTTAGTAGCGACGATTTGGAAAAAGACTACGGTAAACAGGTACTGGACGGTGTACAAGCTTTGACAAAAAATACAGCCCTTGCAAAAGAACTTCAAATGATCGATAGTTTAAATCGGATAAAAGCACAACCAAAAGAAATCTGGGCGGTAAAAATGGCCGATCGGATTTGTAACTTATATGCGCCTCCTTACTATTGGAACCAATCGAAAAAGGAAAAATACCTTCAGGAAGCCAAAATCATTTATGATTATTTAAAAGAAGGCAATGATTATTTAGCCGATAGGTTATTAACCAAAATAGAACTTTACAAAGACAAATAATCCAAGATATTGACAAACAAAACGTAACAAATATGGCAGAGATAGAAGACGGAATTCTTGAAAACTATGAGGAAATAATAAACTGGACCTATCCGGGTGCCACATTATATTATAAAGATTGTGATTTAGAACCTTCTGTAGCAGAAAAATTCAAAAAAGATCTGTTAATCCGAAACGGATATTTTCTTGATGTCAGCTGTTTAGGCGGCGGTATTAAATTTAATACCCGCTTTTTAATTGCATCTGCAAAAGCCGCAAAACTGTATGAAATAAACCCGGACAACGAAAGGTTTGGTCATTGTGCGATCAACCTTAACAGCTATTTCAAAATTCTTGATGTTTATAAATTAAACGGTAAAACGCAAATTTTTTTGCTTCACATTCCTGCAAAAAGTTTACGCTATTTTGAAAGAGCAAGTTCGAATTGGGATGAAGATTTTATTCAAAAAGCAAGACAAAGTTTTGATACTAGAATTCACCAGGAGCCACGACCGGATTTATTAGAACCATTTTGGCTGGAAAGAACAAACTATCCGGTTGGAATGGATGCCTACGACAAATTTTATCCTTTAACAGAAGTCACTCCAATCCCAAAAGCCGGAGAACCTTTATTTGACGGAATTAAAAAACTGACAAATGATACCAGTGAAATTAATATTCCGGCACCCTATTACAGCGAACAAAGCGGTAAATCCAAAATTGGCGTTTTATTAAACAAAATATTCGGAAAATAAATAACCGATGTAAGGCTACAAACGATGGAAAAAAAGCAACTATTTCATATTATTTGGACCGCTTATAATGAGTATCCTGTATGGGACAAAAACGGTAATTGGCAAAAACTTACAGCAACTTATACGGAATTACAAAAACAGCATATCAATTATCATTTATACAAAGAATTACAACCGGAATACTTAAATAAAAGTCCGCGGCAGGAACGATTTTTATTG